>NZ_JBFAZA010000003.1:0-284092 GCF_040681595.1 Amycolatopsis sp. NPDC051716 | reverse complement strand
CAGCCGCCCCGGTCACCGCCGCACGGAATTCGGTTGCGCTCAGCCGCCCCGGTCACCGCCGCACGGAATTCGGTTGCGCTCAGCCGCCCCGGTCACCGCCGCACGGAATTCGGTTGCGCTCAGCCGCCCCGGTCACTGCGACGCGGGATTCGGCCGCGCTCGGTTGCGGAGCGCGGCCGGCCACCCAGCCGCGGTCACCCAGCCGCTCACGCATTCCACGGCTGAAGCGCGGATCGGCGGCCGCGCCGTTTTGTCGGTGTGCGCCGATACGCTGGATCCGGGGGGCTCCCCCGCGCGCGGAGGCGAGGTTCAGCTGGGCCCACCGAACCCGGCGCGGATCAGGATTCGGCTGCGGCGCACTGGAACCCCGGCGGCAGGCAGGGTTCGGCTGCGCCAGGCTGAGTCCAGCTGGAGGTGAGTTCGGCTGCGCCAAGCTGAGTCCAGCTGGAGGCAAGTTCGGCTGCGCCAGGCTGTGGTCCAGCTGCAGGCGAGTGCGGCCGCGCCGCAATAGAGCCCCTCAGCTGTGCCGAGCAACCCGCCGGCCTCAGGCGCCCCGGCCTCAGCCGCAGCAGGCCCGGCGGACCCACCCACATCCCCGCGTCCAAGCAGCGTCAGCCGTAGATCGCCCGGTGGGCCGCCCGGATCACCGCCGCGTATCCGCCGCCCAGCATCCCCGCCCGGGCCATCGCCGCGCGGGCCGCGTTCGCTCCCGGGCCGCCGTGGACCGCTCCGCCCGGGTGAGCCGAGGCTCCCGCCAGGTACAGCCTGTCCACCGGGGTGTCCGCGCGGCCCGTGCCCGGCACCGGGCGGAAGAACAGCTGCTGGTGGATCGCCGTCGTTCCCCCGTTGATCGCGCCGCCGACCAGGCCCGGGTTGTGGCCCGCCAGCTCCGCCGGTCCCTGCGGATAGCGGGCCTTGATCAGCTCCGTGAACCCCGGCGCGTTCGCCTCCACCAGCTCCTCGATCCGCTTGACCCGCCGATCCAGCGCCGCCCGGTTCTCCACCGTGCCGCGCGGCACGTGCGTGTACGCCCACGCCGCCTCCGTGCCCGCCGGTGAGCGCGTCGGGTCGGTCGTGGTCATCTGGCCGAGCAGCAGGAACGGGCGGCGGGGGGTCCGGCCGCGGGCGAGCTCGCTCCCGAACGCCGACAGCCCGTCGAGGTCCGTTCCGAGGTGGATCGTGCCCGCGCCGCGCGCTCCTTCGGCCGTCCACGGGATCGGACCGGACAGCGCCCAGTCCACCTTCACCGTCGCGCTGTCCCATTCGAACTTGCCGAGGTCTTCGACCAGCCGGGACGGCAGCCACTCCTCCCCCACCAGCTCGCGGTACAGCACCGGGGCCGGCACGTCGGCGAGCACGGCCTTGCGTGCCCGCACCGGGTCGCCGTCGGCGTCGCGCACCCCCAGCGCCCGCCCGCCGCCGACGAGGATTTCCCGCACCGGACGTCCACAGTGGACTTTCCCGCCGCGCGACTCGAGCCGGCGGACCAGCGCCGCGGCCAGCTCGCCCGCGCCCCCTTCGGGCGCGGGGAAGCCCTCGTCCTGGCCGACCATCGCGAGCAGCCAGCCGAACACCGCGCTGCCGGCGTTGTCGACCGAAAGGTCGCTGTGCGCGGAGTTCCCGGCCAGCAGCAGCTTCGCGCCTTCGCCGTCGAACAGCTCGTCGCCGAAGCGGCGCGCGGGCAGCGTCAGCATGCGTGCCAGCCGCAGCGCGTCGCCCGTTCCGGTGCGGCGCAACAGCTTCAGCGCCGGGCGGACCGGCGGGAACGGCGTGAACAACGCGTTCAGCAGCGGCTCGCGAATCTCGCGCCACTGCTCGAACAACCGCCGCCACGCGTCGCCGTCGCCCGGGGCGAACTCGTCGGCCGACGCCGCCGTGCGGTCGATGTCCCGCGAAAGCACCGCGCACCGGTCGTCGGGCAGGACGTGCGCGAGCACGTCGGGCGCGTGCCGCCAGCGCAGGCCGTGCTCGTCCAGCCGCAGGCCGCGGATCACCGGCGACACCGCCGAAAGCGGGTAGAACGCGCTGAACAGGTCGTTGCGGAAGCCCGGCTCGGTGACTTCGGCGGTCCGGACCGCGCCACCGACGTGCTCGGTCGCCTCCAGGACCAGCACCGACCAGCCCGCGTCGGCCAGCAGGTTCGCCGCCACCAGGCCGTTGTGCCCGGCGCCGATCACCACCGCGTCGACGGCTTCCGTACTCACTCCGGCCTCCCGGCTGGTCAGGCTTGCGACTGGTGGCTCGGCCCGACCCGGGTGAGCGAGCGGAGCCGGGCCAGGACCCCGTCGCGGCGCGGCGGAGCCAGGGGCGGGCTCGCCGCCCCCGCGCCCGACCGGAGCCCGGCAACCAGGTCGGCGAGCGCGGCCGCGGCGTCATACCGAGGTTGCCAGCCCAGCGCGGTCTCCGCCAGGGTGGTGTCCCCGAGCGCGGCGCGATCGGCCAGCTCGAGCCAGCCCGGGTGCACCGGCAGCACCCCGCCCAGCCAGGCCGCCCGGGTCGCGAGCTGCACCACCGGCTTCGGCACCGGGAGGCGGGTGCCACCGAGGACTCCGGCCAGCGCATCCGCGGCGAGCACCTCCGGCGCGGCCAGGTTGACCGCGCCGGTGAAGCCCCGGCCGAGGATCAGCCGGATGGCTTCGGCGACGTCGGTGGTGTGCACCACCTGCGCGCGCAGGTCCGTCCACAGCGGAACCGGCAGCCGCCGTCCGCCGACGAGGTGAGCGGGCACCGCCGGGCCGAGCAGCCAGCGCGCGAACTCCCCGGCCGCGCTGCGGTGCAGGATCGCGCACGGCCGGATCCGCGCCACCTTGACCTGCGGATACTCCTCTTCGAACCGGTCCAGCAGCGTTTCCAGCGCGGCCTTGCCACGGCTGTAGGCGCTGCCCGCGATGCCGTCGCACGGCCAGTCCTCGGCCACCTTGTCCCAGCGGGGCGCGGGCCCGTAGGCGGCCACGGACGAGGCGACGACCACGTGCGGGACCCCGGCGCCCGCCGCCGCGGCCAGCACGTGCCGGGTGCCGTGGTCGTTGGTGCGCTCCATCGGCGGGTCGCCGCGCACCGGCGAGATCGCCCACGCCAGGTGGACGACGGCGTCCGCGCCCGTGAAGACCTCGGCCAGCTCCTCCTCCGCGCCGGGGAGGCCGATGTCGACGGTCCGCCAAGCCGCCCGCCGGTACGGTTCGGCCGTCGTGTCCGGCAGCCGCCGCGCGAGCCCGACCACCTCGTGGCCGGGCTCGAGCGCGTCCAGCAGTGCCGTTCCGACGTTCCCGGTCGCCCCGGTGATCACGATGCGCACCCGAAAGGCTTACCCGGTGTCGCGGTCGCGAAACTCAGTGACAACCGGGGCTTCGCCCCGGGCCGGGGGCTTCGCCACCCGGACCCCCGAAAACCTCAGACGAGGTCACGCGGAATCCGCCGGTGCCAGTTCCGCGACACGATCCGCCGGGCCCCGTCATAGCCGTCGAGCTGCGCATCGACGACGAACTCGGTGTCGGTGCACGAGACGCGCGTGCGGGTCTCGCTGCGCGCCACCCAGTCGCCGCGCGCGAAGGTGACGTCCCACGTGGTTTCCGCCACCGGGGAGCAGAAGTCGTCGGCGACCCAGCTGTACCGCTCGCGGACGTCCCGGGTGACCTCCAGGTCGAGGTCGTCGTACCGGACGGTCCCCGCGTCCTTCACGATGTCCAGCGCCGACCGGTAGTCGACGAGGTCCCGCGAGACGGTCCAGCGCTGCTCCCCCGGCGTCACGGCCGTCACGGACATCGGCGGCGCGCCCTCGGGTTCCCCGAACGGCCGGGCCGGCAGCTCGTCCGGCTCGGCGACCGGGCGCACCGGCAGCTCGAGCGCGCTGTGTCCGGTGTGGACACTCAACAGCACCGGCGTCGGCGGCGGCCAGGCCAGCGGCCAGTACGACGTCGACAGCGAGAGCCGGATCCGGTGCCCCGCCGGGAAAGCCTGCGCCACGGCGTTCAGCTCGATCTCGACCGAACAGCGCTCCCCCGGCTCCATCGGCGCCGGCTCGTCGTGGCCGTCGCGGTGGGTCAGGTTGAGCAGCCCGTAGGTGACCCGGGTGGCCCGCCCGTCCGGGGCGACGTCGGACAGCCGCGCCGCCACCATCGCGACCGGCCGATCGGCCGAGACCTCCAGCCGCACCTTCGGCGAGCCGAGGATCTCGCAGCGCTCGGTGAGCACGTCGGTGTCGAAGACCAGCGATCCGCCGTCCTCTTCGCGCTGGTCGTAGGGCAGGTCCGGCGGCGCGCTGTAGGACGCCCACTTCCCGGAGAACTGCCCGACCGACAGCGGCGACGACACGGTCAGCGCCTCGTCGGGCACCGTCTGCCCCGGCCGCGCGAGGCGGTGCGGGGCCAGCGGCAGCTCCTGCGGCTTGACGTGCGGCGACGGCCAGGTGGCCTCCCCGACCCAGCGGCCGGGGCGGTCTTCGTAGGACGTCGACGGCGGCACGCTCTCCTGCATCCAGGTCCGCAGCATCGGCCCGTCCATCGCGCCGTTCTCGTCCCCGCGCAGCCAGTGGTCCCACCAGCCGACGACCTCCTGGAGGTAGCCGATCGCCGGGCCCGGCTCGCCCAGGTGCGGGTACTTGTGCGACCACGGGCCGATCAGGCCGCGCCGCGGCACGTCGAGGTGGGCCAGGAGCCGGATCACGGCGTTGGAGTAGCCGTCGGCCCAGCCGCTCGAGGCCAGCACCGGCACCTGGACGTCGCCGTAGTTCTCCGACACCGACGCGTGCCGCCAGTACTCGTCACGGCGCTGGTGGCCGAGCCAGTTCTCGATCCAGAGGCTGCAGTTGTCCAGCCGCTCCCGCCACATCTCCCGCCACCGCTCGCCGACGACCGCCGGGTCGGGCGGCAGCGTGGCGTAGGCGAACATCGTGCCGGACTCGGCGACGTTGTCCGACAGCAGGCAGCCGCCCATGTAGTGCATGTCGTCGGCGAAGCGGTCGTCGGTGAACGACGAAATCACGATCGCACGCAGGCTCGGCGGTTTCCGCGCCGCGACCTGGAGCGCGGCGAACGCGCCCCAGGAAATCCCCATCATCCCGGTGTCGCCGGTGCACCACGGCTGACCGGCGATCCACTCGAGGACCTCTTCGGCGTCGAGCTGCTCGCGTTCGAGGTACTCGTCGGCCAGGACGCCCTCGGACTCGCCGGTGCCGCGGATGTCCACGCGCACGCAGGCGTACCCATGCCCGGCGAGGTAGGGGTGGTGGATCGAGTCGCGGGGCGCGGTGAGGTCCCGTTTGCGGTAGGGGATGTATTCGAGGATAGCCGGCACCGGGCCGGTGTCCGACGAGACCGGCCGCCAGATGCGGGCGGACAGGACGGTCCCGTCGGACATCGGGATCCGGACGTGGTCTTCCTCGGTGATTTCGTACGGCAGCGAGGTGACGGCTCGCAAGAGCAACTTCCTCCCGGGGTTTACTTGGCGGGCTGCAGCAGGATCTTCTGGGCGCCGTCGAGCTTCTTCTGGAAGATCTCGTACGCGCGGGGCGCTTCGTCCAGGGGCAGCTTGTGCGTGGCGAAGCCTTCGACGCCGAGCGGGTCGCCGTCACCGGTGAGCACCGGCATGATGTCGTCCAGCCAGTGCCGGACGTTGGCCTGGCCCATCCGCAGCTGGATCTGCTTGTCGAACAGCTCCATCATCGGCAGCGGGTCGACCATCCCGCCGTAGACGCCGGACAGCGAGATCGTGCCGCCGCGGCGGACGCTGTCGATGGCGGCGTAGAGCACGCTGAGCCGGTCGATCCCGGCCTTCTCGGTGATCTTCTCGCCCAGCGGCTGCGGCAGCAGCCCGACGAGGGTGTGCGCCAGCTTGCCGACCGGGGCGCCGTGCGCCTCCATGCCGACGGCGTCGATCACCGAGTCCGCGCCGCGCCCGTTGGTCAGCTGCCGGATGGAGTCGCCGATTTCCTTGTGGTCACGCGTGTCGAGCGCGGTGGCGCCGTGTTCGCGGGCCCGGGCGAGGCGCTCGGGCACCAGGTCGACCCCGATCACCTGGCCGGCGCCGCGGTGCCGCGCGATCCGGCAGGACATCTGCCCGATCGGGCCGAGGCCGAAGACGACGACCGTGCCGCCGTCGGGGATGTTCGCGTACTCGACGGCCTGCCAGGCGGTGGGAACGACGTCGGAGAGGTAGACGAACCGCTCGTCCGGCGGGCCGTCCGGCACCTTGATCGGGCCGTAGTGGGCCTGCGGTACCCGCAGGTACTCGGCCTGGCCGCCGGGGACCTGGCCGTAGAGCTTGGTGTAGCCGAGCAGCGAGGCACCCTTGCCGTGCTCCCTGACCTGGGTCGTTTCGCACTGCGACTGCAGGCCGCGCTCGCACATCCAGCAGTGGCCACAGGAGATGTTGAACGGGACCACGACCCGGTCGCCGGGCTTGAGGTTCGTCACCTCCGGCCCGACCTCTTCGACCACGCCCATCGGCTCGTGGCCGAGGATGTCGCCCTCGGTCATGAACGCGCCCAGCACCTCGTACAGGTGCAGGTCGGAGCCGCAGATCCCGGTCGAGGTGATCCGCACGACCGCGTCCGTGGCCTCCTCGATCTTCGGGTCCGGCACCTCTTCGACGCGGACGTCGCGTTTGCCGTGCCAGGTCACTGCCTTCATGGCTCTCCCTTTTCCGCGGGCGGGGTGGTCAAGCCCCGGCTTCCCGCGGGTGGCGACGGACAAACCCGGGCGCGGACGTCGCGAATGACTCATTCGCGGCACCGGAGGTCCCGAATGAGTCATTCGCGACCTTCGGCAGGCCAGGGCGGGTCAGGTGATCAGGTCGGCCACCAGGTACACGGCCGCGGCCACCGCCGCGGCGGCCGGGAAGGTCAGCACCCAGCCCAGCACGATGTCGCGCGCGATCCCCCACCGCACCGCCGACAGCCGCCGCGTCGCGCCGACACCCATGATCGCCGCCGTGATGACGTGCGTCGTCGAGATCGGCGCCTTCACCGCGAACGCCGTCACGTACAACACCGACGACGCCACCGATTCCGCGACGAAGCCGTGCGGCGGGTCGAGCGGGAAGACCCGCCTGCCGAGCGTCCGCATGATCCGCAGGCCACCCGAATAGGTGCCCAGCGACAAGGCCGCGGCGCACGCCAGGGTCACCCACAGCGGGACCGCGAACGTCGACTGCTGCCCGGCCGCGACCAGGGCCAGCACGATCACGCCCATGCCCTTCTGGGCGTCCTGCAGGCCGTGGCCGAGCGCGAGCGCCGAGGCGGAGACGAGCTGGAACCGGCGGAACACCCGGCCGCTGCGGTGCGGGTTCGCGCGGCGCAGCAGCCACAGCGCGGCGACCATGGCGAAGTAGCCCAGTACCAGGCCGAGCAGCGGCGACGCCACCATCGGGATCAGCACCTTCTCGGCGATCCCGGCCCAGTGCACGGTGCTCGCGGCGGCCAGCGCCGCGCCGACCATGCCGCCGATCAGCGAGTGCGAGGACGACGACGGGAGCCCGAAGTACCAGGTGATGAGGTTCCAGGTGATGGCGCCGGCCAGTGCCGCGAAGACCACGGTGAGCGCGTCCGGCCCCACCGGGACGTCGATGATCCCCTTGGCCACCGTCGCGGCGATGCCGGTCGACAGCAGCGCGCCCGCCAGGTTCATCACCGCCGCCAGCACGAGGGCGGCCCGCAGGGTCAGCGCCCGCGTCGACACCGCGCTGGCGATGGCGTTCGCCGCGTCGTGGAAGCCGTTGGTGTAGTCGAAGACGAGCGTCAGCACGATCACGGTGACCAGGGCGGCGGTCCCCGTCACTCAGGACTCCTTGACCGCGATGGTCTGCACCACATCGGCGAGGTGCTCGAACGCGTCGGCGGCCAGCTCGAACTGCTCGACGACCTCCTTGGTCTTCAGCACCTCGAGGGCGTCGCCGCCCGGCTCGAACAGGTGGGCCAGGATCCGCCGGTAGACGCGGTCGGCCTCGTTCTCGAGCTCGTTGATCTCGATCCAGAACGGCTCGAGCTCACCCACCTTGGCCAGCCCGGGCATCGACGACGCCGTCAGCTCGGCGGCCCGGCAGAGCACCCGGACCAGGACGTCGGTCCCCGGCGGGAACGTGCCGATGCGGTAGAGCACGGCCAGGTCCGCCGCGGTGTCCGTGAAGTCCAGCACGTCGTCGATCTTGGCGGCGAGGGCCTGGATGTCCTCGCGGTCGAACGGCGTCACGAACGAACTGTTGAGCTCCACCATGATCGTGTGCGTCAGCTCGTCGCCCTGGTGCTCGACCTCGTGCAGGCGCTTCGCGATCGATTCCCGCCCGGCGGGGTCGGCGGCGACGAGCTCCCCGAGCAACGCGGTCGCGGTGACGAGGTTCTTCGCCGCGTCGGCGAGCAGGTCGAAGAACCGGGTGCCCCGGGGGGTGAAGCGCATGGATGGAAGTCCCTTCGTCGCGCACGCCCGTCCGGGGCCGAGTACCCCGTCCGGCCGTACGTTTAACGGCCGATCTCCGGGAAATCAGGAGTCATGACCGATCCCGGATCCCGGCGCCTGAGAGTACTGCTCTGGCACGTGCACGGCTCATGGACCGACGCTTTCGTCCGCGGCCGCCACGACTACCTCGTGCCTGTGTCACCCGATGGTGCGCCCTGGGGTCTCGGGAAGGCGGGGCGGAACTGGCCGTCGGTCACCGAGGTGCCGCTCGACCGGCTGGCCGAGGCCGAGGCCGACGTCGTCGTCCTGCAACGCCCGGAGGAGCTGGATCTCGCCGCCCGCCTGGGCGTTCCGGCCGTCTACGTGGAACACAACGCGCCCCGGCCGTACGCCGCGTCCAGCGAACACCCGCTCGCCGGCCGGTCCGACATCACCGTCGCGCACGTGACCCACTTCAACGCGGCCATGTGGGACTGCGGCCGCGCCCCGGTGACCGTGGTGCCGCACGGCATCCCCGATCCGGGACCGCGCTACACCGGTGAGCTCGCCACCGGCGTGTCGATGATCAACGAGCCGGTGCGGCGGCGGCGCGTCACCGGCGCCGACCTGCTCGGCACGCTCGCCGAGACCGCCCCCGTCGACGTGTTCGGCATGGGGACCGAGGAACTCGGCGCGCCGCTGCGCGGGCTGGGCGACGTCCCGGCACCGAAGCTGCACGACGAAATCGCCCGCCGCCGCGTCTACCTGCACACCGCCCGGTGGACGTCGCTCGGACTGTCGCTTTTGGAGGCGATGTACCTGGCGATGCCGGTCGTCGTCTTCGCCGCCACCGAGGCGGTCGAGGCGATACCGGACGACGCGGGGGTGCTCTCCACGGACGTCTCCGTGCTGGCCCGCGGTTATCGCGAACTGCTGCACGAACCCGACTTCGCGGCGCTCGCCGGCAAGAACGCCCGCGAGCACGCGTGCAAGCACTACGGGCTGGACGCCTTCCTGACCACTTGGGACCGGCTCCTCGCCGAGACGGCCCGTTGAACCGTGAAGGGAACGCCTCACCGATGAAGATCGCCATGGTGTCCGAGCACGCCAATCCCCTCGCCGCGCTGGGCGAAGCCGACGCCGGTGGCCAGAACGTGCACGTCGCCGAGCTGTCGGCCGCGCTGGCGCGCGCCGGGCACGACGTCACCGTCTACACGAGACGGGAGAGCCGCGACGAGCCGTCCGAGGTCCGGACGCCGCAGGGGTACCGCGTCGTGCACGTACCGGCCGGGCCGCCCCGCAAGGAGCCGAAGGACCGCCTGCTGCCGTACATGGGCGAGTTCGGCAGCTTCCTGCGGGACCGGTGGGCCCTCGATCGGCCGGACCTGGCGCACGCGCACTTCTGGATGTCCGGCCTCGCGACGTCGCTCGCGGCGGGCGCGACGGGGACGCCGGTCGCCCAGACCTTCCACGCCCTGGGCGTGGTCAAGAAGCGCTACCAGGGCGACCAGGACACCAGCCCCGCCGACCGCATCCGGCTGGAGCGGATCATCGGCCGCCAGGCCGGGCGCGTGATCGCCACCTGCTCCGACGAGGTCTTCGAGCTGTCCCGCCTCGGCGTCCCGCGGTCGCGGATCTCGATCGTGCCCTGCGGCGTCGACCTCGGCCGGTTCTCCCCCGACGGGCCGGTGGCCCGCCGCCGGCTGCCGCACCGGCTGGTCACCGTCGGCCGACTGGTCCCGCGCAAGGGGTTCGACATCGCGATCACCGCGCTCGCCCAGCTGCCGGACACCGAGCTCGTCATCGCGGGCGGCCCGGAGCGGGGCCGGCTGTCCCAGGACCCCGAGGCGGCCCGGCTGCGGCAGCTGGCCGACCGGCTCGGCGTCGGCGACCGCGTCCGCTGGCCCGGCCAGGTGTCGCGCGAGGACATGCCGGCGCTGCTGCGCTCGGCCGACGCCGTCGTGTGCGCGCCGTGGTACGAGCCGTTCGGGATCGTGCCCCTGGAGGCGATGGCCTGCGGGGTCCCGGTGGTCGCGGCCGCGGTGGGCGGCCTGACCGACACCGTCGTCGACGGCGTCACGGGGCTGCTGGTCCGCCCGCACCAGCCGAAGGAGCTCGCCTCCCGCGTCCGCCGGCTGATCGACGACCCGGCCCTTTGCCACGCCTACGGCACCGCGGGCCACGACCGCGCGGTCGCCCGCTACTCGTGGGACCGCGTCGCCGCGGACACGCTGCGCGCGTACCACAAGCTGGTCCCGGAGACGGCGATGACGGCCGAGGCCCGCTGAACCCCAGGGTCGGCTCGCGCACCTGGAGGGTCGGCTCAGGTACCGGAAGGGTCGGCTCGCGTACCTGGAGGGTCGGTTCCCGAGCCGACCCTCCGGGTACGCGAACCGACTCCCTGGGTACGCGAGCCGACCCTCTGGGTACGTGAACCGGCCCGTTCAGCCCACGTAGCGGCGGGCCTTCGACTCACGCTGGGGTGCTTCCAGCAGGCGCAGGCCGTGTTCGACGTGCTGCGGGACCACCCGGCGGTCCCGCAGCACCGACGGGAGGCCGCGGGCCACGTCCAGCAGCGCCGCTGCCGTGGCCAAGTCCGCCGGCGCGGACCGCAGCACGTCACGGCCGCGGCGGAACACCGCCGGCCAGGGGCGGCGCAGCAGGAGCGTCCACAGCGTGTTGCGGATGCCGAGGCGGCGGCGGTGGCGCGGGTCGCGCAGCTTCGAGGGCGCGTGGTGGATCACGACGTCCTCGGCCCAGCACATCCACCAGCCCCGCGCGGCCAGGTCCAGGGCGAACAGCTCCTCCTCGCCGCCGAGCCACATGCGCGTCGAGAAGCCGCCGACCTCGCGGAACGCGCTGACGCGCACCGCCGTCAGGCCCGCCATGATGCCGAGCAGGGCCGGTCCCGGCAGCCAGTCCGGCCCCGGCACCGGCGACTCGCGCAGCTCCGGGGTGATCGGGTCCTCGGCCAGGCCGGGCTCGACCAGGCAGCGCCCGGTCACCGAGCCGAGCCCCGGATACGCGTCCAGCAGATCGGCGGCCCGGGTCAGGGCGCCGGGCTGCCAGGTCGTGTCGTCGTCGCAGAAGGCCACGTACGGTGTCGTCACCTCTTCGACGGCGATGTTGCGCGCCACCGCGCCGAGGTTCTCCGCCAGCCGCAACAGGCGGACGCCGGGGAACTCCCGCGCGACCATGCCGGCCGTGCCGTCCGCGGAGCCGTTGTCCGCGACGAAGACGGGTGCGGCGTCGGGCAGGGACGTCATGTGCGCCAGCGTCTCGCGCAGCTGCTCGCGGCGGTTGCAGGTGATGATCACGACCGAGATTCGCGCCATTCGGCGGTCCTTTCCAGAGTCCGGGCCTGGTGTTCGACGTGGGCGGGCAGCACGCGCCGCGAACTCAGCGCGCGCGGCAGCCGCGGCACCGCACCGAGGACGGCGCCGGGGGCCCGCACCAGCGTCCGCGCCACCTCGCGGCGGCAGACCCGCGGTGGGCGGCGCAGCACGGCGATGAGCAGCCGGTTGCGCAGTTCGGCCCGGCGGCGCCACGACGACGGCGGCCGCGACCGGGACGGGTGGTGGTGGGCGCGCAGGCGCCCGACGTAGCAGACCTCCCAGCCCCGCGCGGCCAGGTCGTAGGCGAGCAGCTGCTCCTCGGCCCCGAAGTGCAGCAGTGGGCTGAACCCGCCCACCTGCAGGTACGCCGTGCGGCGCACGATCGCGGAGCAGGCGAGGAAGCCGAGCACCAGCGGCCCGGGCGCGCCGGCCGGGTGGCCCAGCGGGCTGCGCTCCATTTCGGGCGTCACCGGGTCGTCCCGGCATTCCGGGCCGACGAGGGTGCGTGCGGCGAGCAGGCCGGTCCGCGGGTGTTCGTCGAAGATCCGCTCGGCCTCGGCCAGCGCGTCCGGCGCCCACCACGAGTCGTCGTCGCTGAAGGCGATGTAGGGCGTGTCGGCCACGATTACGCCGAGGGTGCGCGCGGCGGCGCCGAGGTTCTGCGGCAGCCGGATCACGCGGACGTTCGGGTGTCCTCCGGCGACCTCGGCGGTCCCGTCTTCGGAAGCGTTGTCCAGCACGATGACCGGCGGGCAGGGGTCCAAAGAGGACAACCGGCCGAGGGTACGCGCCAGCTCGGTGGCGCGGTTGCGGGTGGCGATGACGACGGTCGTGCGCGCGCTCATCGCGACCCCACCAACTCGTCCACCAGCGCGGCCAGCGAGGCCGGGTGCGCGGGCGGCCGCACCGGGGCCGGCAGGCACCACTCCAGGCGGGCGTCGAGCAGCGCGGTGTCGCCGGCGTCCTCGGCCGCCACCACCGGCCAGTCCAGCGCCCGGCCCTGCGCGGTCACCTTCCCGCCGCCGGCGACCGGGTCGACGGCGAGCACCGGCACGCCGGCCTTGAGCCCGAAGACCAGCCCGTGCAACCGGGTCGTCACGACGGCGTCCATTTTGGACACCAGCGCGGCGAACTGGTCCGGGGTCGCGCACCGCTCCCAGTCCGCGTGCGCGAGCCGGGTGTCCAGCGGCACGCGGGCGCAGTCCAGGCCGGCGAGCCAGCCGGTCAGTGCCTCGTGGACGTCGCCGTGGCGCCCCGCCCCGCCGTATTCCGGCTGGCGCGGTGCCAGGATCACGCCGAGCACCGGCGTGGGCGACACCGGCGCGCCCAGCGCCAGGTCGAGCTCGGCGGTCACGCCGTCGTCGCGCGGGATGACCCGGTGGAACCCGGTGACCGCCGGGTCTTCGGCGTCGGGCACGGACACGCCGACCGCGATCCGGCGGCAGGAGGCGTAGCGCTCGTGCAGCGAACGCACCTGCGGCCCGTGCACCGGTCCGCAGGCGAAGACGACGTGGGTGTAGTCGCCGGGGGGCGCGTCGGGCAGGTGCAGGGCGCCGGGCCGGAAGCCGGGGCTCCACGCGACCCGGTGGTCGATCCCCGCCTCCGCCAGCGCGTTCCCGGCCGCGCGCAGGCTGAGGACGTCACCCGCGGTGGCTTCTCCGTGCAGAAAACTGGCCCAGCCGGTGAGCAGAACTCGCATGGTCCGGGCGCTTACCCGCTCTCCACCCCCTTACACGGTTTTGCGGCCGCCGGGGCCGGGTAGCCGCCACGGCATGACGGATCCGGGAGTGACCAGGCGGTTCGGGCGTGCGGTGGTGACCGGGGGTGCCGGCTTCGTCGGCGCGCACCTGTGCGAGTTACTGCTCGAAGAGGACATAGAAGTCGTCGCCGTCGACAACCTCGCGACGTCCTCGGCGGACAGCCTGGACCACCTGCGCCGCCACGAGGGGTTCCGGTTCGTGCGGCACGACGTCACGCAGCCGATGCCGCTGAGCTGCGAGGCCGACGTCGTCTTCCACCTGGCTTCGGCCGCCTCGCCCCGCGACTACCTGGCCCTGCCGCTGGAAACCCTGCGCGCGGGCTCACTCGGCACCGAGAACGCGCTCGAGCTGGCCCGCCGCGACGGCGCCCGGTTCGTGCTCGCCTCGACCAGCGAGGTCTACGGCGATCCCCTGGAACACCCGCAGCGCGAAGGGTATTGGGGCAACGTCAACCCGATCGGCCCGCGCAGCGTCTACGACGAAGCCAAGCGTTACGCCGAAGCGCTGACGTCGGCCTACCGCCGCGAATTAGGTGTCGACACGGCGATCGCGCGGATCTTCAACACCTACGGCCCCGGCATGCGCGCCCACGACGGCCGGATGATCCCGGCGTTCCTCGACCAGGCGCTCAAGAACGACCCCATCACGGTCACCGGCACCGGTGAGCAGACCCGGTCCATCTGCTACGTCGAGGACACCGTCCGCGGTCTGCTGGCCCTCGCCCGGGCGGACCACCCGGGGCCGGTCAACATCGGCAACCCGGGCGAACTGACCGTCCGCCAAGTGGCCGAGCGCATCAAGGACATCACCGGGTCCGGCTCCCCGATCGAATACGTCGATGCCGTCGTCGACGACCCGCAGCGGCGGTGCCCCGACATCTCCCTCGCCCGCGATGTCCTCGGCTGGGAACCGAAGATCGACTCCGACGACGGTCTCCGTCGCACTGCGGCGTGGTTCCGCCGGGCGCCGTCGCGCTGAGTAGCGACGCCCAGGGCTTATGCGCGCCATCGTTTATCAACGACTTCGCCGGGTAGCGCTATAGGCGAGAGCGGGCCCCACGAGTCCGCACCGAAACGCCAGAGGCAGGTCGATGCGCATACTCGGGATCAATGCCGTCTTCCACGACCCGGCCGCCGCGCTCGTGGTGGACGGGAAGATCGTCGCCGCGGCGGAGGAAGAGCGGTTCAGCCGCCGCAAGCACGGCAAGCAGGCGGTGCCGTTCTCCACGTGGGAACAGCCCGCGCAGGCCGCCGCCTGGTGCCTGGCCCAGGCGGGACTGTCCGCGAAAGACCTCGACGCCGTCGGATACTCCTACGACCCCGCGCTCGTCGAGCCGGGCTTGGCAGGGCACGACCCGAGCGGCGAGGAGCTGCGGACGGAGTTCGCGAAGCGGGCACCCCGCTTCCTGAAGTCCGCCTTGCCCGGGCTCGACCCGGGCATCGTCAAGTTCGTCCGGCACCACGTCGCGCACGCCGCGTCGGCCGCGCTCGCCGCGCCGTTCGGCGACTGCGCCGTGCTCGTCGCCGACGGCCGCGGCGAAAGCACGTCCTACCTGGCCGGTGAATACCGCGACGGGCGGTTCAAGGAGCTGGCGGCCCAGAAGCTGCCGCACTCGCTCGGCCTGCTCTACGAAGACCTCACCGAACACCTGGGCTTCGCGCGATCCAGCGACGAGTACAAGGTCATGGCGCTCGCTTCCTACGGCAAGCCGGAGTTCCTCGACGAACTCTGCGAGCACGTCCACGTCACCGGCGACGGCGGCTTCCACGCCTCCGGCGTCGACCTGGCCTCGCTGGCCCCGCGCCGCGAAGCCGGCCAGGAGCTCAGCAGTCGCCACGCCGATCTCGCCGCGAGTGTCCAGAAAGTCCTCGAAGACATCCTGCTGGAGCTGGCGGACTGGCTGCACGAGGCCACCGGCCAGCGCGACCTGGCGATGGCGGGCGGGATCGCGCTCAACTGCGTCGCCAACAGCCGGCTGCACGCCGAAGGCCCGTTCGACCGGATCTGGGTGCAGCCAGCCGCCGGGGACGCGGGCACCGCGCTCGGCGCGGCGCTGCAGCTGGCCGCCGAAGCCGGGGAGCCCCGCACGTCCATGAGCGACGCCGGACTCGGTCGCGGGTGGACCGACGAGGAGCTCGAAGAAATCCTGATCAAGGCCAAGCTGCCCTACGAACGTCCCGACGACCTCGCCGAGACCGTCGCCGAAGCGCTGGCGAACGACGAGGTGATCGCCTGGTTCCAGGGCCGCGCCGAGTTCGGCCCGCGGGCGCTCGGGCACCGGTCGCTGCTGGCCCACCCGGGCCGCAAGGCCAATCTCGAGCGGCTCAACGACGTCAAGGGCCGCGAGCAGTTCCGCCCGGTGGCGCCGATGGTGCGGGCCGAGCGGGCGGCCGAGATCTTCACCCGCGGCCCGCTGCCCAGCCCGTACATGCTGTTCGTGCACGACGTCGCCGAAGAATGGCGCGACCGCATCCCGGCCGTCACCCACGTGGACGGCACCGCGCGCGTGCAGACCGTGGAAGAGCGCGACAACCCGGTGCTGGCCCGGATGCTGGCCGGCTTCGAACGCCGGACCGGCCTGCCAGTCGTGATCAACACCAGCCTCAACACCGCGGGCCGGCCGATGGTCGACTCGCCACGGGACGCGCTGGAGTGCTTCGGCTCGGCCCCGATCGACCTGCTCGCGCTGGGGCCGTTCGTGCTCCGGCGTCCCCGATCCACTCGAACCGGCGCGGCGTCGCCGGCGGAGAAGGAGGTGCCGTGATGGAAGACCATCTCGCCGCGTTGGCCGAAGCCGCCGAGCGGACCCGCGAATCCGCCCCCAAGATAACCGCGTGGGGACGGCACCTGGCCGGCGTGTTCGAAGCCGGCGGCCGGCTGCTCGCCTGCGGCAACGGCGGCAGCGCGGCCGAAGCCCAGCACCTGACCGGCGAGCTCGTCGGCCGGTTCCGCCACGAACGCCGTCCCCTCTCGGCCATCGCGCTGCACGCGGACACCTCCGCGACCACGGCGATCGTCAACGACTACGGCGACCACGAAGTCTTCGCCCGCCAGGTGCACGCGCACGGGCGGCCGGGCGACGTGCTGGTGTGCCTGTCCACCAGTGGCGGCAGCCAGAACGTCGTCGCCGCGGCCAAGGCCGCGCACGAGCTGGGCGTGACGACGTGGGCGCTGACCGGGCCGGCCCCGAACCCCCTCGCCGCCCTGTGCGACGACGCGGTGACGGTCGAAGCGCCGACCGTCGCGACCGTGCAGGAAATGCACTTGGCGCTGGTGCACGGCCTGTGCGCGGCCCTCGACCACGCGCTCGGGGTGACCGCGTGAGGCCACTGGTCGTCCTCGGCGACACGCTGCTGGACGTCGACGCCGAAGGCACCGCCGAGCGGCTGTGCCCGGAGGCGCCGGTGCCGGTGGTCGACCTGACGGCCCGGCGCCGCCGCCCCGGCGGGGCCGGCCTGGCCGCGTTGCTGGCCGCGCGCTCGGCGGCCGAAGTCGTGCTGGTCACGCCGCTCGGCGACGACGAAGGCGGCCACGCGCTCACCGGGCTGCTGGAACCGGACGTCACCGTGCTGCCGCTGCCGCTGCGCGGCACGACGGTGTGCAAGACCCGGATCCGCGCGGGCGGGCAGTCGTTGCTGCGCCTGGATTCCGGCGACGGCATGGCGACCGCCGACCCGCTGCCCGCCCGGGTGCACGACGTCCTGGCCGACGCCGGAGCGATCCTCGTGGCCGACTACGGCCGCGGCCTGACGCGCAACCCGGACGTCCGGCGGCTGCTGCGGGAGCTGGCCGAGCGGATCCCGGTGGTCTGGGACCCGCACCCCCGCGGCGCCCAGCCGGTGCCGGGCACGCGGCTGGTCACCCCGAACCTCGCCGAGGCGCGCGCGGTGCTCGCCGGGCACGAGGAGCCGGCCGAGCTCGCCAAGCTGCTGCGCGGCCACTGGCACGTCGACGCGGTCGCGGTGACCACCGGGGCCCGCGGTGCGGTGCTGGCCGACGGCCTCGGGGAAACGACCGTCCCGATCCCCGCGGCGGCGCGGCTGCCGGGCCACACCGCGCCCGACACGTGCGGTGCGGGCGACCGGTTCGCCGCCGCGGCCGCCGCCGCCCTGCTCGGCAGCGCCGACACGACCGAAGCCGTGGTGACGGCGGTCGAGGCGGCCGCCCGGTTCGTCGCCGCCGGCGGGGCGACCGCGCTCTCGACGGACGACGGCCCGGTGCCCGACCCGCAGCCGGCGACCGACGCCTTCGGCCTCGCCGAGCGGATCCGCGGAACCGGCGGCCGGCTGATCGCCACCGGCGGCTGTTTCGACCTGCTGCACCCCGGGCACGTGAGCCTGCTGCGGCAGGCCCGCGCCCTCGGCGACGCCCTCGTCGTCTGCCTCAATTCCGACGCGTCGGTGCGGGGTCTCAAGGGCCCCGGCCGGCCGCTGGTCCACGACCGCGACCGCGCCCGGCTCCTCGCCGCTTTGTCCTTTGTGGACGCCGTCGCCGTCTTCGACGAGCCATCGCCCACCACCGTCCTGGAGAAGCTGCGCCCGGACGTGTGGGTGAAGGGCGGCGACTACGCCGAAGCGGACCTGCCCGAACGCGAAGTGGTCGAACGGCACGGCGGCGAAGTCGTGCTCGTCCCGACCGTGCCCGGCTACTCGACCTCCCGGCTGGTCGCCGCGGCGGCCAGTGCCTGACCCCCTCGCCCGCGAAGGAGAGCGATGCGACCCCTCGGCAACGTCCTGATCACCGGTGGCGCGTCCGGCCTCGGCGCCGCCACCGTCGACGCCGTCCGCAAGGCCGGTGGCACCCCGTACGTCCTCGACCGGGTCCGCCCGGACGACCCGGCCGAATACGTCGAAGCCGACCTGACCGACACCGCCGCGACCGAGGCCGCGGTGCGCGAGCTGGCCGAGCGCGCGGGTGGCCTGGACGGGGTCTTCACCGCCGCCGGCACCGACGCCTGCGGCCCGCTCGGCGAAGTGCCCACCGAAGCCTGGGAGCGGGTCGTCAAGGTGAACCTGTTCGGCACGGCCGCGGTGATCCGCGCCGCGCTCCCGTACCTGGAACGTTCGCACGGCACGGTCGTCACCGTCGCCTCCACCCTGGGCATCAAGGCGGTGAGCGACGCGACCGCCTACTGCGCCTCGAAGTTCGGCGTCGTCGGCTTCACCCGGGCGCTCGCCGCCGAGCTGGCCGGGCGCGTCGGCGTCACGCTGCTCATCCCGGGCGGGATGTGGACGCACTTCTTCGACGACCGCACCGACCAGTACAAGCCGCCGCCGGACGCCAAGCTCAACCAGCCCGAGCACGTCGCGAACACCGTGGTCTTCGCGCTGCAGCAGCCGCCGGGCGCCGAAGTCCGTGAACTGGTCGTGTGCGCGTCGGAGGAGGGGTCGTGGCCGTGAGTGCCGCGGTCCTCGTGCTGCGCGCGCTCGGCGTCGGGGACCTGCTGACCGCGGTGCCCGCGTTGCGTGCCCTGCGGGCGGCGTACCCCGGTGACCGGCTGATGCTGGCCGCGCCGGAAAGCCTGCGGGACCTGGTGGAGCTGATCGACGCGGTCGACGAGCTGCTGCCGACCCCGAAGCTCGGCGAACTTGCCTGGCCCGGGCCGCCACCGCGGCTCGCCGTCAACCTGCACGGCAGCGGCCCGGAGAGCATCCACGACCTCATGGCCGCCGACCCGGCCGAGCTGCTGACCCACCGCCACCCCGACTTCCCCGACGTGCCCGGCCTCGAGTGGCGCGACGACCTGCACGAAGTGGACCGCTGGTGCCGGCTCGTCGAATACCACCACCTGACGGCGGACCGGTCGGCGCTGGCCCTGCCCGTGCCGCCGGGCCCGAGCCCGGCCCCGGACGCCGTCGTGGTGCACCCCGGCGCGGCGTTCCCGGCCCGGCGCTGGCCGCCCGGGCGGTTCGCGGCCGTCGTGCGGGACCTCGCCGCGCGCGGGCACCGCGTCGTGCTCACCGGCAGCGCCGCCGAACGCGACCTGGCGGTTTCGATCGCCGAGGCGGCCGGGCTCGGCGAGGACGCCGTGCTGGCCGGGCGCACCGGCCTGGCGGAACTGGCCGCGCTGGTGGCCGGGGCGGCGCTCGTCGTCTGCGGCGACACCGGGGTCGGGCACCTCGCGACGGCGTTCGGCACGCCGTCGGTGCTGCTGTTCGGCCCGACCCCGCCCCGGCTGTGGGGCCCGCCGCCGTCCGCGCGGCAGCACGTCGTGCTCTGGGCCGGGAACGTCGGCGACCCGCACGGCGAAGAACCCGACGACGGCTTGCTGCTGCTCGGCGAAGAGCGCGTGCTCGCGGCGACGCGGGCGGCCCTCGAAGCGAGGGTGGCGCATGGCTGAGCACATCGGGATCGTCGGTGCGGGCTACGTCGGGCTGACGAGTGCCGCGTGCTTCGCGCGGCTCGGGCACCGGGTCACCTGCGTGGACGCCGACGAGTCCAAAGTGGACGAACTGGGCCGGGGCTTGGTGGCCATCGCCGAACCCGGCCTGGCCGAGCTGGTCGGCCAGGGCCTCGCCGACCGGACGCTGAGCTTCACCACCGCCCAAGCGGAGCTGTACGGCACGGACCTCGTCTTCCTGTGTCTGCCCACGCCGCCCGCCGAGGACGGCCGTCCCGACCTCGGCGTGCTCGAACACGTCGTGCCGCAGCTCGGGCGGCTGCTGCGGCCCGGCTGCGTGGTGGTCACCAAGTCGACCGTGCCGGTCGGCACCGCGGCGCGGCTGCCCCGCCTGCTGGGCCGCGACGACCTGCCGGTCGTGGCCAACCCCGAGTTCCTCCGCGAAGGGCACGCCGTCGACGACTTCCTGCACCCGGACCGGGTCGTGGTCGGCACCGACCCGGCGGACTCGCCGGCGGCCCGGCGGGTCGCCCGGTTGTACGAGCCGACCGGCGCCCCGGTGGTGGCGACCGACTCGGCCAGCGCCGAACTCGCGAAGTACGCGAGCAACGCGTTCCTCGCCGTGAAGCTGTCCTACGTGAACGTCCTGGCCGAACTGTGCGAGCGGTTCGGCGCGGACGTCCGCGAGGTCTCGCGCACCATGGGCCTCGACGCGCGGATCGGCCCGGAGTTCCTCGCCCCCGGCCCCGGCTGGGGTGGTTCGTGCCTGCCGAAGGACACCTCGGCCCTGCTGCACGCGGCCGAGGCGGCGGGGGTCGACTTCGGCATCCTGCGCGACGCGGTCCGCGTCAACGCCCGGCAGCGCGCCCGGGTGGTGCGGGCCGTGCGGCAGGCCGTGACCGGTACTCCCGCCGGGTCCCTCGCCGGAGCCCGCATCGGCCTGCTGGGCCTGGCGTTCAAGGCGGGCACCGGCGACCTGCGCGACTCCCCCGCCCTCGGCGTGGCGGCCGAACTCGCCCGCGCGGGCGCCGAGCTGACCGCGCACGACCCGGCCGTCAGGTCGGTGCCCGACACCGAAGCGGTCCAGGTCGTCGACGACCCGTACCTGGTGGCCAAGGCCGCCGCGGCGCTCGTCGTGCTCACCGAGTGGCCCGAGTTCCGGGACCTCGACTGGGCCCGGCTGGCCGCCGCGGCCGACCGGGCGGTCGTCGTCGACACCCGCAACCTGCTCGATCCCGATGTCCTCGCCGAGGCCGGGTTCGCCCACATCGGCGTCGGCACCCATCCCAGGAGGCAGTCATGACCCTGCGCGTCCTCGCGCTCACCTGCACGCTCAAGCCGTCGCCGGCGAAGTCGAGCAGCGACCTCATCGCGCGGCAGCTGCTCGACCTCTTCGCCGAACGCGGCGCCACCGGCGAGCTGGTCCGCGTGGTCGACCACGACGTCCGCCCGGGCGTCGAGGCCGACATGGGCGAGGGCGACGAATGGCCGGACATCCGGCGGAAGATCGCCGCCGCCGACGTCCTGCTGATCGCCACCCCGACGTGGGTCGGCCACATGTCGAGCGTCGCGCAGCGGGTCCTGGAGCGCCTCGACGCGGAGCTGTCCGAAACGGACGACGAGGGCCGGCCGGCGATGTTCGGCAAGGTCGGGGTGGCCGCGGTCGTCGGCAATGAGGACGGCGCCCACAAGATCATCGCGGACCTGTTCCAGGCGCTGAACGACGTCGGCTTCACCGTGCCGGCCCAGGGCGCGACCTATTGGAACGGCGAAGCCATGCAGGGCGGCGACTACCAGGACCTCGACGAGACCCCGGAGGCCGTGGCCTCGACGAACGCGACCCTGGTGCGCAACGCCGTCCACCTGGCCACGGTGCTGCGCGAACAGCAGTACCCGGCCAAGTAATTACGCCATTCGAGTGACATCACTGCGCCGGACGAGTGTGGCGCAGGCCACGTGGGTAACCCCCTGAGATCGTCCATCCGCGTCAGGGGGCTCCAATGCCGAACCGTGTCATGATCAGCCGCGACAGCAAGCCGATCCCCTGCGAAGAGTGCGGCCTGCCCACGTTGCACGTCGCGCGGCTGGTGTCCGGTGACGGCACGCTGCTGGGCCAGACGATGGTGTGCACGGCCTGCCGCCGGCACCGGTCCGAAGCCGAAGCGGTCGCGGTCCAGTAGCTTTCAGCGTCTTTCCAGCTGTTCCAGCAGCAGCCGCGCGGGCAGCGTCAGGGTCCCCAGGCCCAGCCGGGCCGGGACGCCGTCTCCTTCCGCCGTCACCAGGCGCTTTTCGAGCTTTTCGAGCAGTGCCCGGCATTCGTCCAGCTCGACCGGTTCCCCGGCCATCGCCACCGACTGCACGGCGCCGGCCAGGTGGTGCATCAGGTCGGCCAGCAACTCGCGCGCGTCCGGCCAGGGGTACTCGAACGGGTGCTCCCGCCGGCCCGCCGTCGTGCGCACCGCGGCGAGCAGCTGCGACACCGCGGGCCAGAGCCCGATGAGCGTCCGAAGGGGACGTTCGTGGCGCGTCCCGGCGGAGGGCCGCGCGCGGCGCAGGTTCAGCATCCGCCCTTCCCGCGTCAGGCCGACGGCTTCTTCGGCGGCCAGCACCTGACTGCGCGTGTCCTGCTCGTGGGACAGCAGGCCGTCGAGGTCTTCCGGCGGCTCGTCCCGGCGGATCACGTCGGACAGCGATTCCAGGAGGTCGGCCAGCGCTTTCCCGAGCCGCCCGGCCGCCGCGGCCAGCCGTTCGCCGTACAGGGGCGGGAAGATCAGGGTGTTGACGGCGACGCCGATGGCCGCGCCCAGCGCCGTTTCGAGCAGGCGGTCGCCGAGCAGGACGGGTTCGCGGGCGGTGCCGTAGGAGATCACGAGCATGCCGGTGACGCCGACCCAGACGCCGGAGTCGCCGAACCGCCGCCAGCTCCCGGCGAGCAGGCCCAGGAAGACCACGGTGGCGAGGGCGACGGCCTGCCACGGGATGAACTGGCCGGCAACGGCGGCGAGGACGACACCGGAGGCGACCGAGCCGACCTGCTGGAGCCACCCCCGCAGCGACCGGTACACGGTGGCTTCGACGAGGAAGACGGCCGCGTAGGGAGCGAGAAAGGGTTGCGGCAGCCGGAGGACGAGCGTGGCCAGCAGCCAGGCGGCGGTCGCGGCGAGGGTGGCTTTGGCGCTCTGGACGAGGATCCGGCGTTCGCGGCCGGGGACGCGGACAGCGCGGGCGAGCCAGCTGACGGGGGTCCGGTCGTGGCGTTCTTCGTCCGGTGAGGAGTTTTCGGGGCTCGGCGGCCGGAGCATGCGAGCGAACCGGCGCGCCGGGGTGGGGCCGTGCCGCTGCTGTCCGTCCGGCGAGGAATCGCGGCTCCGCTCATCCGGCACCGCGCGGGCATCCCGGCGGCCGGGAGCCCGATCCCGCGGCTGCCTCTGCGGCAGAGAACTGCCGCTCCGCCCGTCCCGCACCGCGCGGGCACCCCGGCCACCGGAAGCTCGATCCCGCTCCCCCTCCGGCGAGGAACTGCCGCTCCGCTCCTCCCGGACCGCGCGAGCAGCCCGGCCGTGCCGCTCCCCCTCTCCCGGCGAACCGGGCCCTTCCTCCTCCACCGGCCGGTCCTCGCCCGGTCTTTCGCGCTGTCCGGTCATGCGGGCGGGGCGATGTGCACGAGCTTCGTCTGGGTCATCTCGTCGAGCAGCTCCGGCCCGTAGCCGTACCCGTTGCCGCTGCGGGCGCGGGGGTGCGCCGCTCCGCCCGGGGCGCCGCCGAACACGTTGTTCACCTTGACCGTACCCGCCGGTAGCTCGCGCCAAGCTCGCTGCGCGTGGGACATCGAGGCCGTCAGCACCGTCGCCGCCAGTCCGTAGTCGCCCGTGGCCGCTTCGGCCAGGCCCTCGTCGAAACTCTCCACCACCCGGACCGGCGCCACCGGGCCGAACGTCTCTTCCGTCATCACCCGCAAGTCCGGCGCGCAGCCGGTCAGGACCGTCGCCGGGTAGTGCGCTCCGGGGCCGTCCGGGACCGACCCTCCCGTCAGCAGCCGGGCGCCGCGGGCGACCGCGTCGGACACGTGGGAATGCACGTGGTCGCGGTGCCGCCGGTCCACCAGCGGGGCCAGCGTCCGCGACTCGGCCTCCTTCACCAGCGCCGCCAGGAACGGCTCGGCGATCGCCGCACACACGTAGATCCGCTCGACCGCCACGCAGATCTGGCCCGAGTTGGCGAACGATCCCAGCGCCGCCTGGCCGGCCGCCCACGCCGGGTCGACGTCTTCGTCGATCACCAGCGGGTCGTTGCCGCCGTTCTCCAGCAACGTCTTCGCGCCCGTCGCGGCCGCGCTCGCGGCGATCGACCGGCCAGTCGCCGTGCTGCCGACGTGGGCGATGACGTCGACGTCGTCACGCATCGCCAGGATCGCGCCGACCCCGCCGTCGCCGTGCAGGGTCTGCAGCACGCCCTCCGGGAAAACGCCGCCGAGCACCTCGCCGAGCAGCTGCCCGGTGTGCGGGGCGCGCTCGCTCGGCTTGTGCACCACCGTGTTCCCGGTGACCAGCGCCGCCCCCAAGAGGCCGCAGGCGACCGCGACCGGGTCGTTCCACGGGGTGAGCGCCACGACCACGCCGTGCGGCTCGGGCACCATCAGATCCGTCGCACCGACGTCGCCGAGCAGGCTGCGGCCGCGGTGGACCGGCCCGAGCTCGGCGTACTGGGCCAACGTGCCCGCCCCGGCGAGGACGCCTGCGCGGGCTTCGTCCCGGGGCTTGCCGGTTTCCGCTTCGTTCGTCTTAGCCAGCTCGTCGGCGTGGGCCCGCAGCCGCTCCGCCGCGGTGTGCAGCAACGCTCCGCGTTCGGCGGCCGGAGTCCGGGCCCACTGCGTCCGGGTCCGGCGGGCCAGCGCGAGCGCCGCGTCGATCTCGGCTTCGCCCGCGGCCGGCACAGTGCCCACCACGCTGCCGTCGGCCGGGTTCCGGATTTCGATCGTCCCCGCGGTCATCCGCACCTCCTTCTCGTCGCTCGCCGGTTACCCGCGCGCGGCGGCTTCGACACGCCGTTTGATCAGCCCCACCCCGGGTATCCGGTTCCGGTGACTGCTTCGCTCGACTACACCGTGGTGATCCCCACGACGGGCCGCGAGACGCTTCGGCCACTCCTGGAAACCCTCCTCGGCGGGCCCGACCCGCGGCCGGCGGAAATCCTCGTCGTCGACGACCGCCCGAATGGGTCCGATCTCGACGTCCCCGGCGGTGTCCGCGTGCTGCGCTCCGGCGGGCGCGGGCCGGCGGCGGCGCGGAACCTGGGCTGGCGCACCGCGAAGAGCGAGTGGATCGCGTTCGTCGACGACGACGTCGTGCTCGCCCCGGACTGGGCGCGGCAGCTCGCCGCCGACCTCGGCTCGCTGCCACCGGACGTGGCCGCCTCCCAGGGCCGCATCACCGTCCCGCTGCCGGCGGACCGGCGGCCGGCCGACGACGAGCGCGGCACCGCGGGCCTCGAGCACGCCCGGTGGATCACCGCGGACATGGCCTACCGCCGTCGCGCACTCGTCGAGGTGGGCGGTTTCGACGAGCGGTTCCCGCGCGCCTTCCGCGAAGACTCCGACCTGGCGCTGCGGGTCGCCGAAGCCGGGCACCGGATCGACCAGGGCGAACGGCTGACCACGCACCCGGCCCGGCGGGCCGGGTTCTTCTACAGCCTGAAAGCCCAACGCGGCAACGCCGACAACGCGCTGATGCGGGCCAAGCACGGCGTCCTCTGGCGGCAGCGCACCGGCGCCGGGCACGGCCGGCTCGGGCTGCACGCACTGTCCACAGTGGCCGGTTTGGCCGCGCTCGCGCTGCCGGTGCTGCGCCACCGCGGCAAGGCGCTGCTCGCGGCTGGGCTCTGGGCCGGGCTGACGGCGGAGTTCGCCACCCGCCGGATCCTGCCGGGCCCGC
The DNA here is from genome assembly GCF_040681595.1 of Amycolatopsis sp. NPDC051716. Classification (NCBI taxonomy): domain Bacteria; kingdom Bacillati; phylum Actinomycetota; class Actinomycetes; order Pseudonocardiales; family Pseudonocardiaceae; genus Amycolatopsis; species Amycolatopsis sp. NPDC051716. The sequence goes on along the minus strand of NZ_JBFAZA010000003.1, from coordinate 258,361 downwards.
GCACCCCCGGCGAAGTGGCGCGCATGGTCGTCACCAGCGCCCTGATCCCGCCCGCCGCGTGCTACCACCGGCTGCGCGGCGAGATCGCGGCCCGGCGGCCCCGGCCGGAGGTCGCGGTGCTGTTCGACCGGGACGACACGCTGATCGTCGACGTCCCCTACCTCAACGACCCGGACGGCGTCCGCCCGGTGCCCGGCGCGGTCGAGCTCGTCCGCGGGCTGCGGGAGCGCGGCATTCCGGTCGGGGTGGTGAGCAACCAGTCCGGTGTCGCGAAAGGACTGATCACGCGCGAGCAGCTCGACGCGGTGAACGCCCGCGTGCAGGAGCTCTTCGGCCCGTTCGGCACCTGGCAGGTCTGCGTCCACGACGACGGCGACGGCTGCGCGTGCCGCAAACCCGCCCCCGGCATGGTGTTGCGCGCCGCCGGCGAGCTCGGCGTCGACCCCGCCTCCTGCGTGGTCATCGGTGACACCGGCGCCGACGTCGATGCCGCGCTCGCCGCGGGCGCCCGCGCGGTGCTGGTGCCGACCGACCGCACGCTGGAACCGGAGATCGCCCGGGCCCGCCGGGACGCCGCCGTCGCCCGGGACCTGTCCGAGGCGCTGCGCGTCGCCGGGGTCGCCGGATGACCCGGGTGCTCGTCGCCCGTCAGGACAACCTCGGGGACGTCCTGCTCGCCGGGCCGTGCATCCGTGCGGTCGCGGCGTCCGGGGCGCCCGTGACGCTGCTGACCGGACCGCACGGCCGCGCCGCCGGCGAACTGCTGCCGGGCGTGGCCGAGGTGCTCACCTGGACCGCACCCTGGATCGACCCCGACCCGCCGCCGGTGACCGCCGAGGACACCGGTGCGTTCGTCTCGCTGATCCGGTCGAAGTCGTTCGGCCGCGCGCTGGTCCTGACGTCGTTCCACCAGTCCCCGCTGCCGCTGGCGCTGCTGCTGCGCCAGGCCGGGGTGCCGTGGATCGGCGCGATCTCCGAGGACTACCCGGGCAGCCTGCTCGACCTGCGCCACCGCGTCGACGGCGATCCGCCGGAACCGGTCCGCATGCTTTCGCTTGCCGAGGCGGCCGGGTTTTCGCTGCCGCCGGACGACCACGGTGCCCTGGCGCTGCGGCGTCCGTTGCCGAACACCGCCCGGCTGACCGGCGGCGGGGCGTACGTCGTGGTGCACCCCGCGGCGTCGGTGCCCGCCCGCCAGCCGTCGGCGGCCTGGAGCCGCGAGACGGTACGGGCCCTGGCCGCCGACGGGCACCGGGTGCTCGTGACGGGCGCGCCGTCGGAGCGCGCGCTGACCCGAGAGGTGGCCGGGACGTCGGCGGTCGACCTCGGCGGCCGGACGTCGCTGCCGGAGCTGGCGGCGGTGCTGTCCGGCGCTCGCGTGGTGGTGGCGCCCAACACCGGCCCCGCGCACCTCGCCGCGGCGGCGGGCACGCCCGTGGTGTCGCTGTTCGCCCCGGTCGTGCCGCAGGAGCGGTGGGCGCCCTACGGTGTCCCCACGGTGGTGCTCGGCGACCAGCACGCTCCCTGCCGCGCCACCCGCGCCCGCGTCTGCCCGGTGCCGGGCCACCCCTGTCTCGACACGATCGACCCCGCCGACGTCTGCCGCGCGGTGACGGCCCTCGCGCTGCCCGGCGCCGTCGCTCCGGAGACCGCCGAGTTAGCGCGGTGAGCGCGGCCCGGGCACGCGGCCCGGGCCGCGGGAGCCCTCAGCCGCCGATCTCCTTGCTCACGCCGCTCGGCCCCTCGTAGGTCCGGTCCGGCAGGCTGCGCACGACGTCCAAGGTGGCCGGGTCGGCGCCGTTCTTCTCGGCCGCCCGCACCAGGTCGGCCCGCTTCGCCGGGTAGTCGACGCCGGACAGGTACTTCTGCAGTTCGATCGGGTTCGGCTTGCTCACGGGAACTTTCCTTCCGTTCGGGAGCGGCGCGGTTACCCCGCCGTCCGGCCGACACACGCCCGCCGCCGCGTTTAGTCCCCGGCGGGGGTGGTAGCCGACCGGGAACGAAAGGAGCCGCCCGTGTCGCTCCCGGCGCCCCTACCCGCCGAAGCCGCTTCGCCGCGGCGTGCCGTCGTCACCGGTGCCGACTCCGGTATCGGCCGCGCGGTCGCCGCCGCCCTCGCCGGCGGCGGCCTCGACGTCGGCATCACCTACCACTCCGACGCCGACGGCGCGGAGGAAACCGCCGCGGAGGTCCGTTCGCACGGCGTGAGCGCGCACGTCCGGAAGCTCGACCTGACCGAGCTGCCCGGTGCCGCCGACGTCGTCGACGCGTTCGCCGAGGACCTCGGCGGCATCGACGTCCTGGTCAACTGCTCCGGCACGGGCAGCAGCGAGCTCGCCGTCGACCTCGATTACGAGAAGTGGCGCCAGGTCCTCGACGTCGACCTCGACGGCGTCTTCCTGCTTTCGCAGCGCGCGGCCCGGCACATGATCGACGCCGGGCACGGCGGCCGGATCATCACGATCACCAGCGTCCACGAGCACGTGCCCCGCGTCGGCGCCGCGCCTTACTGCGCCGCGAAGGCCGGGGCGGGCGCGCTGACCCAGGTGCTCGCCCTGGAGCTGGCCCAGCACGGCATCACCGTGAACTCCGTGGCCCCGGGCGAAATCTCGACGCCGATGACGGGACAGGCCGACGCCGATCCGCGCGAGCAGGACCGGCCCGGCATCCCGCTGGGCCGCCCGGGCCACGCGGCCGAAGTGGCGGCCGCGGTCGCGTTCCTGGCGACCCCGGCGGCCGGCTACATCACCGGTACGTCGCTCGTCGTCGACGGCGGCCTGCTGCTGATGGGCGCCCAGCACGGGACCGCCTACCGCGGTCACGACTGGCGCTCCCCCTGAGACCAGGGGCCCGCGTCCTGGCTGCAGGGACCGGCGCGGGCCCCGGCCGTGGGCCGGACGGCGGAACCCCCAGCCCGCCGTCCGGCCCCTTCCACTTGTCCGTTTTCCGCACGCGTGACGGGGTATCCGGCCGCGAAGGGAAGGAGACCCCCATGTCGTCCGCCGAAATCCGCTCCCGGACCGCAGTGTCCTGGCTCCGCCCGGTCGTCGCCGTCCTCGGGCTGCTCTACCTCGTGCTGGGCATCGCCGGGTTCCTGACCCCGGAAACCGCCGCGGTCGGCCACGAGACCGGCCGCGCGGTCTGGATCTTCAGCGTGACCCCGCTGCTCAACCTCGTCCACACGGCGGTCGGGGTGCTCGGGCTGCTCGCCGCGACCCGGCGCAGCGGGGCGCTGATCTACTGCTGGGTGCTGTTCGTCGGGTTCACCGGGATGACCGCCTACGGCATCCTCGCCACCGCGCTCGTCAACCCCGAAGACCCGATCAACCTGAACTGGGCGGACAACTGGCTGCACGGGCTGACCGCGGCCGCCGCGCTGGTGCTCGGCATCGTCGCGGCGCGGGCGGTCAACCGGACCGCCGCGCGCTCGCGGTGATCCCGGTCGTTTCGGCCCGTGGCCACCGGGTAGCCGGGGAAGGAAACCGCGTCAAGGAGGTTCCCATGCACCGCGAACCGGACATCCCGCCGTTGGGCGGCGGCGCATGACCCCGAGTGAGGCGGTGGTGGGTGAACCCGCCGTCGTCGTGCACTACCGGCTGCACGCGGACTTCGCGGTCGGATTCCCGTGGGTGTGCCGAATTTTGGGTGCGCGCGCCGGGTTGGAGCTGGACGCCGCCGGCCTGCGCGTCCGGTTCGGGCCGTGGCTGGTCCAGACGCCGCTGAGCAACCTCGCCGGAGCGGAAGCCACGGGGCCATACCGCGCTCTCCGCGTCTTCGGCGTCCGGCTTTCGCTCGCCGACCGCGGCTTGACCTTCGGCACGACCACCCAGGGCGGCGTGTGCCTCCGGTTCCGGGAACCCGTCCGGGGCATCGACCCGTGGGGCCTGCTCCGCCACCCGGGCCTGACGGTGACGGTGTCCGAGCCGGAACTGGTCGCCGAAGCCATCAACCGCATCGTGGCGGACGCGTGACGGCGGCCCGCATCCTGGCCGTGGCGATCGACTGCCGTCAGCCCGACCTGCTGGCCGAATTCTGGGCCGCGGCAGTGGGCAACGGAAAGACCCGCACGTGGACCGACTCCCACGGCCTCACGTACCGCCAGGTCGACTTCGACGACGGGCCGGCACTGTTGTTCCAGCCGGTGCCCGAGGAGAAGACCGTCAAAAACCGGCTGCACCTCGACTTGGCGCCGGTGGCGGGCGATCAGCGGGCGGAGGTCGAACGGCTGGTGATGCTGGGGGCGAAGGTCCTCGACGATCCGGACGACGACCCGTGGATCGTGCTCGCTGATCCGGAAGGCAACGAATTCTGCGTGCTGCCGGCCCGCTGACACCCGGCCGACTCTCCCGGCCACCGTGGTCAGTCGGAAGACCCCATCGCCAGCGGGAGTTCCCGCAGAACGCTCCTATGACAGAATCCGCCCCGTGGGCAAGCAGTCAGTCCGACGCGCGACCGCTGCACCGCGGTTCGCGCCTGTGGTCATCGCGGCGCTCGTCGCGATCACCGCGGCCGCTGCGGGGTTCCATGAGCTGCCCAACCTCTTTCAGCTTGGCAGCACGCTGGTGGTCGGCCTCCTCGCCGCCCTTGCGACGTGGGAGCTTCAAAAAAACCCGCACTTCAGGGCCTTTAGGGTCTTGACAAAGCGCAGCTTGCCTTAGCGCGGAATTGACTGTGCCTCGTGAACGACCCAAGCGGGTACAGCCCCGCGCAGACAAGGTGTCCTAGCCCAGCGCTTGCGGAAGGCAACGAATTCTGCGTGCTGCCGGCCCGCTGACACCGGCCTGGCCGTTTCGGTTTCGGCCAAAGTCAGGCTTGCCCGACCGGGTCGCCGGCGTAGGCGGCCAGGCGGTCGTCGAAGCCGTCCGCGGTGCCGGGTCTGCGGAAATCCGGGGGATCCGGGCGGCCGGGGTACTTTTCGCCGTACAAGCCGGCCACGAACTCCACGACGGCTTCCGGCGGGGGCAGCACGTCTTCGCCCAAGTAGGCCAGCACGATGACGTCGTCGCCGGTGGACGACTCGACCGCGGCCGCCCAGCCGTCGCGTTCGTCCCACAGCAGCGCCGTCTCGTGGGCCGGGAACCGGGCGAGCCGCCGCTCCAGCGCGACGTACGCTCCGGCCGGAACGTCCACCTCGCAGAACCAAGCGGGTGCGTCCAGCTTGGCCGCGACGGCCAATAGATACTGCCGCAGCCCGCGCGCCGCCGCGCCGAGCCCGTCCCGTTCGCTCATCCCGCTCCCGCCCCTTCGGTCGGTGCCCCATCGGCTGATACCCCGTCACCCACAGGGTCAACCCGGGGCACCCCGAGTGGAGCAGAGCGTCACCGGTGGTCCTCTTAGGAGCGCTCCGGGTCACGAAATGAGCAGGTTCAGCACGTCGTCGTCGCCCAGCTGGCGGAAATCGGCGTACCACTGACCGACCGCGCGAAAGTCCGGCGGTTCCGCAACGCACACGACGTCGTCGGCTTCGCCCAGCAGCCGCGTGACCGCGCCGGGAGCGGCGACGGGTGCGGCGAAGACGAGCGTCCTCGGCCGGGCCGCACGGATGTCGCGCAACGCCGCAGTCGCGGTGACGCCGGTCGCGAGCCCGTCGTCCACGAGGAGGACGTCACGGCCGGTGAGACCGGCGGGTACCCGGCCGGCCCGGTAGCGCTCGAGCCGGCGGCGCGCTTCCGCCCGTTCCCGGGCCTCGGCCCGGGCCATCCGCGCGGTGGTCAGCTTCAGCCCGCGCAGACCGGCCTCGTCGTAGATCGCCGGTCCGTCCGGGGTGACCGCGCCGACGCCGTACTCGCGGTGGCCCGGCGCGCCGATCTTGCGCGCGACCGCGACGTCCAGTTCGGCGCCGAGCCACCGCGCGACGACGGCGGCCACCGGCACGCCGCCGCGGGCGAGCCCGAGCACGACCGGGTCGGCCCAGGCCCGGCGCCGCAGCTCGCCCGCGAGCCGGCGGCCGCCGTCCTCACGGTCGGCGAAGATCCGCGGACCCGCCTGCCGCGCGGGCATCAGGTCACGGGCGCCACTCGTCGCGCCAGTCGGGGTGGGCTTCGTACACCGACGCGATGAGCTTGACGGAGGCGTCGTCGTGGACGTCGCGGATCTCGCGGCGCAGGAACTCGGCCTTCTCGGCGAACGGCACCGGGTGCCGGTCCTCCATGGCCTCGACCGGCCCGCCGGCCAGCAGCAGGCCGTCGCCGTCGTCGGCGTACATGATCCGCAACCGCCCGCGCCGCTCCGCCTCGTCGATCTGCGGCAGTTCACCCGCCCGGACGCGCTCTTCGTCCTCCGCGAGCCGGGCGAGCACGAATTCGTCGAGCTTCGCGGTCGTGGTGTCGTCGAGATTCGTCATGGGCCCGGGATACCCGCGGGGCGACGACCTCAAGCGTCCGGGCGGCTCAACCGCCGGGCGACCGCGAACCCGGTGCCGAGCAGGACGGCGCCCCCGGTGAGCCACGGCCACAGCGGCATCGAGCCGTCCGAGTCCGGGCGGGCCACCGCGGCGGCGGCCGGCACCGCGGCCGCCGGGCCCGCCACGGTGAGCCGGAACGGGACGGTGCCGGAGACCGGGTGGCCGTCGGCGGAGGTGACGCGGTACCGGATGGTGTAGGCCCCGGCCGGACCGAGCGGACGCAGCGGCGCGGAGACCCGGGCGTCCACAATGGACGCCGGACCGGCCTCCCAGTGCGAAGTCCCGTCGGGCCCGAGCACCGCGAGTTCGGTGAACCGGTTTTCCACCGGCTCGTTGAACTCGAGCACGGCCTCGGCCGGGCCCGCGGCGACCGACGCGTCCGCGGCCGGCGAACTGGACACCAGGACGCTGTGCGCGGCCGCCGCGGACGCGCCCAGCAATACCGCGCCGATGGCGGCCGCCAGCGCGGCGGCGATCCGGACCGGGAAAGACCAGCGGGAAGTCATGTTTTCTCGCCTTCTCGGGAATTCGAGCGATGCCGGAACCGTAGCGAGCTGACCCGGGTCATGACGGGAGGTCGTGAAACGGCTGTGTTAACCAATTCTCACCGGCGCGGCGCACCGCCACCCCGGGATCAGGCAAACCGGGCAGCTACTCCGACGGTTCGCCTGTCCGGTCACCCGAACAGTCCAGCGAAAGCGGCTTTCGGCCCAGCAACTCACCGCGTCAGGCCGTCCGCGGGCCGCTCGACTTAACCTGGCCTTCACGTGAAGATCACCCCGCGAAACGTGGCGGCTGGTTTATTGCTCCCACATCCCGCTCTTTCCCCGCCGCTCCGGAATTGCCGTTTCCCGTGAGCGAATTCCCGTTCTCTGGAGGACGAAACCGTGCGAGGACCCGCCCTGCGCCGTGACCACGTCATCGCCGCGAGCCTGGCCGGCGCCGTCGTGATCGTCGTCGGCTACGCCTCCGGCCTCGGCCTGCGGCCGGGCACCGCCGCGGCCACCCCGCCCGCGGTCGCGGACGGCGGCCACCCCGCCACGCCGCAAACCCCCGGCGCGCAGCCGGTTCCGGCCGGCCAGCTGCCCACGGGCGGCCCGGTGTCCCCGCTGCCCGCCATCCCGGTGGGCGACCAGCCGGCGGGCCCGGTGCCGTCGATGCCGTCGATGCCCGGCGACACCGGCGTGGTTCCGGTGCCGGATCCGGGGTCACCCGAGCCCGGGACCTTGCCTCCCCCGGTGTCCTCGCCGGAGCCGACGACACCGGCACCACCGCCGCCGGGAACCGACGTGCCCGCGTGCCAAGCCGGTGTGCCGCAACAGGTTCTCGACACCGTCGGCGGGCTGCCCCTGCTCGGCTCCCTCACGACCGGGCTCAGGGTGACCGGACCGGACGGGGCCGCCGCGCTGATCCTCGGCTACTGCCGCTCGGCCGACGGCGGCCTGACGCCCGCGATGGTGCCGGTACCGACGCCGACCGTCCCCAGTGGACGGTGAGCCGTGGACCCCGTCAAGGGCTGGTACGTGCTCGCCCGCACCGTCGACTACGCCGGTCTCACGCTGTTCGCCGGCGGGCTGCTGTTCCTCGCCGTGCTCTGGCCCGCCGGCGCCGGCCACCGCGGGGCTCGTTCGGTGCTGATCACCGGGTGGGTCCTCGGCCTGGCCGGCACGCTCGCCGGCCTGGGCCTGCAGGCGGCGTGGGCCGCGCAGCGACCGCCCGGCGACTTCCTGGCCTGGGACCTGCTCGGCCAGGCGCTGGACAGCCAGTTCGGGCGCATCTGGTTCGCCAGGGCGCTGCTGTGGCTGCTCGGCGGGGTGGTGCTGGCCTGGCTGCTGCAACGCGGCCGGGACGCGGCCACGGCGTTGCCCTGGCGGGTCGGGGCCGGGGCGATCCTGCTCGGGCTGCTCCGCACGACCGGGCTCACCGGCCACGCGGTGGAGAGCACCCGGCCCTGGCTGACGCAGCTGGCGGACTTCGCGCACCTCGCGGGCGCTTCGGCGTGGATCGGCGGGCTGGCCGTGCTGCTGTTCGGCGTCCTGGCACGCCGTGACCCCGAAGAGCTCGCCTCGGTGATCCCCCGCTACTCGAAGCTGGCGATGACGTCGGTCGCCGTCGTGGTCGCCGCGGGCGTCGTGCTCGCGTGGCAGACCGTCGGCAGCATCGGCCGCGTGTTCGGCACGGCCTACGGGCGGACGCTGCTGGTCAAGCTGGCCGTGCTCGCCGTCGTGCTGCTGGCCGCGCAGTTCAGCCGCAGCTGGGTGGGCCGCCGCCTCGACTTCGCCGTCGTCCTGCGCGGGGACGCCGCCACCGTCCGCCCCTTCGTCCATTCCGTCGCCGCCGAGACCACGCTCGTGCTCGTGGTCCTCCTCGCGGCGAGCTTCCTCGTCACGGCCAGCCCCGGCCGCTGATGGCCCTGCGAAAGGAGTCCTCGATGGACAACCCCACCCCCACCGCCCCCGAGCAGCCGGAGGTGGTGCGGCGACGGCGGAGCTGGCCGGTCGCCGTGGCGATTCTCGCACTGGCGACGGCGTTGTTCAGCCTCGCCACGCTGCGCGGCGACCGGACCGAGCAGGCCGCGCCGAGCCAGGCGGCGAACGTCGACCTGGCCGCACTGGCCCAGCAGGGTCCCCTGGCCGTCCCGCTGTACCAGGGACTCGCGCAGGAACAGGCGGGCGGGGCCGCCGCCCCGGCCGCGGCGCCGTCCACCAAGCCGGTCGACGCCATGGGCTACAAGTTCTCGCCGGCCGACCTCACGATCGACGTCGGGGACACGGTGACGTGGACCAACCACGACACCGCGCCGCACAACATCGTGGTCACCGACGGGCCGGAGAAGTTCACCTCGCCGAACCTGCAGACCGGCCAGACCTTCAGCCACACCTTCACCAAGGCGGGCAAGTACTCGTACTACTGCTCGATCCACCCGGACATGAAGGCGACCGTCACCGTGACCGGCGCGGCCCCGACCAGTGCTCCGCCGGCCTCCACCCCGACGTCCGCTCCGACGTCCGCCCCGACTTCGGCACCGAGCCACTCGATGCCGATGCCGTCCACCCCGGCCGGCGGCGGCTCCTGCGTGCCGAAGGCCGTCCTGCAGCCGATCCTCGACCACATCAAGAGCGCGCACCTCGAGACCTCACCCGGTCAGCAGGTGCAGGACATCCTCAACCTGGACCAGTACCTCAAGACCCACACGGTGTGGCTGGAAACCGTGCTCGCCCCGGTGTTCGACGGATCGGCCGGCCAGGTCGCCACCGACACGCTCGCGCCGATCATCGCGCACATCAAGAGCGCACACCTCGAGGAGTCGCTGGGCCAGCAGGTGACCGATCTGCTGAACCTCGACCAGTACATCAAGACGCACACGGTGTGGCTCGAGAACGTGCTCACCCCGTTGCTGAACCAGGCGAGCTGCTGACGCTCGCCGTCGTCACGGGTGGCCCGGTTCCCGGCCGGGCCACCCGCTCCCATCCCCGGAGGCCACTCTTCATGTCCGACACCGCCGTCCTGCCCCGGACCGGTTACACTCTGCGCCGCGACCGCTGCGTCATCGAGATTTCCTCGCGCCCGCCCCTGGTCCGCGGCCGGCTCACCGCGACCGGCGGGCACTGGACGCCCGGCTCGGCGCTCACGGTCACCTTCGACCCCCGCTCGCTGCGGACCGGGATCCCGTTCCTCCGCCGGGCGTTCCGCGGCGACGAGCTCACCTTCACCGCCGGAGAAGTCGCCGAGGACCCGTTCGTCGTCGAAGGCAGCGTGGCCGGGCGGGCGGTGCGCCTGCGCGGCGACGTCCGGCACCGGGACGAGCACGGCGTCGTCGTCTGGGCCGCCGGAGCCGTCCTCCCGGCCCGCCGGAAACCACCGCGCGCGGGCCGGTTCGGGCGGCTGCTGGCCCGCCGGCGGCTGCGCGTCGAGATCGCGATCGAGTTCGTCCGATGAGGCGCGCCGCCCTGGCCGTGGCCGGTCTGCTCGTGTTCCTGAACGTGCCGCTCGCGAGCCCCGCCGCCGCGGCGACGCAGCAGGTCATGATGCAGGGCTACGCCTTCTCCCCCGCCGCGCTGACTGTCCGGGTCGGCGACACGGTCACCTGGATGCAGCACGACGAGGCCCCGCACGACGTCGTCACGACGAGCGCGCCGGTCGCGTTCCGCAGCCCGCAGCTTTCGGCCGGGCAGAGCTGGAGCTACACGTTCCGGCAGGCGGGCACCTACCAGTACTACTGCTCGGTGCACCCGGACATGCGGGCCTCGGTGACGGTGCTGCCGGCGCCCACGACCGCGCCGCCGAGCACCACGTCCCGGCCGCTGCCGTCCCGGACCGCGGCCGGCGCGGTGCCGGTGGCGACCACACTTCCGGGGAGCACTCCCCCGGCGGCCACCTCCGTGGCCGCCGTCACCCCGGCCGCTCCGGCCACCGAGGCCATTCCGGCCGCCGCCGAGCCGCCGCCCGCGGTCCAGCAGGCGACCGCGGCGACACCGGCGACCCTGGACCCGATGCTGCTGGTCGCCGGGCTCGTCACCGGGATCGCGGTGCTGTGCCTGCTGCTGCTGAGCTCGCGGCGGGCGTGAATTCCTGTCCGGAACCTGTCCCGGCAAAGGACTGGACCAATAATATCGGCTCGGCAGAATGGGAGCATCGCCCTTCAGCGCGGAAGGTGACCGATGCACTTCCTGGCTTTCCTGACGACCCTGGCCCTGGCCGCCGCTCCGGCCACTCCGGCTACCCCGGCCACCCCGGCTGCTCCGGCGTCCGTGGCCGCGACCCCGGCCGCCGCCCCGATCTGCGACAAGTATTGCGACGCCCGGGATCCGGCGCTGTCGCCCGGTGACCGCGAAGGGAGCTCGGCGACCACCGGGTCACGCCGGATCTCCCTGCACCTCGACGACGGTGACGACATGGGCTGGGCGGCGATCACCGGCGGCGGCGCCGGCGACCACGTCTGGCTGGACCGCTCGTTCGACGCCGGGCGCACGTGGGCCTCGGGCAGCAAGCTCGGCGACACCGTGACACCGTCGGGAGCGACGGGCTACCGGACGCTGATGTACAACGCCGACGACTGGGCGAACAAGGGCGTGGGACTGTTGCGCGCCTGCGGGCAGCCCGTGGGATCGGGAACCATCGCCTGCACCGGCTGGGCCCGGACGACCTGGAACGCCTGGGACCGCCGCACCGCGGCGGCGACGGCCCTGATGGAGCGGTACAACCTCGGCACCGGCCTCTTCGACACGACCGGGTGGTGGAACTCGGCCAACGCGCTCACCGCGGTCATCGACAGCGCCCGGATCAGCGGTATGGGCAGCTACCGCTACGCGATCGACACGACGTACACGAAGAACCTGTCGGCGCAGGGCGGCAGCTTCCGCAACGACTACCTCGACGACACCGCGTGGTGGGGCCTGGCTTGGGTCGACGCCTACGACCTGACCGGCGACGGCCGCTACCTGAACACCGCCCGCGCCGACGCCGACCACATGTACGCGTACTGGGACGGCGTCTGCGGCGGCGGGGTCTGGTGGAACACTTCGCGAACGACGAAGAACGCCATCCCGAACTCGCTGTACATCCAGCTCAACGCGGCCCTGCACAACCGCATCCCGGGCGACACCGCGTACCTGGCGCGCGCCCGCGCGGGCTGGACGTGGTTCTCGGGCAGCGGCGTGATCAACAGCGGGAACCTGGTCAACGACGGCCTCAACACGGCGACCTGCACCAACAACGGCCAGCCCGTCTGGACGTACAACCAGGGCGTGCCCCTGGCGGCGCTGAGCGAGCTCAACCGCGCCACCGGCGACGCGAGCCTGCTGACGAAGGCCCGCGCGATGGCGAACGCGTCGACGACGAACGCGGCCCTCAACCCGGGCGGGATCCTCCGCGACCCGGGCGAGACGGCCGGCGGGGGCGGCATCGACGGCCCGACGTTCAAGGGCGTGTACGTCCGGGACCTGGCGGTGCTGAACGCGGCACTGCCCGATCACCCGTACACGGCCTACCTGCAGCGGCAGGCGAACGCGGCGTACACGAACGACCGGAACAGCGCGGAGGCGTACGGGCTGATGTGGGCGGGCCCGTTCGACCAGACCGACGCCGCCCGGCAGCAGAGCGCGCTCGACCTGATGAACGCGGCCCCGTGAGCCCGGGCGGGTTCGCACCCGCCCGGGCCTCGGCTCAGAGCGTCTTCTCCAGCCGGCCGGACAGCAGCTTGATGAACCGCGACGGGTCGGCCAGCTCGCCGCCCTCCGCGAGCAGGGCCATGCCGTAGAGCAGCTCGGCCGTCTCGGCCAGGCCCTCGTCGTCCGGCCGCGATGCGTGCGCCTCGCGCAGCCCCGTCACCAGGCCGTGCTCCGGGTTGAGCTCGAGGATGCGCTTGATCGGCGGCAGTTCCTGCCCCATCGCGCGGTACATCTTCTCCAGCGTCGGGGTCAGGTCGTGCGTGTCGCCGACGATGCAGGCGGGCGACGTCGTCAGCCGCGACGAGAGGCGCACCTCCTTGACGGTCTCGCCCAGCGCCGTCCCCATCCAGGTCAGCAGGCTCTCGAAGTCCTTGTTCTGCTGCTCGCGGGCGACCTCGGTGGCCTTCTTGTCCTCTTCCGACTCGAGGTCGACCTGACCCTTGGCGATCGACTGGAACTGCTTCCCGTCGAAGCCCGGCACCGAGTCGACCCACATCTCGTCGATCGGGTCGGTCAGCACCAGCACCTCGAAGCCCTTGGCGCGGAACGCCTCCATGTGCGGCGAGTTCTCGATCGCGGACCGCGATTCGCCGGTCATGAAGTAGATGTGCTCCTGGCCCTCCTTCATCCGCGAGACGTAGTCGCGCAGCGAAGTCGGCTTCTCGGCGTCGTGCGTCGAGGCGAACGAGGAGATCTCGAGGATGGCTTCGCGGTTCTCGAAGTCGTCGAGCAAGCCCTCCTTGACCGCCCGGCCGAACTCGCGCCAGAACGTCGCGTACTTCTCGGCGTCGGCGGTCATCATCGTCTTGACCGTCGACAGGACCTTCTTCACCAGGCGGCGGCGGATCAGCTGGATCTGCCTGTCCTGCTGGAGGATCTCCCGCGAGACGTTGAGCGAGAGGTCCTGCGCGTCGACGACGCCCTTGACGAACCGCAGGTACTCGGGGACGAGCGACTCGCAGTCGTCCATGATGAACACGCGCTTGACGTAGAGCTGGACGCCGCGCTTGCGCTCGCGCAGGAACAGGTCCATCGGCGCGTGCGAGGGCAGGAACAGCAGCGCCTGGTACTCGAACGTCCCCTCGGCCTGCAGCCGGATCGTTTCCAGCGGGTCCTGCCAGTCGTGGCTGACGTGCTTGTAGAACTCGTGGTACTCGTCCTCGGTGACCTCGCTCGACGAGCGCGCCCACAGCGCCTTCATCGAGTTGACGGTTTCGGCCTCGGCGGCTTCGCCCTCGCCCGCCATCCGGATGGGCCAGGTGATGAAGTCGGAGTACTTCTTCACGATTTCGCGGATCTTCGCCGCGGACGTGTAGTCGTAGAGGTGGTCCTCGGTGTCCTCGGGCTTGAGGTGCAGGGTGACCGCGGTGCCCTGGGGCGCGTCTTCGACCGGCTGGATCGTGTACGTGCCTTCGCCGGTCGACTCCCAGCGGACGCCCTCGGCGGTGCCGGCGCGGCGCGTCACGAGGGTGACCTTGTCCGCGACCATGAAGCTCGCGTAGAACCCGACGCCGAACTGCCCGATGAGGTCCTGCGACGCCGCCGCGTCCTTCGCCTCCTTGAGCTTGGTCAGGAAGTCGGCGGTGCCGGACTTGGCGATCGTCCCGATCAGGGCGACGACCTCCTCGCGGGTCATGCCGATGCCGTTGTCGCGCACCGTCAGGGTCCGCGCCTCCGGGTCGGTCTCGATCGCGATGTGCAGGTCGGACGTGTCCGCCTCGAGGTCCTTGTCGCGGTACGACTCCAGCCTCAGCTTGTCGAGGGCGTCGGAGGCGTTGGACACGAGCTCCCGCAGGAACGTGTCCTTGTTCGAATAGATCGAATGGATCATCAGCTGGAGCAGCTGACGCGCTTCCGACTGGAACTCCAGCGTCTCGATCGGGGCAGTCACTTCCATCCCTTTCCGCATGTCCGAAGGCCGTTGTTGGGTCGATCCTACCGAGTGGGTCCGACAGTTCCGACCGCGCACTTTATGAACGCAATCCCCGGGCCGGCGGCTCCCGGTGTGATGCTGGCCACGCCCCGCTGCCGATCAAGGAGGATCGAGTGCCCGGACGCTTCCCCCGATGGGCGGCCGTGTTCGCCGCGGCCTGTGCCCTGACCACCGCCTTCGCCGCGCCCGCCGCCGCGGGTGGCGTCGCCGACCACCCCGTTCCCACCACCGGCTGCGGACGCGCACCCGGGTTCCCGGCCGGCGTGACGACCACCCGGCACGTCACCTCGGGTGGCCTCGACCGCGAGTACACCGTCCACCTGCCCGCCGGGTACCACCCGTGGCGGCCGTACCCGCTGGTCCTGTCCTTCCACGGGCACAAGCGGACGTCCCAGTACCAGGAGGAGCTGTCCGGCTTCTCGGCGCTGGACACGATCGCCGTCTACCCGCAGGGCCTGATCGGCACCGACGGCGAATCGGCCTGGACCGGGGCGCCCTACTCGGCCGCCGCCGACGACGTCCTGTTCACCAGCGACCTGCTGACCGCGCTGCAGCGCACGCTGTGCGTCGACCCCGGCCGGATCTTCGCGGCCGGCAAGTCCAACGGCGGCGGGTTCACCGGCGTGCTCGCCTGCCGGCTGGCGGGCCGGATCGCCGCGTTCGCGCCGGTGTCCGGCGCGTTCTACCCGCAGGGCGGCCCCTGCCACCCGAGCCGGCCCGTGCCGGTCCTCGACTTCCACGGCACGGCCGACACGACGATCCCGTACGCCGGCAATCCGGCGAAAGGCCTGCCCGCGATCCCGGACTGGCTGGCCGCCTGGTCCACAAGGGACGGTTGCCGGCCCGCTCCGGTGTCGTGGACGCCGATCGCCGGAGTCGTCGCCGAGAAGTGGCTCGGCTGCGACCGGCGCGGCGCCCTCGAGCACTACCGCGTCGAAGGCGCCGGGCACGTCTGGCCCAGCACCCGGCCGAACAACGATTCCGCGACGCCCACGGTGCTCGACGCGACGCCGGTGATTTGGCGGTTCTTCCGCGCGCATCCCCTGCGGTGAAACGCGATTGACGCAGGTCAAGCCGCTCGGCGACGATGATTCCCACCAAGCGGGAGGCCACCGCTTCCCGCGTCCCATCGTCGAAATCGGAGTGCGCTGTGAAAGTACTCGTCCTGAACGCCGGCTACGAGCCGCTGCAGACCGTTTCGGTCCCGCACGCGATCCGCATGCTCGTGCGCCACGTCGCCGAAATCCACGAAGCCGAGGAGGGCCTCGCCTACGGGCTGTTCCCGCGCCCGAAGATCGTGCGGTTGCTGCGGTACGTCGTCATGAAGTGGCGATATACGCAGCCGCCGCGCTGGTCCCGGCGCGGCGTGCTGGTCCGTGACGGCTACCGCTGCGCCTACTGCGGGCAGCGCGCCACCACGATCGACCACGTGACGCCGCTGAGCCGCGGCGGCGCCCGGACCGACTGGCTCAACACGGTCGCCGCGTGCGGGGGCACGGCCCGCAGCTGCAACGCCCGCAAGGCGGACAAGCTGCCGGGCGAGGCCGGGATGAAGCTGCGCTTCACCCCGTACGTCCCGGCGTGGGACCAGCTGCACCGGCCCGGCGCTTGACGCGGCCTGCCCGCCTGCACACCGGCGGGCAGGCCGTTAGGCTCGAACCGATCGCCACCCGCATCCGTGTGTGCTGTGTGCTCTGGGGAAGGCCGGGGAGGTCGCCGTGACCGACGCAGGAGAGCTGATCGCCGGGCGCTACCGGCTGGCGATGAGGATCGGCCAGGGCTCGATGGGCGTCATCTGGCGCGCCCGCGACGAGCGGCTCGACCGCGTCGTCGCGGTCAAGCAGCTGGACTACGACGCGGCCATCGGGCCGGCGGCCAGTCAGCAGGCGAGCGTGCGTGCCCTGCGCGAAGCGCGGCTCACCGCGCGCCTGCGGCACCCGCACGCGATCACGGTGCACGACGTCGTCGAGGCGCCCGGCGGGCCGTACCTGGTGATGGAGTACCTGCCGTCGCGCAGCCTCGCGGAGATCCTGCTGGACCGGGAGACCCTCCCCGCCGAAGAGGTGGCGCGCATCGGCCTGCCGGTCGCGTCGGCGCTCGCGGCCGCCCACGCCGAGGGAGTCGTGCACCGCGACGTCACGCCCGGCAACGTCCTGCTCGGCGAGTCCGGCGTCGTCAAGATCGCCGACTTCGGCATTTCCCGCGCCACCGGCGAAGGGACCGTGACCGGCGGTGGGTTCATCGCGGGCACGCCGGCCTACCTGGCTCCCGAAGTCGCCGGCGGCCACGAAGCCGGTTTCCCGGCCGACGTCTTTTCCCTCGGGGCGACGCTCTACCGCGCGCTGGAAGGCACGCCCCCGTTCGGCAACGACGACAACGCGATCACGCTCCTGCTGCGCATCGCGAAGGAGGAGACGATCCCGCCGCGGCACCAGGGGCCGCTCGCCGAAGTGCTCATCCGCATGCTGCAGCGGGATCCCGAAGCGCGCCCGTCGATGGCCGAGGTCCAGGAGCTGTTCGAAGCGGTCACCGGCGGCCGTCCGCTGCCGCCGCCCCGGCCGCGGCCCCGGGCCGGGACCCGGCTGCTGCGCGTCCGCCGCCCCCGGCGCCGGCTCGTCCTGGCGTCCGCCGCCGGCGCGGTCCTGCTGGCCCTCGGCGTGGTGATCGGCACGGTGCTCGTCCCCGGCGGCACGACGACCGTCGCCGCACCGGTTTCGTCCGTTCCCGCGGCCTCTCCCCCGGCCTCGACGCCCGCGAGCCCCACGCCGGCCGACCTGGGCTGCGCGGCCCGCTACGAGGTGACGAACTCCTGGCCCGGCGGCTACCAGGTGCAGGTGACGGTGCGCAACGACCGGACCGCGGGCCTGTCCGGCTGGCGCGTCCGCTGGCAGCTGCCCGCCGGTCACCGCATCAGCGGCTTGTGGAACGGCACCTTCACGGTCGATGGTTCGACGGTGACGGTCGAAAACGCCGGCTGGAACGCCAAGCTCGACGCGGACGCGACGACGACGTTCGGCCTGATCGCCTTGACGCAGAACGGAAGTGCCGACGCCCGGCCGGCGCTCACCTGCCGGACGCTCTGACCAGCGGGAGGTCCCGTGCGGCCCCACCACGTCCGGGACCGGCGCCGGTCGATCCACTTCGACGGCCGGACGGTCACGCTCAAGGTCGCCACGAAGTCGCTCGGCTTCCTCCCCGGCGACACCCCGCACCGGTTTCCGGTCGCGAAGCTGACCGACGTCCGGCACACCGCGGCCACCCGCGCGAAGCCCGGCGAAATCGTCTTCGTGGCCCCGAACGCTCCCACGGAGGTCGTCGCGAACGTGCCCTTCGGCTGCGACAAGCTGCCGGGCAACACGTTCCGCTACGGCTACTCGAAGCTCGCCGCGGTCAAGGAATTCCTGGAAGCCGTCGAAAAGGCGCGGAAGAAGTAGCGCGTTGGACCGATCGGCGGTAATTCGCCGAAGATCGTGACCCGGCTCAACAGTCCGGGCGGCCGGCCCGTCGTAGTGGTGATCACTCACCTCACGGAGGCGCCAGTGCGAAGAAGATTTTCGATGTTCGCGGTCCTGCTCGCCGGTGCGGCGGGCGTGGCCGGGCTCGCCCCGCCGTCCGCGGCCGCCGCGGGTTCGTCCTCGACCGTCACGCTCGTCACCGGGGACCGGGTGACCGTCGGGACCGCCCCGGACGGCCGGGACACGTTCGAGGTGCAGCCGGCCGCGGCCAAGGGCATGGCGCGGGCGCTGGTGCACCTGCGGCTCGGCGGCCGGGACTACGAGGTGCCCGGCACCGCGCTGCCCTACCTCGGGCGCGGACTCGACCTGAGCCTGTTCGACGTCAAGGCGCTGCTGGCCGGGGCCCGGGCGCCGGTCGACACCGCGACGTTCGGCGCCGCACTGGCCAAGCAGTTCAAAGAGGACAGTGCTCGTGGCCGCTTCGGCGGGCGAGGACTGTTCGCCGGCGGGGCCCGGTACGCCCTCCCGGGAGCGCCGAAGCGGCAGGCGGTGCGGCCGCGATCGGTGCTGCGGACGGTGTCGGTCGACGCCACGGACATCGCGGGCAAGCCCGCCGACACCGGTATCGCGTTCCTCTACAACACCGACGACGGCGACACCCTCGCCGGCGACGAGAACTTCAACTACTTCTTCGGCGGGACGGCCAAGTTCAGCGTGCCGGACGGCAACTACAGCGCCCTCGGGGTGTTCTGGACGTCCGACGCCGACGGCAACCCGACCCAGCTGCGGTTCAGCGCGCAGCCGGAGTTCGCGGTGAAGGCGGACGCGACCGTCCGCGTCGACGCGAAGCGGGCGTCCAGCAAGCTGACCTGGGTGACCCCGCGCCCGGCGCTGCTCGACGACACCGGCTTCCTGTTCCGCCGGGCCGCCAAGACCGGCCCGGCGCTGCTCGTCGACTTCGACGCCGGGCCCGGCGTGCCGATCTCGGTGTCGCCCACCAGCACCCCGGTGCGCACCGGGGCGCTGCAGACCTATCCGTACAGCAGGCTCGTGTCCCCGCCCGGGCCGGGCACGCCGTACGAATACGTGCTGCAGAAGGCGACCATCGGGGTGATTCCGCAGCAGCGGTACGTGATCACGGCGAAGGACGTCGCCGCGGTCGACGCGACCTACTTCAGCGAGTACTCCTCGCTCGGCCTGCGCCAGCGCAGCGGGATGTTCTCGTTCGAGGACGTCAGCGGCCACCCGTCGCACCCGATCCAGCTGCCCCGGAAGCAGACGGAATACGTCTCGGCCGCACCGGACCTGGGGTGGTTCGGCGGCTTGTCGAAGTACGTCCTGCCCGGGCCGTTCCCCGGCTGGGCCGGCGGCCAGCACGAGCAGTTCCGCACCTACCAGGGCGGCTCGTCGGTCACCGAGGACTGGAACCGCTTCCCGCTGCACCCCGCCGGCGAGGTGGCGCTGCTGCCGCTGACCGACGGCCGGGCGTACACGCTGCCGGGCGCGACGCGGGCGGGCGACCTGGTGCGGATCGCGATCACGCCGTTCAGCGACAACCAGCCCGGTCACACCGGTTTCGGCTTCATCGGCGAGCCCCGGGACACCATCACCGGGTCCTACCGGTTCACCCAGGACGGCACGACCCTGGCCGAAGGCAGTCCGCGGAGCGTCGCTACGGTCGGCTTCGACCAGGAGGTCACGCCCGGCCCGTCGACGCTGGGGCTGACGATCGACGCCGGGCGCACCGGGCCGATGTACCGGCAGAGCACCGCGACCCACACGGAGTGGACGTGGCGGTCGCAGCACGTCGAAGGGGTGACCCTGCCGCCGACGCTGTACTGCGCCCGCGCCGCGGAGGAGCCGGACCGGGAGTGTGCGGTCGAACCGCTGCTGACGCTGGGGTACGCGGTCGGCGGCCTGCGGCCGGACGGGTCCACGCCGTCCGGTGCGCAGGGCCTGGACCTCACGGTGGGGCACCTGCAGCAGAGCACCGGCTCGCCGGTGACGGCCGCGACCGTGCAGTACTCGACCGACGGGACGACCTGGCAGGACGCGACCGTCACCGCCCGCGGCGACGGCGTCTTCCACGCGGGCTTCACCGCAACCACGGAGGCGTTCCGGGGCACGGACGTCTCACTGCGCGTCACGGCGGCCGACGCCGCCGGGGTGACGATCGCCGAGACGATCACCGCCGCCTACCACGTCTACCCGTCATGAGAGGACTGTCCACGGTGAACAAGAGATGGCTGGTGATGCTGGCCGCCGCGGTGGCGGCGATCGGGCTGGTCACGCCGGCCGCGAGCGCGGCACCGGCGCCCCGCGCGGCGTGCCCCGAGCAGCCGGGCCTGCTGCACTGCCTCACCACGTACACGCCCGGTGCGGCGCGCTCGGCCGGCGGCCCGGCCGGCTGGGGCGCCGACGACCTCGCGGCGGCCTACCGGCTGCCGGCTTCGGCGGAGCCGGACACCGTCGTCGGCATCTCGATCGCCTTCGACGCGCCGGACCTGGAGGCCGACCTGGCCGCGTACCGGGCGCAGTACGGCCTGCCGCCGTGCACGACGGCGAACGGCTGTTTCCGCAAGGTCAACCAGCAGGGTGCGGCCACACCGCTGCCGGCGAACAACTTCGGCTGGGCCATGGAGTCCACATTGGACGTGTCGATGGTGTCCGCGGCGTGCCCGTCGTGCCGGATCCTGGTCGTGGAGGGCAACTCGCCCGGGTTCGCCGACCTGGCGGAGACGGCGGACACGGCGGTGCGGCTGGGCGCCAAGGTGGTGTCGAACAGCTACGGCGCCCGCGAAAACGGCGCGGCGCTGGCGTACGCGAGCCATTACCAGCACCCGGGCGTGACGGTGGTGGCGTCTTCCGGCGACCGCGGCTTCACGGCGGCGAGCTACCCGGCGGTCCTGGCCTCGACGATCGCGGTCGGCGGGACGTCGCTGGCCCGAGATCCGGACTCCGCGCGCGGTTGGGCGGAGTGGGCTTGGCCGTACGGCGGCAGCGGCTGTTCGGCGTACATCGCGAAGCCGAAGTGGCAGCAGGACACCCACTGCGGCAAGAGAACGGTCGCGGACGTGTCGGCGGCGGCCGAGGACATCGCGATCCACTACACGGATGCGGACGGCTGGACCCGGGCGAGCGGCACGAGCGCTTCGGCGCCGTTCATCGCGGGCCTGATCGGCCGTTCGGGCCACGCGGGGGCGATTGGTCCGGCGGACGTGTACGCCAAGGCGGCCTCGTTCACCGACATCACCACGGGCCACAACGACCCGGCCGGAGCGGGCAAGAAGTGCGGCGGCGATTATCTGTGCGTCGCGGGGCCGGGTTATGACGCGCCGACGGGTGTCGGGGTACCGGACGGCCTGGCGGGCTTCTGAGGGAACCGGTGGCGTGGGCCGGCTGCCCACGCCACCGGTACTGGCCGCCAGGCGTCCATGGCAACTCACACCCCACCGCGGTCGCGCCCGCTGGTGGAGGGCACAGCGTCAGCCTCGCTGAGCAGCTCCCGGCCGCCAGTCGGCCACGGTAACCCGCCCCCACCACCGCGCTGACCGGCGGCGGCGCTCAGAGCGTCGTCAAGGCCCGCCATGGCCCGGACGGCACAGCCCGCGCTCGTAGGCCAGCAGCCCCGCGCCCGTCCGGTGCGCGCAGCCCAGCTTCCGCACCACCGTCGCCACGTGGTCCCGGACCACCGGTTCCGGCAGCTCGAGCCGCTCGGCGATCTCCGCGTTCGTCAAAGCCGCGCCGACCGCCGCGAGCACCTCGGTCTCGCGGGCCGACAAGCGGTCCACCGCCGCCAGCCGCTCGTCGCGCGGGCCGGACAGCCTGGTCGCCGAGGCCACCCAGCGGCGGGAGGCGTCCGGGGACAACACCACGTGGCCGTCCGCGGCCAAGCGGACCACCTTGATCAGGTCGCGGCGCCGGGCCGATCGCAGCAGGAAGCCCGCCGCGCCGTCGCGGAGGGCGCGCAGGATGCCCGCGTCCGAGTCGAACGTCGCCAGGGCCACCACCGCCGGACGGCGGGTCAGCGCGTCCGGCCAGCCCAGGCGCAGGTCCAGCAGCAGCACGTCCGGCAGGCGCCGGCGCAGGGTGACCCGGGCCGCCGTCGCGTCGGGGGCCGCGCCGACCAGCTCGATGCCGTCCGCCTCCTCGAGCACCGTGCTCAGGCGGGCTCGCACCGCCGGGTCGCGCTCGGCCACCAGGACCCGCACCGGCAGCGGCGCGAGCACCGCGTCAGTCCTTCGGCCGCAGGCGGATCAGCGGCAGGTCGGTCTTCGACGCCCCGACCAGGTCCCGGCCGCCCGGGCCGCGCAGCCGCACCTCGCGGAACCGGACCGACGAAAGCTGCGCGGCTTCGATCGGGTAGACGTCGCCGTAGCGCTTGATCTTCTCCACCAGCTCCTTGCCGAGCAGCTCGACCAGACCGGCGTGCCGGGTCGCGCCGCCGCCCAGCGGCACGTCCAGCTGCCTGCGCACCTCGGGGAACCGCTGGTCCAGCTCGACGGCCAGCTGGTGGATCGTGACGTAGGCCGGGCCGAACTCCGCGGCGTCGGGACCCGGCGGGATCTCCTTGAGCACCTTGATGAGCTTGTCGTCCATCCCGAGCTTGTCCCACAACGTCACGTCTTAATCCTCCGCTCACGACCGCCGTTGGTCTACCAGAGGACCGGCACGCGGTCCACTCCCCCGGTGACACGGTTGGTCCGGACCTGGAGTTCATCGACGCCGACGGCCAGGCGCAGCCCCGGAAACCGCCGGAACAGCGACCCGAAGACGACGCGCAGCTCGGTGCGCGCGAGGCTGGCGCCGATGCAGAACCAGCCGCCGTAGGCGAAGGAGAGGTGCGAGGTCGCCTTGCGGCCGGGGTCGAACGCCGCCGCGTCGAGGAACACCGACGAGTCCCGGTTGGCGGCCCCGAGCGCCAGCACGACCGCGTCACCGCGGGCGATCTCCACGCCGCCGAGCTCGACGTCGTCGTGCGCGTACCGCAGGACGCCGAGCCCGCCCGGGCGGACAGCCGCAGGATCTCCTCGACCACGCCGTGCACCCGCCCGTCGGGGTCGGCGGCCAGCGCATCCCGGCGGGTGAGGTCGGCGAGCAGGTAGAGCACGCCAAGGTCGATCCGGTTGGACGTCGTCTCGTGGCCGGCGAACAGCAGGCCGGCGGCGAGCCGGGCGAGGTCGTCGTCGCCGAACGACGGATCGCCGGCCTGCGCGCGGACCAGGTCCGAGACGACGTCCTGGCCGGGAGCGCGCCGCTTCGTGGCGGCGAGCCGGCTCATGTAGGCGGCGAACTCGTCGAGCGCCGCACCGGCGCCGTCGCCGATGTCCATCCGGCCCATCCGGTCCGACAGCACCCGGAAGGTGTCTCGGTCTTCGGACGGGACGCAGAGCAGCTCGCAGATCACCAGCACGGGCAGCGGGAACGACAGGTGCTCGTGCAGGTCGACCGGGCCGCCGGCGTCGCGGGCCCGGTCCATGGCGTCGAAGCAGCCGTCGGCGAGTTCCTGGACGTGGCCGGCGAGCCGCCGGATCCGGTTGGCGGAGAAGGCCGGTACGAGCATCCGCCGCATCCGCGCGTGGTCGGTGTGCTCGGTCTCGTGGTCCCCTTGCGGCCGGCTGAGGATCGCGGCGTCCGAAAGCGCCGACGCCTCCTCCGGCGCCGGGTGCGAGCGCCCGAACCGCGGATCGGTGAAGACGCTCCGGACCTGTTCGAACCCGGTGACCAGCCAGGCGGGATCCCCGGCCGGAGTGGTCACGGCGACCACGGGTCCCTGCCGGCGCAGCACCTCGAAGAGCGGCGCGATTTCCAGGACGTTCGGCCGCGCGAACGGCAGACGCGGGCGATCCGTGGTGGCGGTCATGGTTCTCCTCCCGGGCGCGCGGCCGATCGGCGCGGACACGGACGGGCCGGTCACCGGCCGCTCCCCCGGCCCCCGCGATCCACGGTACTCACCGGACGTGGCTACCGGGGCCGGAGGCCAAGCCCCGGCTCGGGAAACCGCCGCCCCGAACCACCCTCGCGCCCCGGATTCCGCCTGGCAGGTCCGGCCGACGCTCCAAAGTGGACCGGAAAGCCGACTCCCGCCGCCGGGGTCGCGATCAGCCTGCGCATCGCGGCGGCGATCGCCGACGCGGTGATCATCATCAGCGGCGCCCCCGGCCTGGCGCTGGGTCGTGACGGAGCCCGGTGCCGGAGAGTCGTCTCCGGCGGTTCGCCGTCGCCCGTCCGGGGTAACCCATCGGCGCTCAACCTTCGGGGCCGTTCACCCGTACTGATCCCCGGCAGGACGTTAGGCGAAGGGGACGACGGATGCGCAGGACCGAGGTGGTGACCCTGCTGGGTGCGGTGCTGGTCACGGCTGCTTGCTCGGCGCCGCGCACCACGACACCGAGCCCGATCGCGGAGCCGGAGCCGCTGACCACCAGTCCGGCCGCGCCGACCACGACCACCCCGCCCCCGCCCCCGCCCGCGCCGCCGTGCGCCGTCACCACCGGGGCGTGCGTGAGCCTGCCGCAGCGGCTGGCCTGGCTGCTGCGCGACGGCCAGGTGGTCCGCGGCCCGGTCCCGGCCGGGTTCGGGCCACCCGACCAGGCAACACCCGCCGGGTCGTTCCGCGTCGCCTGGAAGGACCGCGAGCACCGCAGCAGCCAGTACGGCACCGACATGCCCAACTCGGTGTTCTTCGCCGCCGGCGGCATCGCCTTCCACGCCGGGCCGCTCGACGCGCCCTCGCACGGCTGCGTCCACCTGACCGACGCCGATGCGGCGGCGTTCTTCGACGGGCTGAACGTCGGGGACGCGGTGCAGGTCTTGTAGGCTCCTTCCCTGTTGGACACTCCCACTGTCGTCTCCCGGCTGCGCGCCGCGGGCTGCGTGTTCGCCGAAGACGAGGCCGATCTCCTCGTCGCCGCGGCCACGTCCCCCGCGGAACTCGGTGCGCTCGTCGAACGCCGGGTCGCCGGGCTGCCGCTGGAACACCTGCTGGGCTGGGCGGAGTTCCACGGCCTGCGCGTCACCGTGCGGCCCGGGGTGTTCGTGCCGCGCCACCGCACCGGGTACCTGGTCGACGTCGCCGTCTCGCTGGCGCCCCCGGACCCGGTGGTGCTCGACCTGTGCTGCGGCTCCGGGGCGCTGGGCGCCGCGTTCGCCGCCGCGCGGCCGCCGCGTGAGCTGCACGCCGCCGACGTCGAGGCCGCCGCGGTCGAGTGCGCCCGGCTGAACCTCCCGGACGCCCACGTCCACCGGGGCGATCTCTACGACGCGCTGCCGTCGGCCCTGCGCGGCCGGGTCGACGTCCTGCTGGCGAACGTGCCCTACGTCCCGACCGAGGCCGTCGCGACGATGCCGCCGGAAGCGCGCCTGCACGAGCCGCTGGTGGCGCTCGACGGCGGCGCGGACGGCCTGGACCTCGCCCGCCGCGTCGCCGCGGGCGCGCCGGGCTGGCTCGCTCCGGGCGGGACCCTGCTGATCGAATCGAGCGAGCGGCAGGCGCCGGTGCTCGCGGAAATCCTTGCGGCGGCGGGGTTGTCGCCGCGCGTGCACTCCTGCGACGAGCTGGGCGCGACCGTCGTGACCGGTACCGCGGAACCGTGACCTCACGTTCCGGCGCTCCCGGACGTCTACCTGGTGTGATCGTGAAACCGTTCGAGCAAGTCGTGGCCGAGCACGGGCCGATGGTCCTCCGGGTCTGCCGGGCCGTGCTCGGGTCCGCCGACGCCGAAGACGCCTGGTCGGAAACCTTCCTGGCCGCGTTGAAGGCGTACCCGGAGCTGCCCGCCGACGCGAACGTCCAAGCGTGGCTCGTCACGATCGCGCACCGCAAGGCCGTCGACGTCACCCGCGCGCAGGCCCGCCGGCCGGTCCCGGTCGGGGACGTCCCGGACCGGCCGGGCCGCGCGGACGCGTGGAACGGCGACCTGTGGG
The DNA here is from genome assembly GCF_040681595.1 of Amycolatopsis sp. NPDC051716. NCBI lineage: Bacteria > Bacillati > Actinomycetota > Actinomycetes > Pseudonocardiales > Pseudonocardiaceae > Amycolatopsis > Amycolatopsis sp. NPDC051716. The sequence continues at coordinate 232,474 of NZ_JBFAZA010000003.1, read as the reverse complement.
ACGCGCTGGCGAGATTGCCGGACAAGCAACGCCTCGCCGTGGCCTACCACTACCTGGCCGGGCTGCCGTACCGCGAAATCGCGGAAATCACCGGCGGCACCGCCGACGCCGCCCGCCGGGCGGCGGCCGACGGCGTCAAAGCGCTGCGAGCCTGCTACCCCCTGGAAGGAGCGCACTCATGACGGACATGTTCCAGTTCTTCACGAACGAGGTCCTGCTCGACCCGAACCCGATGCACGAGCGGCTCGTCGCCGACGCCGCCCGCCGGGGACTGCTGGACGTCGCCTACCACATCGTCGACTCCCCGGTGGGGCCGCTGCTGCTGGCGGCGACCGAGGAAGGCCTGGTGAGGGTGGCCTTCGACCGCCAGGACCACGACGGCGTGCTGGCCGAGCTGGCGGCGATCATCAGCCCGCGGATCCTCCGGACCCCGGCCCGGTTCGAGGAGGTCACCCGCCAGCTCGAGGAGTACTTCACCGGCGAGCGGCACGCCTTCGACGTCCCGCTGGACCTGCGGCTGGCGCGGGGGTTCCGCCGGGCCGTGCTGGCTCACCTGGCCGAGATCGCCTACGGGAACACGGAAAGCTACGCGCAGGTCGCGGCGGCGGCGGGGAGCCCGAAGGCGGTCCGCGCGGTCGGCACCGCGTGCGCGCTCAACCCGTTGCCGGTGGTGGTGCCGTGCCACCGGGTCGTCCGGTCCGACGGGTCGTACGGGCAGTACGCCGGCGGGGAAGAAGCCAAGCGGGCCTTGCTGACGATGGAGGCGGCGTGACGACGTTCGAGGAGCGCGTCGCCGCGGCCGACTGGGCCGCGGTGGCCGCCGAGGTCGACGACTACGGCAGCGCCCTGCTGCCGCGGCTGCTCAGCCCGGCCGAGTGCGCGCGGCTGGTCGAGCTGTGGGACGAACCGGCGCACTTCCGGGCGACGGTGAACCTGCGTCGTCACCGCTTCGGGGACAACGGCGACTACCATTACTTCGCTTCGCCGTTCCCCGAACCGGTGCAGCGGCTGCGGCAGGCGCTCTACCCGCGGCTGCTGCCGATCGCGCAGGACTGGGCCGCGCGCCTCGGCCGGCCGGCCGAGTGGCCGTCCACTTTGGACGAGTGGCTGGCGGTGTGCCACGCCTCCGGTCAGCGGCGGCCGACGCCGATCCTGCTGCGCTACGACACCGGCGGCTGGAACGCGCTGCACCGCGACCTCTACGGCGACAAGGTGTTCCCGCTGCAGGTGGTGATCAACCTGAACGATCCGGGCACCGACCACACCGGCGGCGAGTTCCTCCTGGTGGAGCAGCGGCCACGCGCGCAGTCACGCGGCACGGCGACGCTCATCCCCCAGGGCCACGGCCTGGTGTTCACCACCCGGGACAGGCCGGTCCGCTCGGCCCGCGGCTGGTCGGCGGCCCCGGTGCGCCACGGCGTTTCGGTGGTCCGGTCGGGCCGCCGCCACACCCTCGGCCTCGTGTTCCACGACGCCGCATGACCTCGCTCGAACTGGCGGCGCTGCTGGGCTTGCTCGGCCGGGCGCGGCACATCGTGATCGGCACGGATGCTGCCTCCCGGCCCGACGGCGAGCGGATCGCCGCGGCCTGGGGCGGCCTGGTGCTGGCCACGGTGACCTGGCCCGAAACGGCGGCGTCGTGGCTGCGCCAGGCCCGCCGCTTCGCGGCGCCGGAGCCGGACGCGTGGGTGGTCGCCGCCACCCCGGCGGGCTGGGCCGGCATGAACCGGCGGCTGCTGCTGTCGACGTCGTGGAGTCCACATCGGACGATCGCGACTTCGGCACTGGAAGGGTGCGCGCTCCCCGGCCTGCGCGGCGCCCGCGCGGACGGGACTACTTGGGAGAACCGATGAAACACGCTGTGGTGGATTCCCCGATCGGCCCGCTGACCGTCGTCGGCGACGGCGCCGTCGTGACCGGCCTGTACTTCCCGAACCACTGGACCCGCCCGGACCGCACCACGTTCGGCGAGCGCGACGACACGGCGTTCCCCGAGGCGACGCAGCAGCTGGCGGAGTACTTCGCCGGCCGGCGCACGGTGTTCGACGTGCCGGTGCGGGCGGACGGCCCCGGCTTCGACCGCACGGTGTGGGCCGAGCTCGCCAAGATCCCGTACGGCGCCACGGCGACGTACGGCGAGCTGGCCCGGGCGGTCGGCGGCCTGCCGCACGACGTCGGCGCGGCGGTCGGGCGCAACCCGCTGAGCATCCTGGTGGCGTGCCACCGCGTCGTCGGCAAGGGCGGGAAGCTCACGGGCTACGCGGGCGGGGTGCAGCGGAAGGCGTTCCTCCTGGACCTGGAGCGGCCACCGGCCTCGGGGCTCTGGTGATCAGACCCGGCCGAGCAGCAGCGTCACCCCCAGCCCGGTCATCGTCACGGCGATCACGACGTCGAGCACGCGCCAGGCCATCGGCTTCGCGAACACGCCGGCCAGCCGCCGCGCCCCGAAGCCCAGGGCGCTGAACCAGACGGCGCTGGCCACTCCGGCGCCGAGGCCGAACAGCCACCGCCCGTCGCCGTGGGCGACCGCGACCGAGCCGAGCAGCAGGACCGTGTCGAGGTAGACGTGCGGGTTCAGCCAGGTGAAGGCCACGCAGGCGAGCACGGCCTTCCGCAGCGGCGTGCGGTCCTCGCCGACGGTCATGACGGACGGCCGGAACGCCCGCCGCGCGGCGAGCGCGCCGTAGCCGAGCAGGAACAGCCCACCCCCGACGGCGATGACCCCGATGGCGGTCGGCCACTGCGCCAGCACGGCCCCGATCCCGCTGACCCCGAGCCCGATGAGCACGAGATCGGACACGGCACAGATGACGACCAGCGGCGCCACGGCTCCGCCGCGCAGGCCTTGTTGCAGCAGGAAGGCGTTCTGGGAGCCGATCGCGACGATCAGGGACAGGCCGGTTCCGAATCCGGCCAGCAGGAGAGGCAGCACCCCGACACGGTATGACCGAGGAGCTGCATTACTCCAGCTAAAGATCCTTACGTAACGTTAGCGCTGCTGATGTCCAGCGGCCGTCAGTGCACCGCGGCCTGCAGCTGGGCGGCGTGCGCCTGGGCTTCGGGGAGAGCCGGGCTGCAGAACTCCGTCACCATCGCCAGGATGCGGCCGGACGCCGCAGCGGGTGACGCGGTCAGGTCCGGGCTGGACGCGACGGTGATCTGGCGGGTCGCGGTGTCTTCGCTCATGCTCCACGTGCTGTACCCCGGCACGTCCCCGGCGTGGCCCCAGACATCGGGGGCGCCGGGGCCGCAGATGCCGGCCAGGGAGAGGCGCATCAGCCCCAGCCCGTAGCTGAGCAAGCCGCCCTGCCCCGGCCACAGGACCGTGGTCTTCATCTGCGCGAGCACGTCGGCCGGCAGGAGTTCGCCGTCGAACAGCGCGCGGAAGAAGCGGTTCAGGTCGGTCGCGCTCGAAATGATGTTTCCGGCACCGAAGTAGCGGCTGAAGTTGTAGACGGTGACGTCCGTCAGCCCGTGCGGCGCGGGGTAGAGCTGCTCGTAGCCGCGGATGGCCGGGTGCGGCACCAGCGGGAAGTCCCGCGGCAGGAACGTGTCGGCCAGGTGCAGCGGACCGGTGATCCAGTCGGCGAGCACCTGCTCGAACCGGCGGCCGGTGAGCTTCTCCACCAGCAGGGCCAGCACGTTGTAGCCGGTGTTGGAGTACGACCAGCTCGTGCCGGGCGGGAACAGCAGCGGCTGCACGGTGCTGTCGTGGATCGCCTCCACCTCGCCGAAGTGCTCGAACCGTTCGGTGTCCACCTCCGCCAGGGTCGTCCAGGTGTACTGCGGCGCCAGGTCCCGCGGCAGGCCGCTGGTGTGCTGCAGCAGCTGGCGGACGGTGATCGGCTCCGGGTAGGGCAGCAGGCCGGGCAGGTACTTCGCGATCGGCTCGTCCAGCCCCAGCCGGCCCTTCGCGGCCAGCTTCAGCACGAGTGTCGCGGTGAAGGTCTTGGACACGCTGGCGATGCGGAACCGGCCGCCGGTGTCGGGCTTCGCCCCGGTGACGACGTCACCGACCCCGGCGCGCCCCCGCCAGCGGCCGGCCGGATCCGTGGCGACGGCGATCATCCCCACGTTCCCGGCCTGCACGGCGGTGTCCAGCGCGGCCTGCCGCGGGTCCGTGGCCGCGGCGGCGACAGCGGTGCCGCTGCCGGTGAACACGAGCACGGCGCAAGCGGCGGAGACGACCATTCGACGCATGATTTCCCCCCGGATGTCTGCGGCCCCCTCCGACGGTAGCGCAGACCGGCCGGCTCGGTAAGGGAGTGCACCGGACCGGAAACGCCGTCGCGTGCGGCAGGATCTCCCCATGGACGACTACCCGAACCACGACGCGGTGGGCCTGGCCGCCCTGGTCCGCGAAGGCCAGGTCACCCCGGCGGAACTGCTCGAGGCGGCGCGGGCCCGGCTGGCGCGGGTCAACCCGCGGCTGAACGCCGTCGTGCGTGCGGTGGACCCGCCCGCGGCCGCGCCGGACGGGCCCTTCGCCGGCGTTCCGTTCCTGATCAAGGACCTCCACCAGGACTTGGCCGGAACGCCCACCAGCGGCGGCTCACGGTCGATGGCGGCGATACCCGCCGCCGAGACCAGCACCGTGGTGCAGCGCTGGCTCGATGCCGGGCTGGTCGTCTTCGGCAAGACCAACACCCCCGAATTCGGCGCCAAGGGCATCACCGAACCGGACCTGTTCGGAGCCGCCCGCAACCCCTGGAACACCGGCCACACGCCAGGCGGGTCCTCCGGTGGTGCGGCCGCCGCGGTCGCCGCCGGGATCGTGCCGTGCGCGGGGGCCAGTGACGGTGGTGGCTCCATCCGGATCCCGGCGTCGGCGTGCGGTCTGTTCGGGCTCAAGCCGTCACGCGGGCTGATCCCGGCCGGGCCGTCGCGCGCCGAAGGACTCGGCGGCACCGCCACCGACGGCGTGATCTCCCGCTCCGTCCGCGACACCGCGGCCATGCTCGACGTCCTCGCCGGTCCGACCCCGCTCTCGCCCTACCTCGCCGGCGGTCCGCGGACTCCCTTCGCGGACGAGGCCGGGCGCGACCCGGGCCGGCTGCGTGTGGCGCTGTGCACCGCCAGCGCCATCAACCCGGCCCCGCACCCGGAAGCCGTCGCCGCCGCGCGCGCGGCCGGTGCTCTGCTCGACGAACTCGGGCACGACGTGGTGGAGCTGTCCGCGCAGCCGTTCGACGACGCGGCCCTGGCCCGCGACTTCCTGACCAGCTGGTTCGTCAGCTGCGCGCACGCGATGGCGGAATGCCGGGCGGCGAGCGGAGCCGGCGACACGGCCTTCGAACTCGACACCCGCACCATGGCCGCGCTGGGACGGGCCACCAGCTCGGTCGACCTGGTGCGCGCCATCGAACGGCGCCACGAGCACACCCGGCGGCTCGCCGGGTTCCACGAGTCCTACGACCTCCTGCTGACCCCGACGACGGCCACCCCGCCGCCGCGGATCGGGGCGTTCGAATCCCCGGCGCCGCTGCGCGCGGCGCAGCGGGCCCTGCTCGCCGCCGGAGCGGCCGGGCTGCTGCGGCACACGCCCGTGGTGGAACGGATGATCTCCGACAACCTCGGCTGGGTGCCCTACACCCAGCTGGCCAACCTCACCGGCCGGCCCGCGATGAGCGTCCCCCTGCACTGGACCGCGGACGGGCTGCCGATCGGCGCCCAGTTCGTCGGCCGGCTCGGCGCCGACGACACGCTGTTGCGGCTGGCGGGCCAGCTGGAGCGGGCCCGGCCGTGGGCCGGGCGCCGACCGCCGCTGAATTAGTCTCGCGATCGGGAAAACCGGCGCGTCCGGCACGGCCCAAGGGAAAGTCACGAAACAACGGTGACGTCCACCCGAAATTTTCCGGCCGTCAATCCTTCGGTGTCGACGGCGATGTACCAATGCCCGTCGGACGGGACTCGAATGTCCAGCTGTCGATTCGTCGCGACCCCGCCGACCATCCGATAAGCACTTCTCCGCCGATAGGATTCCACGTTCTCCGCGCTCAGCAGGCGAACGTTCACCACGGCGTCAAGACGCACGCGCACCACAGCCGCCCGGTGGACCCAACCCAGATCCACCACGACCGGTTCCCACCGCACCATAATCCCCACCGCGACGATTCATCACGCACCAGAGTCCACCCCGGAAAACGCCAATACCTTGTGCGTGTCGATCGCCATCGAATGTCGCGGTGTTACAAAACAAGAAGGGCGAAACAAACGAACCGGAGACGTGGAGTGAGATCGACCTCAGGCGACGTTCTCCGCCGGAAACCGCGCCGGCGTCAGCCCGCCTCACCCGGGAACGCACCCACTCCGTGTTCGACGAGGTCGAAGGCCTGGTCGACCACCGCCACCTGCTCCCGCCGGACCACTTCCGCGTCGTCGCCCGCGATGATCCGGCCCATCGCGTGCGCGAACACCGTCGTGATCGCCGTCGTCAGCAAGCCCGCCACCATCCGGGACCGGAACGCCTCACCCGTCTCCTCGACGAGCACCGAAGCGAACGCGTCCGCGATCTCGCGCTCCTGCTCGTACCACCGCGCCATCAGCGCCGGGCTCGAGGTCAGCACCCACCAGAAGCCCGGGCCACCGGCGATCGCGCCCGAGAGCGGGTGTCCTGTGGCCAGCAGCTCGTGCTGGTGACGACGCAGTGCTTCACACGGCGACACCCCCGCCGGCCGGGACCGCACCACCGCGGTCAGCTCCGCCAGGCGGTCCGCGTGGCGGTCGAGGAACAGGTCCTCCTTGCGCGGGAAGTAGTTGAACACCGTCATCTTCGAGACGCCCGCCGCCTCGGCGATCTCGGCCACGGTCACCTCCTCGAAGCCGCGCTCGACGAACAAGCCTGTGGCCACGTTGGAGATCAGCAGGCGGGTGGCCTGCTTCTTCCGCTCGCGCAGTCCCGGATCCGGCATGCCCAGAGTATAGACCGAACCAAAAGTTCGACTCGGTAAAAGTTTCCGGGCATCATCGGAGCCATGAACAGGGATGTGGTGATCTCCGGGGGCGGACCGGTCGGCTTGATGCTGGCCTGCGAACTGCGGCTGGCGGGCGTGGACGTGCTCGTCGTCGAACGGCTGCCCGAGCCGGACCAGACGATCAAGGCCGGGTCGGTCAACCTGACCACGGCCGAAGCCTTCTACCGGCGGGGGCTGCTGCCCGCAATGGACGAAGTCGTGCGGCAGAACTTCGCGCAGATCCAGAAGTTCCTCGAATCACGCGGCGGAGGTGGGCCCAAGGCCGTCCCGGTGGGGCACTTCGCCGGGATCATGGTCACCTCAGGCGGGGTCGACTTCACCGATCCCGCCTTCCGGGACGTCGGGCCCGCCGCCCGGGTGGTCGTCATCCAGCAGCAGGCCGTCGAGGCGATCCTCGCCGCGCGGGCCGCCGAACTGGGGGTCGAGATCCGGCGCGGTGTCGAGCTCACCGGGTTCGACGCCGACGACGACGGCGTGACCGTGCAGCTCGGCGATGGGGAAACCGTGCGCGCCGGGTGGCTCGCCGGGTGCGACGGGGGACGCAGCCGGGTCCGCAAGCTGGCGGGATTCGAGTTCCCCGGGACCGATCCGGCCATCACCGGGCGGCAGGCGATGGCCGAACTGACCGGCGCCGACGTGCTGCCCGCCGGGTGGCAGCACGGCACCGGCGGCCTCTACGTCGTCGGGCCGGTCCCCGGCCGGTTCCTCACCGTCGAATTCGACGGGCCGCCCGTGGACCGAGACGCGCCGATCACCGCGCAGGAGCTCGAAGACAGCCTCCGGCGGGTGTCCGGGGCGGACATCCGGGTGACGAAGGTCCACAGCGCGACGCGCTTCACCGACAACGCGCGCCAGGCGACCTCCTACCGCCAGGGCCGCGTGCTGCTGGCGGGGGACGCGGCCCACGTGCACTCCCCCTTCGGCGGGCAGGGTCTCAACCTCGGCATCGGCGACGCCGTCAACCTGGGCTGGAAACTCGCCGCCACCATCCACGGCTGGGCCCCCGCCGGCCTGCTCGACACCTACACGACCGAGCGGCACCCGATCGGCGAGTGGGTCCTCGAGTGGACCCGGGCGCAGGTCGCGCTGATGCGCAGCGACGTGCGGACGAAGGCGCTGCGCCAGGTCCTCACCGATCTCCTGCTCACCGGCGACGGCGCGACCTACCTCGCGAAGAAGCTTTCCGGGGTCCTGCACCGGTATCCGATCGACGGCGAGCACGACCTCACCGGCCGCGCCGCGCCCGACTTCGCGTTCGCCGACGGCACCCGGCTCGGCGAGCGTCTCCAGGACGGCAAGGCGCTCCTGCTCGACCTCGCCGACCACGGCGACCTGCGCGAGACGGCGAGCGGCTGGGCCGGCCGGGTCGGGGTGCTGACCGCGAAGTGCGACAGCGAGCCGGCGCTGACGGGCGTGCTGGTCCGGCCGGACGGGCACATCGCCTGGGCGCGCGAGGACGGTTCCACCGCCGGCCTCGACGCGGCGCTGCGCAGGTGGTTCGGCGCACCCGCCTGACGCACGGACCGGGCAGGATGGGCGGGTGACCGGACTCCACCCGCCCATCGAGCCCTACGCCCACGGGCTGCTCGACGTCGGCGACGGGCACCACGTGTACTGGGAGACCTGCGGGAACCCGGACGGCAAACCGGCGGTCGTGCTGCACGGCGGCCCCGGCCAGGGCTGCCCGCCCGGCATGCGGCGGATGTTCGACCCGGCCCGGTATCGCGTCGTGCTGCTCGACCAGCGCGGCTGCGGCCGGAGCCTGCCGCACGCGGCCGACCCCGCGACGTCGCTGCGGCACAACACCACGAACCACCTCGTCGCCGACCTCGAACGGCTGCGGGAGCACCTCGGCATCGAACGCTGGCTGGTGACGGGTGGCTCGTGGGGCACGACGCTCGCGCTGGTCTACGCCGAGCGCTTCCCGCACCGGGTGACGGAGATCGTGGTCAGCGCGATCAGCACCACGCGCCGATCCGAGATCGACTGGCTGTACCGCGGCGCCGGCCGCTTCTTCCCCGAGGCGTGGCAACGCTTCCGCGAGGTTGCCGGGGACGACGACGTCGTTGGCGCCTACGCCCGCCGGCTGGCGGACCCGGCCCGGCGGGACCGCGCCGCCCTCGCGTGGAACGCCTGGGAAGAAACGGTGCTGTCCCTCGAACCGGGTGCTCCGGAAAAGGTCCACAGTGGACCGCCGGACGACGCGCTGCTGGCGTTCACCCGGCTCACCACCCACTACTACGCGCACGCCGGCTGGCTCGAGGAAGGCGCGGTGATCCGCGACGCCGGGCGCCTCGCGGACATCCCCGGCGTGCTGATCCACGGCCGCCTCGACCTCAGCTGCCCGGTCACGACGGCGTGGGAGCTGGCCGAGGCGTGGCCGGGCGCCGAACTGCTCGTCGACGACCGGTCCGGGCACCGGGCGAGCGACGTCCAACGCGCCTGGAAGCTCACCACGTTGGACCGCTTCGCGGGCTGACCGCGGCGCCTAGGTGTTCTGTCCGGGGCGGTTGCGATCGTCGTGACACGTGATCGGACGATCCAGGTCTCGGTCTCCACCGCTGCGCGGTGGGCTGGTCGCGACCGCGACCTGGGCGAAGCCCGCGCGGCCGACCGGTCCGGGCACCGGGCGAGCGACGTCCAACGCGCCTGGAAGCTCACCGCGTTGGACCGCTTCGCGCGCTGACCGCGTGCCCTGTCAGGCCTGGCCCTCCGCGGCCAGCTGCACCGCGACGTCGATGATCATGTCCTCCTGCCCGCCCACCAAGGCGAGCTCGCCGCACCGGCGCAAGATCGCCTGCGCCGGGACGCCGTAGCGCTCCGCCGCGCGCTCGGCGTGCAGCAGGAAGCTCGAGTACACCCCGGCCCAGCCCTGGACGATCGCGTTGCGGTCCATTTTCGGCCAGCGGTGCAGGTACGGGCGGACCACCTCCTCCGCCGCGTCGAGCAGGGCGCCGACGTCGAGGCCCGTGTCGATCTCCAGGCGGTCGAACACCGCCGCCAGGACCTCCGTCGGCGAGTTGCCCGCGCCCGCGCCGAGTGCGCACAGCGATCCGTCGATGTACCGGACGCCCGCCTCGTAAGCCAGGACCGAGTTCGCGACGCCGAGCGAGAGGTTCTGGTGCCCGTGGTAGCCGACCCACGCCGTGTCGCCCACCTCGGCGACCAGGGCTTCGAAGCGGGCGCGGGCCTCGTGCATCAGCAACGCGCCCGCCGAGTCCGTCACGTACGCCGCCTGGCAGCCCGCGTCCACCATGATCCGGGCCTGCTTCGCCAGGTCTTCCGGCGGTGTCCGGTGCGCCATCATCAGGAAGCCGGCCGTCTCCATCCCGAGTTCGCGCGCCAGGCCGAAGTGCTGCGGCGAGACGTCGGCTTCGGTGCAGTGCGTCGCGACCCGGACCATCTCCGCGCCCGCGTCGAACGCGCGCCGCAGGTCTTCGGCCGTGCCGATCCCCGGCACGAGCAGCACCGCGATCTTCGCCTGCTTCGCCTCTTCACGCGCCGCCGAGATCAGCTTGAGCTCGTCGACGGCGGAGAAGCCGTAGGTGAACGACGAGCCGCCGAGGCCGTCGCCGTGGGTCACCTCGATCACCTCGACACCCGCGCGGTCGAGCGCGCGCACCGTGTCCCGGACCTGCTGCTCGGTGAAGCGGTGCGCCATCGCGTGGCTGCCGTCGCGCAGCGTCGTGTCGACGATCCGCACGTCGTGCTTCAGCTCCGGGCGGCGGGTGTCCACTGATTCGTTCGCCAGCTCACTCATGCCGGCACCTCCTGCTTCGCGCGGGCCATCAGCTCGCCCACCCGGGCGGCCGCGGCGGTCATGATGTCCAGGTTCCCGGCGTACTCGGGCAGGTAGTCGCCGTTGCCGCGGACCTCGAGGAAGATGCCGACCCGCGCGTTGCCGTCCCACTCCTCCCGCGCGTCGTCGAACTGCGGGTCCGCCCGCAGCGCGTACCCCGGCACGTACTGGCGGACCTGGTCGACCATCTCGTGGATCGACGCGGTGATCGCCTCGCGGTCGGCGTCGAGGCCGATCGCGCAGAACACCGTGTCCCGCATGATCATCGGCGGCTCGACCGGGTTCAGGATGATGATCGCCTTGCCCCGCCCGGCACCGCCGATCTCGGCCACCGCCTGCGACGTCGTGCGGGTGAACTCGTCGATGTTCGCCCGCGTCCCGGGGCCCGCTCCACGCGAAGCGACCGACGCGACGATCTCGGCGTACGGGACCGCGGTCACCCGGGAAACGGCGTGCACCATCGGGATCGTGGCCTGGCCGCCGCAGGTGATCATCGAGACGTTCGGCGCGTCGAGGTGCGCGCCGAGGTTCACCGGCGGGCACACCATCGGGCCGAGGTGCGCCGGGGTCAGGTCGATCGCCTGGATGCCGGCTTCGGCGTACCTCGGGGCGTTCGCGGCGTGCGCCTTCGCCGACGTCGCCTCGAACACCAGCTGGGGCAGCCGATCCTGGCGCAGCAGCCAGTCGACGCCTTCCGCGGACGCCTCGATCCCCTGGGCCCGGGCGCGCTCGAGGCCGTCGGACTCGACCACGCCGACCATGTAGCCGACTTCGATCACTTCACTGCGTCGCAGCTTCGCCAGCAGATCGGTGCCGATGTTGCCGGGGCCGACGATCGCCGCCATCACAGGAGCCATGTCCCCGACGGTCGCACCGTGGCCGCGGCGAACGACAGTCGGGCGTTCCGTTCACCGGAACGCCCGGTCCGGCGCCGGCCGGCCGGCGCCCTGAATCACCACCGCGGCGAGCAGGGCCGCGACTCCCCCGCAGGTCATCACGGCCGGGACCGACACCGCGTCGGCCACGAAGCCACCGGCCAGCGCGCCGGCGGAGAGCGTGGCCTGGAAGGACGCGGTGAACAGGACGGTGGCGGCTTCGGGTGTGTCCGGCGCGGCGCGGGCGAACCAGGCCTGGGAGTAGACCGGCACCGCGCCGTAGGCCACGCCCCACGCCACGAGGGTCACGAGCGCGCCGATCGGCCCGGTGTGCGGCAGGGCGAAGACCGCCGGCGCGATCACCGCCGCCGCGAGCGCGAAGCCCTTGCCGTGGCGCCCCGCCAGGAAAGTCCCCGCGATCCCGGCGACGCCGTACGCCAGCAGGTAACCGCTGAGCACCTCCGGCCGGACGAGGTCCCGCAGCAGCGGCGTGACGTAGGTGTAGGTGCCGAAGTGGGCGAGGACGACGAGGAAGGTCACCAGTAGTCCACTCCGGACACCACGGCGCCGCAGGAGTCCACTCAGGACGCTCAACCGGGTGGCTTCCGACGGCGGCAAGGGTGGGGTGAGGACGACCAGGGCGATGGCGGTCGCGAGGCTCAGGACGCCCAGGAGGAGGAACGCCGTCCGCCAGCCCGCAAGCTGCCCGACCAGGGTGCCGAGCGGCACGCCCAGCACCGAACCGAGGGGCACCGCGGCGAAGATCACCGACGTCGCTCGCGCGGCGGCGGCCGTCCCGACCAGCCGGGGCGCCAGGCCGGCGCCGAGCGACCAGAAGCCGCCGATGACGACGCCGACGAGGAACCGCCCGGCCAGCAGCACCCCGAACGCGGGCGCGGCGGCGGTGAGGAAGGCGGCGGCCGCGAGCAGGCCCAGGAGGCCGCCCAGCACCAGCCGCCGGTCGACCCGGCCGGCCGCGACGGTGACCACCGGCGCGGCGACGGCGGCGACGAACCCGGGCACGGTCATGGTCCAGCCGGCGGTCCCGGCCGAGACGCCGAACCCGGCCGCGATCGGCGTCAGCAGCCCGATCGGCAGGATCTCGGTCGTGACGATGGCGAAAATCCCGACGGTGACGGCGAAGACGGCCGGCCACCGTGGTGCTGGTGCGTTCATGCGGCCAGTCAACCGGTGGCGGATCGCCGAGGCTGGCAGGTTTGCGACGGCTTGATCGGCGCGCGGGGTCATGGCGGATTTCCGCCGGTTTGATCGACTCCCGGCCGGGGCAATTCCCGGACACACCTGATCGAGGAGGTTGCGATGGCCAAACGGCGTTGGCACTTCATCCCGGAAACGGCTGCGCTGTGCTGGATCTTTCTCGGCGTGGGGGCGGTTTTGCTCCTGTCGAGCATCCTCACCCTGACCGGCACCGAAGGCCGGGCGCCCGTCCCTGCGGTGATCGCGGCGGTGGCCGCGGTGGCCCTGATCGTCCTCTCCGCCGTCGGCCTGGCCCGCCCGAAGCTGCGCGGCCGCTGACCGGCCGGGCCCCGTGGCGGCGCCGGGGCCCGGCCGGAATTCCTTACAGCTCCTGGTGATCCGCGTGCTCGACCCGGGCCTCCGGCACCGGACGGCCGTCACTCACCCGGAAATCGGCCACGTCGTCGAGGACGAACGTCGGCGTGCCCGCCACCTGGTCCGCGCGGCCGTGGTGCACGTCGGCGTCGGTCACGTCCCGCAGGACGTACGCCGGTCGCGTGTCCGGCTTGCCGAACCGCACGTCCACGTTGTCCCAGCTGATTCCCCGGGCGTGCCGGACGAAGAAGCCGTACGCCGGGAGGGTGCCGAACATCGACGGCTCCGGGTACGCGGTTTCCAGCTCCGGCGGGTTTTGCACGGCGTCGCCCGGGGTGAGGCCGCCCGCGAGGTGGTGGCGGATGTTGCTCAGCTTGACGTCTTCGATCGGGTGACCGGGGATCCCGGCGAGGCACGACGGGTAGCGCGGGTCCGCGTCGATCGTCGTGACGTCGCTGATGCTCACCCGGCGCAGGAACCCGACCGGGATCCCCGCCGGCCCGCGCATCCGCGCGCCCAGCCGGAGGAACAGCGGCATCTGGACGTCGCGCATGGTCAGGTTGCTGATCGTGACGTCCTCCAGCCAGCCACCGTCGACCGTCTCCAGCGCCAGGCCGCGGCAGTGCTCGAAGACGACGTTCGAGATCGCGATGTTGCGGAAGCCGCCATTGGATTCGGTGCCGAACTTGACGCGGCCCGTGCGGCCGTACCCCGCGGTCTTGAACGTCCCGCCGACGAGCGTGCCGAGGTCGTAGCCGCTGACGAAGCAGTTGTCGATGGTGACGTTTTCGGTGTCGCGCACCTGGTTCAGCGCGTAGGTGCTCTTCAGCACGATGGCGTCGTCGTTCGGCGAGTTCACCGTGGTGTTGGCGATCCGGACGTTCTTGCAGCAGTCGATGTTGATGCCGTCGCGGTTGGTGTCGATCACCAGGCCGTCGATGCGGAAGTTGTCGACGCCGGTCGGCAGGATGCCGAAGTGCCCGCCGTTGACGATCGTGATGTCGCGGATCGCCACGTTGCGGCACAGCTTGAGCGCGATCGCCTTGTTCCCGTTGAGCGGCGCGGATTCCGCGCTGCCGCCGGCCACCAGGCCCTTGCCGTCGATCTTGCCGGGCCCTTCGATCGTGACGTCCTCGAGGTTCTCGCCCCAGATCAGGCTGTTGTGCCAGTGGCTGTGCCCGAAGTCCTGGTACGGGTTGCCCGCGCCCGGTTCGGCGGGGTCGTAGCCCTGGCCGCCGGCCGGCGCGGCGGCCAGGATCGTCGCGTTCGCGCCGAGGTACAGCGCGATGTTGCTCTTGAGGTGGATCGAATAGCTCGCGTACGTCCCGGCCGGGAAGTACACGGTTCCGCCGCGGGTGGCGGCCGCGTCGATCGCGCGGTTGATCGCGGCGGTGTCGATGGTGCGCCCATCGCCTTTCGCGCCGAACTTCGTGACGTCGAAGAAACGGCCGGGCGAGCTGCCCAGTTCGTCGGCTTCGGCGACCGGAGATGCGGCCAATGGCAGGGCGGCCCCCGCGGCGCCCGCGGCTCCCCAGGCGACGACACGACGGCGGCTCAACGCTCTTCCCACGAGATCTCCCTTGTCACGCAACGGCAGAAGCACTGCTTCCGACGGCGGATCGGGAACGCGACCCAAGCTAAAGGCAAAAGATCGGATGAGTCAAGCTGGTCCCCGCTCTCCGGGGAAAGCGGGGACCAGCCCGATCTTCAGTCGAGCACTTCGCGCACGGTGCCGGCGGCGACCGTCAGGCGGCCTTCGCGCATGGCGAACCCGAGGCCCGGGCTCATCGCGACCGGCTGCCCCAGCTCCACCGTCAGCGAAGCCGCTTCGCCCGGCCGGACGACCGTGACGCCCTCGGCGAGGGCGACCACCCCGACGACGTCGCTGGTGCGGAAGTGGAACTGCGGCCGGTAGTTCGCCGCGAACGGCGTCCGCCGGCCACCTTCGGCCGCCGACAGCACGTGGACGTCCGCGCGGAACCGCCGGTGCGGCCGGACGCTGCCGGGCAGGCAGACGACTTGGCCGCGCCGGACCTCGCCGCGCTTCACCCCGCGCAGCAGCACCGCGGCGTTGTCGCCCGCCTCGGCGCGGTCCATCGGCTTGCCGAACGTCTCGAGCCCGGTGGCCACGCTGCTCACCGCCGGGCCGAAGCCGATCACCTCGACCGCGTCGCCGACGGCGAGGGTGCCCTGCTCCACCGCGCCGGTCACGACGGTGCCGCGGCCGGTGATGGTGAGGACGTTCTCGATCGGCATCAGGAACGGCAGGTCGAGCCGCCGCGGCGGGATCGGCACGTGCTCGTCGACAGCGGCGAGCAGGTCGAGGACGCGCTGGGTCCACCGCGGGTCGCCCTCGAGCGCGCGCAGCCCGGACACCCGGACCACGGGCACGGCGTCGCCGTCGAACCCGTAGCGGGTCAGCAGCTCCCGCACCTCGAGCTCGACGAGGTCGAGCAGCTCCTCGTCGTCGGCGAGGTCGGCCTTGTTGAGCGCGACCACGAGGTGCTCGACCCCGATCCGGCGCGCCAGGACGACGTGCTCGCGGGTCTGCGGCATCGCGCCGTCCTGCGCCGAAACCACGAGCACGGCGCCGTCCAGCTGGGCCGCGCCGGTGATCATGTTCTTGACGTAGTCGGCGTGGCCCGGCATGTCGACGTGCGCGTAGTGCCGGGTCGGCGTCTCGTACTCGACGTGCGCGATGTTGATGGTGATGCCGCGCTCGATCTCCTCCGGCGCGCGGTCGATGCGGTCGAAGGCGACGTAGCGGTCGCCCCGCCCTGTTCGGCCAGGACCTTGGTGATGGCCGCGGTGAGGGTGGTCTTGCCGTGGTCGACGTGGCCCATCGTGCCGATGTTCAGGTGCGGCTTGGTCCGCACGTAGTGCTGCTTGGTCATGGGTTTTCCCTGCGCTGGGACGAAGAATGCGCGAAACCGGGCGGAGCGCGTCGACCCTCCCCCGGCGGTTTCGCGCCCTGGGCGGGGGAAATCGGGGAAGGGTCAGCTTCGAGCGCCGGTCAGCCGTGCCGACAGGGCGCTCGGCAGGGACAGGCCTGCGAGCGTCGCGCTATCGGACACGGGGAACATGACCGGAAGGGTGTCACGCCCGCCGGGGAGCTGTCATCCGGTTTTCCCGCGGCCGCATGATCAGCGCCGCAACGTGGTACACGCACGGATCTTCGCCTCGGTTGGCGTAGGCATGGTTTGCGTCGGCCGGAAAGTACACCGAATCGCCCGCCGTCAGGACGTACTCCGCGTCGCCGACACCGAGGCACAGCTCGCCCGACTCGACGGCGACGAATTCGTGGGAACCCGGGGCGTACGCGGGAAACACGCCCGCGTCGCAGCCCGGCGGCAGCGTCGTGCGGATCCACTCGAAGTTGACGCCGGGGACGACCGGGGTCAGGACCGTCCGGTGCCAGCCGCCAGGTTCGGCGATGTGGTCCTGCTCCGCCGCGCGGCGGACGATCACCCGGCCGGTCTCCAGGTCGGCGAGCAGCCGGGAGAGGGACAGCCCCAGGCCGTCGGCGATGCGGGACAGCACCACGACTGTCGGCGTCTTCTCGCCGCGCTCGATGGCCGACAGCATGCTCACGCTGACCCCCGCCTGCCCGGCCAGGGCACTCAACGCCAGCCCGCGCTCCGCCCGCAGGTCGTGCAGGTGACGGCCGAGGGAAACCGGGTCGATCATTCCTCTATAATAGCTACTATGTCCACTATAGCGGAAGCGACCGAGGCCGACGCCGACGGCATCGCCGCCGTCTTCGCGCCGTACGTCACCGATTCCGTCGTCACGTTCGAAACCACGCCGCCGACCGCGGAGCAGTGGCGCGCGAAGATCCGCGAGAGCGTGTGGCCCTTCCTCGTGCTGGCCGAAGCGGGCGAGGTCCTCGGCTACGCGCTGGCCGCGCCGTGGCGGCCGAAGCCGGCGTACCGGTTCTCGGTGGAGACGACGATCTACCTCGCACCCCAGGCGGCCGGCCACGGCCACGGACGGCGGCTGCTGGACGAACTGGTGAAGCGGTGCGCGGCCGCCGGAGCGCGGCAGGCGATCGCGGTCATCGTCGACTCCGGCAACCCGGCGTCACAGCGCCTGCACCGCGCGGCCGGCTTCACCGACGCGGGTGTGCTCCGGCGCGTGGGGTTCAAGCACGACCGCTGGCTCGACACCCTGCTGATGCAGCGCGAACTGGGCTGACGACGCACGTGCGAGGACGTGGCGCGCACGTTCGGCGCGCGGGATGATGGGCCGGTGGATGACCGCCCGGACAGCTCCACCACGATCCTCCTCGCCGAGTACGCGGCCCTCCGGAGCGAGGCCGAACGTCGCGCGACGGTCCAGTGGAACGTCTTCGCCCTGCAGATCGCCTCGGCCGGCGCCATCGTCAGCTTGGCGATCGCGTCCGCCACGAACGTCGCCTTGCTGCTCGTGGTTCCGCTGGTGTCGTACATGCTCGGCAATCGCTACATCCTGCACGACTTCCACCTGAAGCTGATCCGGCGGTACGTCCGGGACTCCCTGAGCTCCCGGCTCGCGGGGCACCTGCAATGGGAAAGCTGGCGGGACCGCGCCCTCGAACCCGCGGTCGCCCGCCGGCGATGGTTCACGGCGACCGGCTGGAACGCGATGCACCCGACCTGGCTCGCGTTCGCGGGGGTCGCCGCGCTGGCGCTGCTCGGCGCCTTGGTCGCCGGCGTCTTCCTGTGGATCGCCCGAGCACCCGCGTGGTACGCGATCACGGGGTTCGGGCTGGGCTGGCTGGTGGGCGCCGCGGCCACGGTGCGGTTGCACCTGACCTTCGATCGCGCCCGCGACGACCACGCCGGCGAGACCACGCGGCCCTGACTCAGCGCGGGCGCGACTTGGCCCGCAGGTGCAGCCGCTCCCCCTGCTTGCCGAACAGGCTGAGGATCTCCGCCGGGCGGCCGTCGACCGCGCCGAACCAGTGCGGGAGGCGGGTGTCGAACTCCGCCGCCTCGCCCGGGCCCAGCGTCATGTCGCGGTCGGCCAGAACGAGGCGCAGCCGGCCCGAGAGCACGTACAGCCACTCGTACCCCTCGTGGACCTGGGGATCCGGCTCGCCCGTCTCGGGCTCCAGGACCATCTTGAACGCCTGTGGCGCACCCGGCTGCCGGGTCAGGGGCAGCACCGTCATGGTCGCGCCGTTGTGGCGCGGGATGCGGCGCGCGGTCAGGCGGACCCGGGGGTCGCCGACCTCCGGCGCGCCCACCAGCTCGTCCAGTGGCACCTGGTGGGCCTGGGCGATCGGCAGCAGCAGCTCCAGGCTCGGCTTGCGCTGGCCGGACTCCAGCCGCGACAACGTGCTCTTGGAGATGCCCGTCGCCGCCGACAGGTCGGCCAAGGTGACCCGCCGCTGCGTGCGGACCCGCTTGAGCCGGGGGCCGACCTCGGCCAGGGCCTGGGTGATCGCGTCCGTCATGCTCCCAGGAAACCCGCTTGTCCCGGAAATGGCAACATTAGTTGTCGGATCCGCGAAGCCGGGTTCATGGTGGCGGCATGACCGAAAACAACAGCTTCGACGTACTGGTGGTGGGCGGCGGCGCCGCGGGACTCAGCGCCGCCCTGATGCTCGGCCGGGCGCGGCGGCGCGTCGCGGTCGTCGACACCGGTGCCCCGCGCAACGCGCCGGCGGAGCACATGCACGGCTTCCTCTCCCGCGACGGCCTGCCGCCGTCCGAACTGCTCCGGATCGGCCGCGACGAACTGCGCGGCTACGGCGTGGAACTCCTCGAAGACCGCGTGACCCGGCTCGACCACGGCTTCGCCGCCCGCTTGGCGAGCGGCCGGGAGCTGACCGCGCGGCGCGTGCTGGTCGCGACCGGCATCCACGACGACCTCCCGGACGTCCCGGGCCTGCGGGAGAGCTGGGGCACCGACGTGGTGACCTGTCCCTACTGCCACGGCTACGAAGTGCGCGACCAGCCCCTCGGTGTCCTCGGCACGCAGCCCGAGAGCGCCGAGCACGCGCTGCTCGTCCGCCAGTGGTCGCCGGACGTCGTGTACTTCGCGCACACCACGGAAGTGTCCGAAGAGGACCGGGAACGGCTCGACGCCCGCGGGATCCGTGTCGTCGACGGGGTGGTGACCGCGGTCCGGCGCGAACACGGCCACCTCACCGGCGTCGAGCTCGGGGCCCGGTTCGTGCCGCGGACGGCGCTGTTCCTCCGCACCCGGACCGTCCCGCACGACCAGCTGCTGCGCGACCTCGGCCACACCGAAGGCGACGTCGACGCGACCGGGAAGACCGGGGTGCCCGGCGTGTGGGCCGCCGGGAACGTCGTCGACGCGCGGGCGACCGTGATCGTCGCCGCGGCCCAGGGCGCGGGCGCCGCCGCGGCGCTGAACCACGACCTCGTCACCGAGGACGTCCGGCGGGCGGTCGGCACGTTCGGCGGCTTCTCCCCCGCCGCGGAACGCGCGGCCGCCGGCGCGCGCTGACGTCCTGGCTTCCGGCGGCCCGGCGTGCCAGGCTCGGCGGATGCGCCCGACGCTGTACGAATTCGCCGGCGGCGACCCCGCGTTCCGCGCGCTGGCCGCCGCCCACCACGAGCGATGCCTGGCCGACCCGGAGCTGAACCACCCGTTCTCGAAGCGCGATCAGCACCCGCGGCACGTCGACCGGCTGGCCTGGTACTGGGCCGAGGTCATGGGCGGGCCGCCGCGGTTCTCCGCGGAGTGCAGCGACCACTCGGCGATGCTCCGGATGCACGCCGGCAACGGCGACATGAGCGATCTCGGCCGCCGGTTCGTCGCCTGCTTCGTCCAGGCCGCCGACGACGCCGGCCTGCCCGCCGATCCGGAGTTCCGCACCGCCCTGCGGTCCTACATGGAGTGGGCGGTGGCCGAGGTCCTGACCTATCCGGGCCCGCCCGGGGAGGTGCCCGCCGGGCTGGCGGTGCCGCGCTGGTCCTGGAACGGGTTGCAGCCGGTGTAACGACCGGGGCCGTCACCGCGTCTTGCAGGCGACGAC
This sequence comes from Amycolatopsis sp. NPDC051716, assembly GCF_040681595.1. Taxonomy (NCBI): domain Bacteria; kingdom Bacillati; phylum Actinomycetota; class Actinomycetes; order Pseudonocardiales; family Pseudonocardiaceae; genus Amycolatopsis; species Amycolatopsis sp. NPDC051716. Next base: position 212,266 of record NZ_JBFAZA010000003.1, on the reverse strand, counting down.
CGGCTGTGGAGGTCCGTCGCCAGAGCCGGTCCGGGCAGGTTCCCCCCACCCGTCCGGACCGGCTCGTTCACCACGTCCGATATCCGCGAGCGGCGCCGCCGCGGACCGGGCCAGACTGGCCGCCATGCTCCTCGACCGCTTCCTCCTCGCCTCCCGGGGCTTCGAGCACCACCTCCGCGGCGTCCCGCCGGACGGCTGGGCCGCGCCGACACCGTGCACCGAATGGGACGTGCGGGCGCTGGTCAACCACATGACCCGCGGCAACCTCAACTACGTCGGCCTCCTCCGCGGAGCGACCCGGGAGGAGTTCCTGGCCCTGCGGGACGCCGACGCGCTCGGCGACGACCCGGTCGCCGCGTTCACCGGCTCGGTCCGGGCCTGCGCGGCCGCGTTCGCCGAGGAAGGCGCGCTGGAGCGCGTCGTCGACTACCCCCTGGGCAAGCTCACCGGACGGCGGGCACTGGCCGTGCGCACGACGGACAGCACCGTGCACACCTGGGACCTCGCCCGCGCCGTCGGCGCCGACGAAACCCTGGACCCGGGCCTGGTGGCGTGGATCGACGAAGACTACGAGGCCATTTTCGCCGGTCTGGCCCTGGGCCCGCGGTTCTTCGCCGAGCCGCCGCCCGCGGCGGCCGGCGCGTCCCGCCAGGACCGGCTGCTCACGCGGTTCGGCCGCGATCCTCGCCCAGCCGGCTGACCAGCTCGGTCAGCGCGGGCCCGAGCGGCCGGTCGACCCGCACCGAGGCGTAGCGGTCACCGCGGGTTTCGCCGCGGTTGACGATCACGACCGGCTTGCCCGCGTTCGCCGCGTGGCGGACGAACCGGAGCCCGGACATCACGGTCAGGGACGAGCCGAGCACCAGCAGCGCCGCGGACTCGTCGACCAGCCGGTAGCACTGCTCGACCCGCGGCCGCGGCACGTTCTCGCCGAAGAACACGACGTCCGGCTTCAAGACACCCGCGCAGACCGCGCACGGGACCGGCTGGAAACCGCGCACGACGTCGGCGGGCAGCTCGACGTCGCCGTCCGGGTTGATCCGGGTGGCCGCGCCGGTGAAGCCGGGGTTGGCCGCCCGCAGCCGCCGGTCGAGCTCTGCGCGCGGGCTGGTGCGGCGGCAGTCCAGGCAGACGACGCGGTCCAGGCTGCCGTGCAGCTCGACGGCGTCGGCGGTGCCGGCCGCCTGGTGCAGGCCGTCGACGTTCTGGGTGATGACGCCCGAGACGTAGCCGCCGTCGCGCAGGGTGGTGACGGCGCGGTGGCCGTCGTTGGGGTCGGCGCGGGCGATCGTGCGCCAGCCGAGGTGGCTGCGCGCCCAGTACCGCTGCCGCCCTTCGGCGCTGGTCACGAACTCGTCGTAGGTCATCGGCGTGTGCCGGCGCAGGCTGCCGCTCTCCCCGCGGTAGTCGGGGATCCCGGATTCGGTGGACAGCCCGGCGCCGCTGAGCACGGCGACGCGTCCACGAGCGACGACGGCGGTCAGCTCGTCGAGGCTGGACGTCCGCGGCAGCGGCGCGTCCGCCGAAGTCCAGGAGAGGGTGGGCCGGGTCCGCACCAGACCAGGGTACGGGGGCCGGGCAGGATCTTCTCGGACCGGTGATCGGCGTAGTGCTCGTCGTTGAACGGCGTGACCTCCCGGCCGGCCCGCGGCCGCGCGCCGGCGGCGCCACCCACATCCGCTTGATCTCGGCGGGCGCGCCGCCGTGGGTTCCGGGTCGAAGCCGGGGTCGAACCGGCCGGCCGGCTCGGCGAAGTGGGCACGCAGGCAGAACCGGGCATCGGCGGGACCCGGCGGGCACGGAGCGACCTCGACCGTCGAAGCCGTCAGCAGCCGTTCCACCTCGGCCATGGCAGCGCAGCGGCAGGAACGTGCCGGGATGAACAACCGGTTGCCCGCCGGGATCGAGGTGGCTTGACCACCGGATGGGTCGCCGTATCCTCGGAAGGGACCGAGGCCGTGGCGGTGGGTCGTGGAGGGGTTGCTGTGCCTGAGCCTGTACTGGTGTCCGTGGCCGCAGCTGCCGCGGGGCGGGTCGTCGTGGGGTTGTACGACCTGATCAAGACCAAGTTCGCCGGTGATCCCGCCGCGTCGGCCGTGCTGGCGGCCGCGGAGGGGACGGCGCAGGATTCACCGCAGGTCCGCGCGCTGGCCGAAGTCCTGGAAGCCGAGCAGGCGGCGGATCCGGCGTTCGGTGAACGGCTGCGCGCCGAATGGGAACGGGCGGCGGACGGGCAGCGGGCCGAGTCCGGCGGCGTGACCAACCGGATCTCCGGCAGTGTCGGCGGGAACGTCCTGCAAGCACGCGACATCGAGGGCGACATCACCTTCTGAAGCAGGCGCTCCTCCCTGCCCGCCGCCGGAACCGACCGGCGCTCACCCGACGGGCCCGTCCCAGACGGAGTCCGCGTCCGCAAAAGACTTCAGCAGCGTGGTCAAGCCGGGATCGCCGCGGTCGTTCAGCTGGTCGGAGGCGATGCGGCGGGCGACTCCGGCGAGGAAGTCGGCGATCTGGACCCGGGCGTCGGAGCGGGAGTCGACGAAGCGCACGTCCGCCAGCCGAGGGCCCAGGGTGGCCTTGAGCTGCAGCACGCGCTCGGCGGTGAGGGCCAGCTGCTCGTCGTGGATCACGGCGACCGGGGTGTCACCGGTGCTCCAGTGCCGGACCGTGTGGATCACCGCGGGCACCAGCGGATCCAGCACCGGCACCAGGCTCGGGTCGCTCGCCAGCCGGGCCCGGTAGGCGGCCACGCGCTCGCCGCCACCGCGGAACCGGCCGACGATCTCGCCGGCTTCGCCCGGGACGGCGGCGAGTTCGTCCACCAGCGCGAAGAACTCCGGCGGCGACGTCGTCACGCCGCGCCGGGGCTTCAGCCGCAGCACGCTGGTGAACGCGGTCAAGGCGAATTCCCAGCGGGCGGCGCCGAAGGCCGCCGGGCCCGTGCGGTGGAGGGTGCGGGCCATCGCGTCCGTGCCGTCCTCGGCCAGCAGGTCGACCGCGGCCCGCACGGCGAAGAACGTCTTGTCGGTCAGGTGCACGTGCCCGCGGCCGGCGAGCGGGCCGTCCGGGGCGAGCAGCCATTCGAGCACCGCGCGGTGCTTGGCGCGGAGCAGGTGGTTCGCCTTGTACTCCTCGGCGGGCGAGCCGATGCGGGCCCGGATCTCGCGGACGCAGGCGGCCGCCTCCTCCGGCGTGAGCCGCACGCCGGCGTGGGCGAAGACGTCCGTCTCGCCGCCGAGGAGGTTCTCGCCCTCGGAGCCCGACTCGTCGCAGGCGATCTCGACCGGGCGCACCGGCCCGATCATGCCAGACCGGGCCCGGTCCCGGCGACCGGATTCCCCGGCCCGGCGCCCCGCCGTGGAGTCCGCTGTGGACGATCGACCCACGACCGTCATCCGGCCTACGCTTGAGCGAGCGTGATCTTGCCGTTCGCGACCGTGATCGGCTTCTTCTCCAGCGGCTTCGACGCCGGGCCGTTCGCCACCGCACCGTCGGCGATGGTGAACTTGCTGCCGTGGCACGGGCAGTTGATGGTGCCGTCGGCGACGGTGTCGACCGCGCAGCCCTGGTGGGTGCAGATCGCCGAGAAGGCCGCGTAGGTCCCCGCCGCCGGCTGCGTCACCACCACCCCCTTGTCCGCGAACACCTTGCCGCCGCCGACCGGCACGCCGGCGGACGCGCCGAGTTCGGTGCCGGCGGGCGCCGGGGCGGCCGACGTCCCGCTCGGACTGCCGCCGTAGGTGCTGCAGCCGGCCGCCAGCCCGGCACCGAAGACCGCGAGGGCCGTCCGGCGCGCCAGCACCGGGTCCGTTTCGTCGTCGCGCACTTTTCGTCCTCCGAGAGCAATACAGCTAGAAGGTCAAGCCGGACCGGGTGAAGAACCACAGCGACGCGCTCAGCCAGAGCCCGACCAGCGCGGTGAAGGCCAGACCGCCCACCAGCGGGAGCGACCAGCCGGGCGCGCCGTCCTTGCGCAGCAGGAGCATCTTCGCGACGAACACACCGTAGAAGAAGCACCCCAGCAGGGAGTGCAGGAGGACGCGGGTGTCGAACGCCTGGAACCCGAGCGCGTAGAGGCAGTGCATCGCCACCGGGATCGACACGAGGAAGGCCAGCCGTCCGGACCACCGGTGCACCGGCGCGACCCACGCGGGCGCGGCTCCGCCGAGCTTGCCGTACATCGCCAGTGCCGAGCCGAGCTGGACGAGGGCGAGCACGACGACGACCGTGGCGAGCCACGCTTTCACCGCCTGCGGACCGGAGAAACCCGCCACGTTCACCGCGACCCCGGTCGGCGTGTGCAGGCTGCCGTAGACCCCGAGCGCCACCGAGACGACGGCACCGGCCACCAGCGGCACCACGAGCGCGACCGCGGCGCGGTGGCCCGCCGCCGGGGCGGTGGCCATCAGAAGTCACCGGTCCCGGCCAGGCCGCTGACCGCCTCGGCGGTCACCGGGGCGCCGTCGACGGTCGCGGTGGCCGCGGCCGGATCGAGCGGTGGAGCGGCCGCCGGGCCGTCCTCCGTCGTGAGGATGCCGACCTGGCTGCCGTCGGGCTGCACGATCCAGCCGGCCTTCGCCGCCTTGCCCTTCACCTTCGGTGCCGCCCGGTAGAGGCCCGCGGGTTTCTTCGCCGCCGGCACGGTGAACCGGTACGTCTTGCCCGCCGCCGTCACGGTGCCGGTGGCCGAAGTGGCGTCGAAACTGCCCGTCAGGCCGGCGTCGGAGGCGCCCTTGAGGTCCAGCTTCCCCCCGACGGTCACACCCTGGAGCCAGGCTTCGAGCTTCTTGCCGTCGCAGACGTAGGCGATGGCGTGGCCGTCGCGCGCCGACACCGCGATCGACGCGCCGCCGCCGGTCACCTTCCCGGCGAAGTCCGCCCGCGCGGGCACTTCGGGTTTCGGCGGCTCCGATGTCGTCGCGGTCGTCGCGGGCGGTGCGGTCGTCGTGGTGCTCGCGGCGCCCACCGCGCTCGCGGCCCCGGCGACCGACGGCGCGCCGGTCCCGGCCGCCAGGTCGGCGATGCTGATCCCGACGGCGAGCAGCGCACCGGCGAGCAGCGTGAGCAACGGCCCCGGATGTCTCATGGTCTTCCCCGCTTCTCCCGGTCCACCACCGTGTCCGCCACACGGACTTCGGGCCGAAACGGCTCAACGCTACGCGCCGAAAAGAGGTATTGCTTAGCCCGTGCAACCGGGTGGCCCGTGGTTGACTGGCCGCATGCTTCCCTGGGACGCCGAACTCGCCGGCCGGCTCGACCGGCACACCGTGACTTCCACGCTGCTGCGCGGCAATCCGCTCGGCGACCCGCACGATCGGCCGCTGTGGGTGTACGTCCCGCCCGGCTACGACGACGGCGACGAGCGCTTCCCGGCGGTCTACGTCATCCAGGGCTACACCGGGCACCTGGCGATGTGGGCGAACCGGACTCCGTTCCGGCAGCCGTTCGTGGAGACGGCCGACGCCGTCTTCGCCGCCGGCGCGCCGGGGTGCGTCGTGGTGTACGTCGACGCGTGGACCGCGTACGGCGGCTCGCAGTTCGTCGATTCGCCGGGGACCGGCCGCTACCACTCCTACCTGTGCGACGAGATCGTCCCGTGGGTCGACGAGCACTACCGGACCCTCCCCGGCCGCGAATCCCGCGCGATCGCGGGCAAGTCGTCGGGCGGGTTCGGCGCGATGATCACGCCGATGCTGCGGCCGGAGCTGTTCGGCGCGCTGGCGACACACGCGGGCGACGCGCTGTACGAGCTGTCCTACGTCCCCGACTTCGGCAAGGCGGTCCGCGCGCTGCGCGGGTACGACCAGGACATCCAGGCGTGGTGGGCGGACTTCCGCAGCCGCCCGGCGTTCACCAAGCCCGAAGACGCGACCCTGCTCACCATGCTGGGCGTCTCGGCGTGCTTCTCGGCCCGGGACGACGGGACGCCGGAGCTGCCGTTCGACCCGCTGACCGGCGCGCTGCGGCCGGAGCAGTGGCAGCGCTGGCTCGGCTGGGACCCGGTCCGGATGGTGGCGGGCCACGCGGAGGCGGTCCGTTCGCTGGGCGCGGTGTGGATCGACGCGGGCACGAGCGACGAGTACTTCCTCGACATCGGCGCGCAGGCGTTCCGGGCCGAGGTGGCCCGGGCGGGCCTGCCGGACGACCGCGTCCACTTCGAGCTGTTCGACGCAGGCCACGGCGGGATCGACTACCGGTACCCGCTTTCGCTGGCCTGGCTGGCGGATCGGCTGGCCCGCTGACGCGGATTCAGCCGCCCGCGGCGAGTTCCCCGGCGGCCTGGCCGCGCTGAGCCGGGTGCCGGGGATGCACCGCCACCTCGGCCGGCGCGGTCTTGCCTTGCCGGCGCAGGGACCGCCCGAGGCGGTCGAAGTTCGCGGCGTCGGTCAGCCGTGGGTCGCCGCCCGGTTTTCGTGACAGGCTTCGCTAGGCTCGGCCCATGGTCACCGAGGCCGATCTGGCGCTGCCCGGCGGACGCACCCTGCACGTCTACGACACCGGCGGCCCGGCACGGCTCACCGTCTTCTGGCACCACGGGACACCCAACACCGGGGCGCCGCCCGGGCCGTTGCTCCCCCTGGCCGCGGAGCTCGGGGTCCGGTTCGTGTCCTTCGACCGGCCGGGCTACCGCACCTCGACGCCGGTGCCCGGGCGGACCGTCGGGAACGCCGCCGAGTGCGTCACCGCCGTGGCGGATGCGCTCGGGGTCGGTGCGTTCGCCCTGATGGGGCACTCCGGGGGCGGCTCGCACGCCCTCGCCTGTGCTGCCCTGCTGCCGGAGCGGGTCCTCGCCGTCGCGAGCATGGCCGCCGTCGCGCCGTTCGATGCCGGCGGGCTCGACTGGTTCGGGGGCATGGCCGCCGCGAGTGCCGGCTCGCTGCGGGCCGCCACCGAAGGACGGGCCGCCAAGGAAAAGCACGAAGCGGCCGCCGAGTTCGATCCGGACGTCTTCACCGAAGCCGACCTGGCCGTGCTCGGCGGGTCGTGGTCGTGGCTGGACGAGGTCGTCCGCGCGGCGCTCGCGGACGGGCCCGGCGGGCTGATCGACGACGACCTCGCCTACGTCACGCCGTGGGGCGGCGACCCCGCGCTGATCACCGCGCCCGTCCTCCTCCTGCACGGCGAGCGGGACCGGATGATCCCCGCCACGCACAGTGCGTGGCTCGCCGGGCGGTGCCCGGACGCCGAGTACCGGCCCGTGCCCGGCGAGGGCCACCTGTCCGTGCTGCGCCACGCCGCCGGCGCGCTCACCTGGCTCGCCGATCAGGGCAGCAGGGCCAGCGAAGCGACCACCGGCGCGAGGTAGAGCACCGGGAACGCCAGGTGCGTGTACGCCCGCGCCCGGGCCACCGTGACCAATGCGCCGCTGAAGTACAGCACCAGGCCGATCGCCGCCGCGATGCCGATCGGCGCCCAGAAGAGCCCGGCGAGCAGCCCCACCGCGCCGGCCGCCTTGGCCGTGCCGAGCAGGTTCCACCACGACCGGGGCACGCCGTACTCGGTGATCGGCTCGACGACCCACTTGGCGCGGGTGAACATCGAGACGGCCGAGAAGCCGACCCAGGCCGCGGCGGCGATGGTGACGATCAGGTGAGCGGTGTGCATCGGAACTCCTCGGGGTTCACGGGCCCCGGGGTCGGGGTCCGTCACCCCCACGACTCCGCGGTCCGGGCCGATGTGACAACCCCCCACGTGACGCCCGTCACTGCTGCCCGAAGTGCGCCACGACCATTTCGGCCAGCGCCGTGACGTCGGCGTCGACCATCGGCTCGCCGGTCATGCCCATCCGGTGCAGCAGCGCGCCGACCACGACGTCGACGAAGAACAGCACCCGGCTCTCCGGTTCACCGAGGGCGTCCTGGAGCGCGAGCCGGTACGGGTCCTGCAGCCGCGAGGAGAGGACCACGCGCAGCGCCGGATCGCTGACGGCGTCGCTGAACACGCCGGCGAACGCGTCGCCCACCCCGGGTTCGCCGATCTTCGCGGCCGCCCAGCGGATGGCCGCGGTCAGGGTTTCCGCCCGGCTCCCCCCGGCCAGCGGCGCCGGGCCGAAGGCGTCCAGGAGGCAGTCCACGATCAGCTCGCCCTTGGACGGCCAGCGCCGGTAGATCGTCGTCTTCGCGACGCCGGCCGCCGCGGCGATGCGCTCGACCGTGGCCTTCGCGTAGCCGAGCTCCTCGACCGTGCTCAGCGTCGCGGCGAACACCGCGTCGTGGACGCCGGCGCGGGGCCGGCCCGGCGGCCGGGTGGAAGAAGCCATGGCGGGAGCCTACCTGTTTTCGCTACCGTAGGTTTCGATACCTCAGGTTTCGAAACTAGGGAGTGATCGTGACCGGACAGCCGATCGTGCAGCGCCCGCCGGAGCCGGACTGGCCGGCGATGACCACCGAAGAACTGCTCTCCTACCGCGCGGCGGAGAACCGCTTCCGGGCGTCCGCCGCGGCGCGGGCGATCACCGGGGAACCGGACCCGGACACCGTGATCGAGTGGCGGGAACTGGCGCTGCCCGGCCGTGACCTGCCGGTCCGGGTGTACCGGCCGGCCGCGGTCGACGGTGTCGCGCTGCCGCTCGTGGTCCACGTCCACGGCGGCGGGTTCGTGGGCACGGCGGTGCAGAGCGACTGGGTGAACAGCCGGCTCGCCGCTCGGCTGCCCGCGGTCGTCGTCTCGGTCGAACACCGGCTCGTCGCCCCGGACCACCCGCTCCCGGACGCGGTCGACGACGGCTGGGACGTGCTCCGGTACCTGGTCCGGGACGCCGGGGCATGGGGCGTCGACCCGGCACGGGCCGCCGTCTTCGGCGAAAGCTGCGGCGGCCTGATCAGCGCGCTGGCCGCGATCCGGGCCCGGGAGGCGGGGCTGCCCCTGCGGGCCCAGGTGCTGGTCAACCCGGCGGTCGACGCGACCGAAGCGCTGTTCGACCACCCCTCGGTCACCGAGTACGCCCACACGCCGACCCTCAGCGTGCCGGTGCTGCGACTGTTCCGGCGGCTCGCCGTCCCACCGGGCACCGACGCCCGCGCGGTTTCCCCGCTGCACGCCGACGACCTGGGCGGGCTCGCCACGGCGCTGGTGGTGGTGCCGACGCACGACCCGCTGGCCGATCACGGCCGCCGCTACGCCGGGCGCCTCGAGGCGGCGGGCACCGCGGTCCGGCTGTCGGAGTACGCCGGTGCCGGGCACGCGTTCCTCAGCATGCCCGGCCTGGTACCGCGGGCCGAGGCCGCGGCGGCGGAGATCCTCGGCTTCCTCCGGACCTCGTTCGCGGCGGAGCAGGCGTGAGCGCGGCGCCGAAGAACGAAGAGGACCGGATCGACGGCGAGGCTCTCGACGGCGTGGCGGCCACCTGCCTGTGGACGCTGCGCAACCGCGCCGAGGAGTCGCGGCACCCCGGCTCGGCCTTCGCCGACCCGCTCGCCGAACGCCTCCACCGCCGCATCTCCTACGACTACGCGCGGTTCGGCAAGCCGGACCAGATCCACCCGCTGCGCGCGGTCGCCCTGGACTTCGCCATCCGCGCCTACCTGGACCGGTATCCGGCCGCCACGGTGGTCGCCCTCGGCGAGGGCCTGCAGACCACCTACTGGCGACTGGGGCGGCCCGCCGTCGACTGGCTTTCGGTGGACCTGCCGCCGGTGATCGACCTGCGCCGGCGCCTGCTGCCGCCGGAGCCGCGGATGACCGCGCTCGCCGCCTCGGCCCTGGAGCGCGACTGGCTGGACGTCCCCGATCCGGCGAGGGGCGTGTTCATCTCGGCCGAAGGCCTGTTCATGTACCTCGACCGCGACGAGGTGTTCGCCCTGATCGCCGACTGCGCCGCGCGCTTTCCCGGCGGGCAGCTGTTCTTCGACTCGATCCCGCCGTGGCTCAGCAAGCGGACGCTGAAGGGTGCGCCGCGGGGGCGCCCCCCGTTTTCCACGCTACCGGCCGGCACCGACAATTCCGGCCTGCGCCTGTCGGCCCGCTACACCGTCCCGCCGATGCCGTTCGGCCTGACCGTCTCCGAAGCGGCGCGCCTGCCCGGCCGGATTCCCGGGGTCGCCACCGTCGAAGACGTGCAGCCGCCACCCGGCCGAAAGGCCTGGCGGCCGGGAACACTGCGGAAGCTGGCGAACCTGCCCGGCCTGCGTGACCTGCGCCCGTCGATCAGCCTGGTGAGCTTCGCCGGCCCGCGGTGAGCGCGGTGCCGTGCCGGGGAGCCGGCACGGCACCGTCCACTGTGGAGATTCAGCGGGCCGGAAACAGCGGCAGCAGTTCCTGGTGGCGGCCGGCGCGGCGCAGCACGGGCGAGCCCGGCCGGTCCGGTTCGCGGACGCCGGCCCGCAGCGCGGCCAGGAAGCGCACGACCTCGCGCGGCGGCGGCAGGATGTCCTCGCCGCCGAGGTAGGACAGCACGATCATCTCCTCCCCGCACGCCGCCTCGACGGCGGCCGCCCAGCCGTGCACCTCGTCCCAGAGCAGCGCCACGTCGCGCTCGGGGTACCGGCGCAGCCGCCAGTCCACCGCCAGGTACGCCGACACCGGGACGTCGACGTCCACGGTGCAGGATTCCAGGCCGAAGCCGAGGGCGCGCGCCACCTCGCCGAGATACGCGCGCAGCCCGCGCTGGAACCAGAATTCGAGATCGGCGTCGATCAGGCCGGACACCCGTTTCCTTTCGTCACGTTCGACAAGACCGGCAACGGCCGTCACATCATTGTCTTTCGCCACCGCGACGGCTGTCGCGCTTCGTGCACAGCACCGTACCGACTTCGCGGACTTAGGCGCACCGCCGAACATCCGCACTTGCGGGTCGTGCAGCGACACGCCCGTCTGCACGTGCAGCAATCCACTGTGGACGATCAAATCCGCAGGTGAAGCCGTTTTCCCGCAATTCTCCGGAAACACGCCCGCGCAAGCGGTACTAATGGTGGTTGCCGAAGTTCAGCCGAACGCAGGAATCGGGACGCGGGTGCGTTCCAGATCGGCAAACAGATCTCCGAAGTCCTCGACGCGCGCCAGGACGTCGCCCGCGGTGAACCTCAGGTGCGTCACGTGCCGGCAGGCTCGGACCTCGTCCCACGTGACGGGAGCCGACACCGTCGGCTCGTCACGCCCGCGCAGCGAGTACGGCGCCACCGTGGTCTTCACCGGGTTGTTCTGGCTCCAGTCGATGAAGACCTTGCCCGGGCGCAGGTTCTTCGTCATCCGCGCCACGACGAGGTCCGGCGTCTCGGCGGCGAGGCGCTCGGCCAGCGCCTTGGCGTACTGCGACGGCTCACCGCCGTCCGTCGTCAAGACGCCCGCGTACAGCTGCATGCCCTTGGAGCCGCTGGTCTTCGCCACCGGGGTGAGCCCGTCCTCGACGAGGACGTCGTAGAGCCGTTCGGCGACCCGGCAGCAGTCGACGACCGTCGCGCCGGGTCCCGGGTCGAGGTCGAACACCAGCCGGTCCGGGGTGCCGCGCTCGTCACCGGGCCCGACGGTCCACTGGTGGACGTGCAGTTCGAGAGCGGCGAGGTTGGCCGCCCACACGAGCTCGGGCAGGTCGTTGATCAGCGGGTACGCGATGATCTCGGGATCCTTGCCGCGGCCGCCGACGCTCAGCCGCGCGGTGCGGACCCAGTCCGGGGCGTGCCGGGAGACGTCCTTCTCGAAGAACGAGCTGCCGGTGACACCCTCGGGGTACCGCACGAACGTCATCGCCCGGTCGCGAATGTGCGGCAGCAGCACCGGCGCGATCCGCGTGTAGTAGTCGAGCACCTCGCCCTTGGTGAAGCCGGGCCGCGGGTAGAGCACCTTCTCGAGGTTCGAGAGGGTCAGCTGCCGCTCGCCGACCCGGACCGTGATCCTGCTCCCCGCCACGGCCCCACGCTACCTCGGCAGGACGTGCCCGGAGACCACCCGCGCGACGAACCGCTCCGCGACCTCGCGCAGCTTGACGTTCTCCCGCTGCGACTGCTCCACCAGGAGGGCGAAGGCGTCGTCGGCGTCGACCTGGCGGATGGCCATCAGCATGCCCTTGGCCTGGTCGATGACCGCGCGGGAGGTCAGCGCCGTCCGGAGGTGCTCCGCGGTCTCCCGTGCCTTCAGGTACCGGTGGTACACGCGGAGGATCGCCGCCACCGCGGCCGTGTAGAGCTCCAGCAGCTGGGCTTCGACCTCCTCGAAGCCGTCGTCCTGCCGTCCGTAGCAGTTGATCGCGCCGGAGAACCGCTCATCGGCCACCAGCGGCGCGGCGAGGAAGCTCCCGAAGCCCGCCTCCCGGGCGCCGCCGGCGAACCGCGGCCAGCGCTCGACCGCGTCGGACACCGTCGTGCGGACGATCTTGCCGCCGCGGACCGCCTCCAGGCAGGGACCGTCGCCGATCCGGTACTGCTCGCCGTCGAGGTCGTCCACGACCGCGCTCGTGGCGGTCGCCGTGTGCGGCACCTCGCCGGTCACCAGGGTGACCGAGGCCTCGTGGACGCCGGGGACGGCGTGGCGCACCTGCAGGCAGATGTGCTGCAGCAGGATCCGGAAGTCGTCCTCCTCCCGCAGCACGGCGGTGAGGGCTTCCAGCGCCCCGGTGACCTCGTCGAACAGCGGCGAGACGGGTGCGGTGCGGTCCGGCCGTTCCATGTGAGCTCCTCCCGCTCGGGCGCGAGTGCCCCCGGGTACCCATTCCGCCGTCGTTCCATGTCCGCCGGCGTGCGGGTGTGGTTCAGACCGCTCGGCGCGCGACGACCACGGTCTCCTAGTGTCGCGCGTCGCAAGTTGTTTGACGTCCGGGAAGAGCGGGGACCGGGCCGCTGTCACTGAACTTCGGACGCGCGACACTAGTCGCCGAGAAGCGCCCGCCGCAACGGCTCGCGCCACCCAGCACGCTCCACGTCGTAGGCACCGAAATCGGTGCCGAACTCCCAATAAGCCCAGCTCAGGCCCAGTCGCTCGGCCTCGGCCCGGACGAACCCCGTCCACCGCGCGCGGGAGGCCATGTCCGCCGCGGAGAACGCACCGAATTCCCCGATGAACACGGGAAGCCCGTGCTCTCGTCCCCAGGAGGCGACCTCGGCCAGATCGCCGCGCACGGCGGCCTCGTCGGCGGCGCCGCCCCAGGTGCGGCCGAGCCAGCGGCCGGCGCCGGATACCCAGCCGGCGCCTTGGTGGGTGAACTCGAACGGCGCGTAGTAGTGGATCGTGGCGATCAGGTTGCCGTCGGCGGGCACGGTGAGCACGGAGAGCGCGTCGAGGCCGTTCATCCCGGCGGGCCCGATGATCACGGTACGGCCGGGGTCGGCCGCCCGGACGACGGCGAGGGCCTCGGCCAGCACGGCGTTCCACCGGGCCGCCGTGAGCTGATCGCGGGGTTCGTTGAGCAGTTCGAAACAGAGCTCCCCCGGATGGCCGGCGTAGCGGGTGGCGATCTGCCGCCACAGCGCGAGGAAGCGGGGCCGCTGCTCGTCCGGCGCGGCACAGAGCTCGTGGTAGTGGTGGACGTTCACCACCACCCGCAAACCGCGGTCGAGCGCCGCCGCCACGCCGGCGTCGACGCGCCGGGCGAACGCCGGGTCGATCGTGTGCGGCGGCCCGGCCTGGGCGTGCGCCGACCACCGGACCGGCAAGCGGACGGTGGTGAAGCCGGCCTCGGCCACCTCGTCGAAGTACCGCCCGTCGAGAGGGAGCTCCGGGCCGTCGCCCAGCGCGTCGAGCGCGTTGCCGAAGTTGATTCCCCGCCCCAGCCACCGGTTCACCGGGCCAAGCTACCGCGCCCGGATCCGCAGGTCGGGTTTACGAGTGACCCCGGATTGGTAATCAGCGGCCATGTCGTCGGAACAGGCCTCGCCGGGCGAGCTTCCGCTGGACGGTGAGCTGGCCGCGGTCGCCGCCCGGATGTCCGGGTTGCTGCTTTCGCGGGACACCGTGGATTCGGTGCTGGAGCTGATCGTTTCGCTGGCCGGGACGACGATCCCCGCCGCGGCGGGCGTGGGGGTCACCCTCGTCGACGCCGACGGCGGCTTCGTCACGACGAGCGCCTCGGACCCGCTGGTGAGCGAGGCCGACACCCTGCAGTACGAGCTGGGCGAAGGACCCTGTCTGGCCGCGCTGGCCGGGGGCTCGCCGCAGCGGATCGACGACGTCACCACGGAACGGCGCTGGGCCCGGTGGTGCGCCGCGGCCGCCGGCTCGGGGCTGCGGTCGGTCGTCACCGCCCCGATGGTCACCGACGGCGGCTGCCACGGCGCCATCAAGATCTACGCGACGGTCCCCGGCGCCTTCGGGCCCGTCGACGAGCGCGCGCTGGTGACCTTCGCCGACCGCGCCGCGGTCCTCGTCGCCAACGCCCGCGCCCACGAACGCGCCGGCCGGTTCAGCGACCGGTTCAAGGACACCCTGCGCGACCGGGACCTCGTCGCCATGGCGAAGGGCTTCCTCATGGGCCGCGACGGGCTCGGCGAGGACGCGGCGTTCGACCACCTGCTCTCGCTGGCCCGTGCGCACGGCACCAGCCCGGCCGAAGCCGCCGCCCACCTGGTCGGCCCCGCTCCGCGGGAAGGGTGAGCGCATGCGTTTCCTGCCCGAGGAGGAACAGCGGCGGCTGATCGCCGCGTGCTTCGCCCGGAGCGACCTGACGCTGGAACAGCTGTGGATGCGGTACTTCGCGCTCGGTGGCAGCCTCAGCCTGCTGGAACTGGACGCCTACCTCAACGCGCTGGTCACGCTGCCCCGCGTCGACCGCGACATGGTCGCCCATGCCGTCAACGAACGGCTCGACGAGGTGACCGGGCCGGCCCGCGCGCCCTACAGCCACTCGATCCAGGACGCGAAGCCGTTGCACGGCCCTCTGAAGGCGCTCGTCGACCTGCTCGAAGGTGCGCACCGCGCACCGCCCGAGCGGCTGCCGGCGGTGGTCGCCGAGGCGGGCCGCGCGCTCGACCTGACGATCGGCGTCTACCTCGCCGACTACGACCAGCGCACGCTCGTGCCGCTGCGGCCGGGCGCGGCGGAACTGGACATCGACACCACCGTCGGCGGGGACGTCTACCGCCGGGCCGCGACCCTGACCTGCGACGGTACATTGTGGACAGTGTTGCTCGACGGCGTCGAACGGCTCGGGGTGCTCGAAATCGTCCCGTCCGGCGACGCCGACCCGGACGACCCGGCGCTGCGGGAGCAGTGCCGGTGGCTGGCCGCGCTGCTCGGGCACCTGATCACGATCACGACCCAGTACGGCGACGGGCTGGACCGCCGTCGCCGCCACCGTCGCCGCGGCTCCCCCGCCGAGCTGCTGTGGCAGAGCCTGCCGCCGCTCACCGGCGCCACCGAAAGCGTCGTCGTGGGCGTGAGCGTCCAGCCGGCGTACGACCTGTGCGGCACCGTGTTCGACTACGCACTCTCGGAGGAGCGGGCGCAGCTGGCGATGTTCGACGCCGGCGTGCGCACCGGCAGCGCGAACACCGCCGTCGTGTCCGCCCTCGCCGCCCACCGCGCCGCCCGCCACGGCGGCGCCTCCCTCGGCGAGCAGTTCGCCGCGGTCGCCGCCGAGCTGGCCAGCATTCAGGACGCGCCGGCCGTGAAGGGCGTGCTCGCCGAGCTGGAGCTGGACACCGGCCTCCTGCGCCTGCTCGGCGCCGGGCAGGCACCCCTGGTCGTCCGCCGCGGCGAGGCGCTCCCGCTCACCGCGCCGGCCGCCCCGCGCTTCTCCCCGGCCGGCGAGCCACCCCCGGTCACTGAGCTCCGGCTCCAACCGGGCGACCTGCTCGCACTGTGCTCACGCGGGGTCGCCGAAACCGTGGACGGCGCCGGGCAGCCGTTCGGCCGGGCCCGGATCACCGGGCACCTCGGCCGGGACGCCGCCGAACTGCCCCCGGAGATCGCCCGCCGCCTCACCCGCGCCGTCTTGACCCACGGCGGCGGCGAGTTCCGGCAGGACGCGGGTGTGCTGGTCGCCCGCTGGACCGCCCGCCGAGCGTGGCCGGCGGGCGAGCTGGGGCACGGTGTGGGCTCGCCGATCGCTCGCTGAGCCGCTCGGCCCGCTCAGCTCGCTCAGCTCGCTCGGCCACTCAGCCGCTCGGCTCGCTCAGCAGGCGGGCTCGTGCACCTCGGCCGCCAGCCCGGTGATCCAAAACAGCCGCGCCAGCGTCCGGTCTGTTCGCCGCTACCCCGAACCGCCGACCCGCCGCACCCGCCGCGGCCAGTGCCAGCCCGCCGCACCAGCCCCTCAGCCCGCTCAGCAGGCGCGCTCGTGCACCTCAGCCGCCAGCCCGGTGATCCAAAACAGCCGCGCCAGCGCCCGGCTGTTCGCCGCTACCCCGAACCGCCAACCCGCCCCGCACCAGCCCGTTCAGCCGCCGCGGCCAGAGCCCGCGCGCCGCTCAGCCGCTCAGCCCACTTCAGCAGGCGGGCTCGTGCACCTCGGCCGCCAGCAGCTCCCGCAGCGCATCCGACAACGACGCGAACATCGGCACCACCGCCGCCAGCCCGGTGATCCGGAACAGCCGCGCCAGCGTCCGGCCGCTCGCCACCACCCCGAACCGCCGGCCCGCCGCACCCGCCCGCTCGGCCGCCGCGGCCAGGGCCCGTGCGCCGGCCAGGCCGACGAAGGCCACCTGGGTGAGGTCCACCACCGTCGTTCCCGGTGGAGCCGATCCCAGCTCGCGCTCGAGGATCGGCAGGGTCAGCGCGTCGATTTCGCCGGTCAGGGTGAGCACCAGGAAACCGGGGCGGTACTCCGTCCGGCGCGCGGTGAGGGGCGCGGACCGGGTGGGGACCGGAAAGGTGGGGGACACGGGTTCAGTTGGCCTTCCGCGCCGGCGTGGTGCCGGCGACGCAGTGACGTATCAAGGACAGTGATCAAGGACGGGGTCTTGATACCCAAACACCCGTCCGGGAAACGCTCCCCCTATGGAGAGACGCTCGTGAAGGCCGACCAGAGCTGCTCCGCGGCGTGGTGGGCCGGGGCGCCGGGCCGGATCTCGCGGAGGCCGTCGGGCGAAGCGGGCAGCCGGCCCCCGAGGTGCTCGACGAGCGCGACCGCCAGCTCGCGGACCTTGACGTTGAACTCCTGGCTGGCGCGGCGCAGCGTCTGCCAGGCCTCTTCCGGCGAGCACCGCCGGACCGCCATGATCGCGCCCTTCGCCTGCTCGATGGCGGCGCGGGACGCCAGCAGGTCCAGCATCTGATCGGGGTCGCCCGCGGTGGCGGTCTCGGCGACCACCAGCGTCATCTCGGTGAGTTTCGCGTAGCGCCGCAGGACGTCCAGGGTTTCCGTACCCGGTGGCCGGTCGAGCGTGACCGACAGCACGAAGGCCCCGTCTTCGTCCCAGAACCCGGGCAGCGCGACGGCGCCGCGGATGGCCGCGACCGCCGGGCCGCCGTCGAAGACGGTTTCGCGGGTCAGTGCCGGCCAGCGCTCGTCGCCGAAGAGGCGGTCCGTGACGACCGGCTCGCCGGTGGCGTGCGCGACGGGAGCCGGGCCGCCGTGCGCCAGCTGGGCGGGCAGCACCTGCTCGCCGGCCCCCACGGCGGCCAGCACCCGCAGCGGCAGCTCGCCGCGGCTGACGGTCAAGCCCGCGCCGAGCCAGCCGGGCAGCTCCCCGGCGATGCGCTCGAGCAGCGCCTGCAGCAGTTCGGCCAGGGGTCTCCAGCGATCCGCCGCGTTCATCAGAGTCTCGGTCACCGCACCTCCACCGGTCTGGGTTCCCTTGATTTACCGCACGGCGCGGCCGTCCGCCTCCGACGCGGCCGGAGTTGTGGGACCGGCCACGCGGAAAGGCGAACCGGCAGGGCCGTCCGGGGGAACCTGATCACCCGGCTGCGGTCAGCAGCGGTCCAGGAGTTCCTGGTCCCGCACCACCGGCAGCGAGAGCGTCCGGTAGCCGACGTCGTCGAAGAGGACGGTGAGCTTGTCGTCCTCGACGGTCATCACGACGCCACGGCCCCACTCGGCGTGCCGGACGACGTTCTCCGCGCGGAACTCCCCCGCGGGCGGCCGGTCCTCGGCCGCGGCACCGGCTTCACAGGTGTCACAGTGACCGCACGGCTTCGCGAGTTCCTCGCCGAAGTACCCGAGCAGGTACCGGCGGCGGCAGCCGGTGGTCTCCGCGTAGGCGCGCATCATCTCCACCCGCGAGCGGACGAGCTCGGCCGCCCGCTCCGCCGCTTCGAGCGCCCGCCTGATGACCGCACCGGTGGCCGCGCGGCCGGCGGTGAGCGCGCACCGGCCGTCCGGCCCGGTGACCACGTCGCCGCCGCGTTCGAGCAGGCCGAGGGCGCGGGTCCGCCGCACGGCCGGGCCGGGGACGGCCTCGGCGAGCTGCCGGCGGCCCAGCGGTCCCGGCCGCAGCGCTTCGACGACCGCCCGCAGCTCGGCCTCCGGCGGCGCGGACCGGGTCAGGAACCGTTGCCGCGCCAGGTCTTCCGGCCGGTAGCAGAGCAGTACCTCCGCCGGTTCGCCGTCCCGGCCGGCGCGGCCGATCTGCTGGTAGTACGTGTCGACCGAGTCCGGGACCGAAGCGTGCACGACGAACCGCACGTCGGGTTTGTCGATGCCCATGCCGAACGCCGAGGTCGCGACCACGACGTCGGTCTCCCCCGCGGCGAACCGCTCGTGCACCGCGTCGCGGTCGGCGGCCTTCATCCCGGCGTGGTAGGCGAAGGCACGGACGCCGCGGCCGGACAAGGCCTCGGCGTAGTCCTCGGTCTCCCGGCGGCTCGCGGTGTAGAGCAGGCCGCTGCCGGGCATCGCCGCCACCCGCTCCACCACCGCCGCGCGCTTCGCGGCGTCGTCGGTGAACCGCGCGACCGCCAGGTGCAGGTTCGGCCGGTCGAAGCTCGCGGTCACCCGCACCGGGTCCCGCAGGCCGAGTGCCGCGACGATGTCGTCCCGGACCGGCGCGGCCGCGGTGGCGGTGAGGGCGACGACCGGTGGCCGCCCGAGCCGCTCGACCACCGGGGCCAGGCGCAGGTAGTCGGGCCGGAAGTCGTGGCCCCACGCCGAAACGCAGTGGGCCTCGTCGACGACGAACAGCGACACCGCCGCCGCGGCCAGCCCGGCCACGACCTCGTCCTTCGCCAGCTGTTCCGGCGACAGGAAGACGTACTCCGCCGTTCCGCCCCGGATCGCGTCCCACACGTGGTCCCGCTCGGCCGCCGACTGCCGCGAATCGAGGGCCACGGCGTCCGGCACGGCCGCGGCGTCGAGGCCCTCGATCTGGTCCCGCTGCAGCGCCAGCAGCGGCGAGACGACCACCGCCGGCCCGGGCAGCACCAGCGCCGGCACCTGGTAGATCGCCGACTTCCCGGCGCCGGTGGGCAGTACCACCAGCACATCCCGCCCCTCGCTCGCCGCGCTCATCGCCTCGGCCTGCTCGGCGGACAGCTCGGCCCAGCCGAAGCGGTCCGCGGCCAGCCGGCGCAGCTCGGCCACCTTCCGGTCGCTCATGGCGGCAGGGCTACCCCGGACAGCGCCCGGCAACCACCGACCCGAACGAGCGGTTTACCCGGCGGCGCGGCCGGGGTAGCCGATCGGTGAGCCGAGGAGGCGCCATGACCCACCGGTGGTCCCGATGATGTTCAGCGAAGTCGTCGTCGCCGGGCAGATCGCCCGCGACCTGGTGATCGAAGTCCCCGACGCGCCCGATGCGGACTCGTCGGCGCCCGTGAAGCACCGGCAGGAGCTGCTCGGCGGGAAGGGCGCGAACCAGGCCGTGGCGCTGGGCCAGCTCGGGATGTCGGTGTCGCTGGTCGGCGTCGTCGGCCGCGACCGCACCGGGGACGCGCTGCTCGCCCAGGCCCGGGCCGACCGGATCGGCACCTCGCACGTGATCCGCCGGGCGGGCACCGAGACGGCCCTGCTCGTCGACGTCGTCGAGGACCACGGCCGGCGCCGCTACCTCGAGCACGTCCCGGAGGGGACGCTGCTCACCGAGGAGGACGTCTTCGCCGCGGCGGCCCCCATCTCGGCCGCCGCCTCCCTCATCGTGCAGCTGCAGCAGCCCGCACCGGTGGCCCTGCTGGCGGCCCGGCTGGCGCACACGGCGGGCACCCGGGTGGTGCTGGACGGCGCACCCCAGGACGACGCGCTGACGCCCGGCCTGCTCGCCCTCGCCGACGTCGTGCGCGCCGACGGGCACGAAGCCGAGCTCCTCACCGGGCAGCCGGTGGCCGACGTCGCCGCGGCCGCGCGGGCGGCCGCCGACCTCCGGCGGCGGGGGCCGTCCCTGGTGGTGCTCGAAGTCTCCGGCCAGGGCAACCTGTTCGCCGGGCCGGAGGGCACCTGGTTCGTGCCGGACGTCGAGACCGACGTCGTCGATCCGACCGGCGCCGGTGACGCGCTCGTCGCCACCCTGACCGCGGCGCTGACCCGCCGCCGTCCGCTGGAGACGGCGGCGAGCCTGGCCGTCGCGGCCGCGGCGGCGACGACCGGGCACGCGGGTGGGCGCCCGCACCTGTCCCGCGCGGAACTCGACCGGCTGCAGCCGCGGGCGCTGGAAACCGTCCGGGCGTGAGGCCTACAGGCCCGGCAGCTTCTGTTCGAGACCCAGCAGCACCGAGAACGGGTCGCCGTGCTCGGCCAGGCGGCCCGGGAGGTCCCGGATCGTCCAGCGATCGGGCGCGAGCCGCGGGTCGTCCAGCTCGTCCCACTCCAGCGGCACGGAAACCGGCGCGCCGGGCCGCGGCCGGACGCTGTAGGGGGCGACGAGCGTCTTGTTCAGCACGTTCTGCGTGTAGTCGAGCCGGGCGCGGCCGCGGCGCTTGTCCTTCGTCCAGGCCCAGCTGACCAGGTCGGGCAGCACGCGCCCGATCGTCCGGGACACCGTCTCCGCCCAGGCGCGGGTCTGCTCGAACGTGCAGTGCGGGGCGATCGGCACCCACACCTGGACGCCGCGCTGCCCGGTCACCTTGGGCCGGCCGGTGAGGCCCAGGTGCTCGAGCGCGGTGCGGTGCAGCCGCGCCAGCTCCAGGACCTCTTCGAACGTCGTCTCCGGGCCCGGGTCGATGTCGAACAGCACCCACGTCGGGTGGTCGACGTCGGTGGCGCGGGAGGTCCAGGCGTGCAGCTCCAGCGCGCCGTAGTTCGCCAGCCAGGCCAGCGTCGCGACGCTGTCGGCGACGACGTACCGCTGGCTCTCCCCCGGCTCGGCACGCTCGTTGCGCCAGGTGGTCAGCCAGTCGGGCGCGTGCCGCGGGACCTCCTTCTGCCAGAAGCCCGGCTCGGTGACACCTTGCGGGAACCGGTGGGTGTTGAGCGGGCGGCCGGCCAGGTACGGCAGCATGACCGGGCCGACGGTGGCGTAGTACCGGATGAGGTCCCGCTTCGTGACGGGCTTCCCGCCGCCGGCCGCCGGGAAGAGCACCTTGTCCAGGTTGGTCAGGGCCAGCTCGCGGCCCGCCACCGACCACCGGCCCTTCACGCCCAAAGCGTCGAGGGCGGCCAGTTCGTCTTCGGTGGGGGCCTGCCAGCCGCCGACGGATTCCTCCGCCTCCGCGGCCGGGCGGTCGCCGTGCCACAGGGCGTCGGGAGCGGCCGCTACCTCGTCGTTGGTGCGGCCGCTCTTCACCGAGCGCGGGTGGTCTTCGGCGTCCCAGCCGGCCTGCGCGTGCTCGTCCTGCTTGTGCAGGAGGAACCACTGGTCCTTCTCGCCGCGGCTGGTGCGGACGAGGACGAACCGCCCGGCCAGCTTCTCGCCCTCGAGGTCGAAGTGCAGCGTCCCGGCCTCGATCGCGCGGGCCGGGTCGGGTTCGACCGGCCGCCAGACGCCGCGGTCCCAGACGATGACGTCCCCGCCGCCGTACTCGCCGCGCGGGATGACGCCCTCGAACCCGGCGTACTCGATCGGGTGGTCCTCGACGTGCACGGCCAGCCGGCGCGCCTTCGGGTCCAGCGTCGGGCCCTTCGGCACCGCCCAGCTGACCAGCACGCCGCCGAGTTCGAGGCGGAAGTCGTAGTGCAGCCGGCGCGCGCGGTGCCGCTGCACCACGAACCGGTGGCCGTCCGGACCGGCGGACCCGCCGGCCGGCTCCGCGGTCCGGTCGAAGTCGCGCATCTCCTGGTAGCGCCGCAGTTTGCGGGCCGGGTCTGCTGCCATGCCCGGGGAGTACCCAGTCAGTCCGGTGACGACCAGGGTGGGTTCTTCTTCGCCAGCTCCTCGTATTCGGCGACCTCCTGCGGGGTCGGGTCGGTGCCGGCTTCCTCGGCGAATTCCTCCGGATCGGTGACGTCGTCGCCGGGCTCGGTCACGCCTCAGCCTCCCAGCGCGCCGCGGATGAGGTCCCGCGCCCGGTCCATGATCGCCGCGGGCGCGCCCAGCAGCAGGTTCGCCTTCGCGCTCTCGACGCCGGGGTGCGGCCGGGTCGGCCCGACCGCTTCGGCCACCTTGGCGGTCGCGGCCATCGCCCGCAGCCGCTCGGGCGGGCGGTGGGCCCGCAGCAGCGGGAACTCGTCGCGCTCTTCGTGCTCGGCGTGTGCGAGGACGTCCTCGCGCAGCTGGACGAGCAGGGTGTCGAAGCCGTCGGCTTCCGGGCCCATCTTCTGCAGGGTGGTCAGCAGTTCCTTCGCCCGGTGCTCCTCACCCAGCCGCGCCTCGACGACCGGCTTCGCCGCGGGCTCGAGGTCGCGGATCTCGGGGTGCACGACCAGTTCCTCGGCGGTCTCGTGCACGGCGAGCAGCCGCACGAGGTCGTGGAACAGGTCCCGCCGCCGGTCGCCTTCCGCGGTTTCCAGCGCGGCGAACAGCTCGCGGATTTCCCGGTGCTGGCGCTGCAGGAACTCGATGACGTCCTCGTCGTGTTCCGCCATGGAACGGCCTCCTCCTGGCTCGATACTCGGTCGGAAGCGGCGTTCCCCGTCCCGGACGGGTTACTCGTCGCGAGGGGCGACTGTGAGCCACAGCGCGCCGGCGACGGCGACGACGAGCCCGGCGACGGTCCACCAGGACCACCAGCCGAAGAATGCGACGACGAGCCCGACGGCGAGCAGCACGCTCCCACCGACCGACGCGGTGTCCTGGTCCCCGGCCCGGGCGGCGAAGGCCATCAGCCCACCTGCCCGTCGACGGCGGCCACGACGAGCGCGGCGCACCGCGCCACGGTCACGCCTCTTTCTTGGGCCATCGAAACGAGGGCGGCCTGGGCGGCCGGACGGCTGAGTCCTTGCGCGGCAAGGACTTCCAGCGCCAGGCCGGTGACATCACGGGCGGGCGGGGCGGCGGCGCGCACGGGCATCGGAAAACCTCCGGCTGGTTCGGCGGCGGAAAGAATGCGACCGGGTACCCCGCCGCGCCGGGTTTCACACCCCTTCACTGATCCGGGTGGAGCCGGGCGGGTTCAGCTCCCGGCGAGCCTTTCCGTCCGGCCACGGCGACCACCGCCGGGTCTCGCCGGGCCGGTCGCATCGCCCGCTCTCCCCCGGCGAGCCACACCCGCGGTCCGTCCACGACCGAAGTACCTACGCTGAAGACGTGACCGACGCGTGGGAATGGGACCCGTCCCTCTATTCGGGCAGCGCGCCGTACTACGCGCGGGGCCGCGTGGCGTATCCCGCGGAGCTCGCCACGGCCTTCGCCACCGAGCTCGGGCTGGACGGATCGGGCCGGCTGCTCGACGTCGGCTGCGGACCCGGGTCGCTGACGCTGCCGCTGGCCGGGGCGTTCGAGGAAGCGGTCGGGCTCGACGCCGACGGGGACATGCTCGCCGAAGCGGCCCGGCTGGCGGCGGCCGCCGGGATCGGGAACTGCCGGTGGGTGCACCGGCGCGCGGAAGAACTGCCCGCGGGGCTGGGCTCGTTCCGGGTGGTCACCTTCGCGCAGTCGTTCCACTGGTTCGACCGGCCCCGCGTCGCCGCCGCGGTGCGCGGAATGCTCGTGCCGGGCGGGGTCTGCGCCCACGTGCACGCGTCGACGCACGAGATCGTGCACCCGGCGATCGCGGAGCTGGTGCGCGAGTACCTCGGCCCGGTGCGGCGTGCGGGACGCGGCTCGCTGCCGGACGGCACGCCCGGCGGCGAGGCGGCGGTCTACCGCGCGGCCGGGTTCCACGGCCCGCGGCGGTTCGAGCTGCCGGGGCGGGTCGTCACCCGGACGGTCGACGAGGTCGTCGCCGGGGTGTTTTCGCTGTCGAGTTCGGCACCGCACCTGTTCGGCGAGCGGCGGGCCGGGTTCGAGGCGGACCTGCGGCGGCGGCTGGCGCCGGCGGAGACGTTCACCGTGCGGCTGCCCGAGGTCGCCGTCGACCTGTGGTTCACCAGGGGTTGTTGAAGTCCTCTTCCTCTTCGGCGGCGGTGCGGGGCCGCCGGGCGGCCCGCGGCTCGTCCCGCGCGGGCCGCGGCGCCGGTTCGAACCCGCCGGGGCCCGGATACGCCTCCGCGTCGAAGGCGGAGGCCGGTTCGGCGTGCGACCGGTCGGTGCTCCACCCGGACTTGGTCTTGCGCTGGGCCATCTCGCGGACGTGCTGGACGTACCGCTCCGCCGCCTGGACCTGCTTGGTCATGTACTCGTGGGACCGGGCCTTGATCTCCTCGCCCTGCTGTTCGCGCAGGGCACGGCGATCGGCCTGTTCGCGGACGAGGCCGTCGAGCTCGGCCCGCATCCCGGCGATGTCGGTCATGCGTCCTCCTACCTGGTCCGCGGGTCTTCGTCGTCCAGGGAACCGATGATCCGCCGCCCGGGCTCACCGAGGTTGTCGAAGACGGCGCCGTCGATGCGGTAGGCGGACGCGCGGCGCTCGGTGTCGCCGCCGCCACCGCCATGGCCACCGCCCATGGCCCCCATGCCGGGCATCCCGGACATCGACGAGCCGGCCGACCCGGCTGAGCCGGGCGCACCGGACGCCGCCGCGAAGGCGGCCGCGGGCTGCGGCTGCGCGGCGGCGCCGGAGTGGGCACCCCCGGAGACGGGGGCGTCCCCGAGCCCGGAGGCGGCCGGGTCGAAGCCCGCGCCCGAGACGCCGACGTGCGCGCCGCCGCCGATCCCGGCCATCGAGGGGCCGGAGTGTGCACCGCCACCGCCGCCGCCGGAGTGCGCGCCGCCGGGCGAACCGTCGCCAGCACCATGTGAACCGTCGCCGGCGCCGTGGTGCGAGCCGCCGGTGTCGCCGGGCGAGCCATGCCCGCCGCCGTGCGAACCGTCGCCACCGCCGTGGTCCGAGCCGCCGTGGTGCGAGTCGCCGGCGGGTGTGCCGGTGTCGTTCGGCGCGAGGTCCTCGAGGGTGCCTCGGTGGGTGGGCAGGTCGTCGAGCTGCTTCTCGGGCGTGTCGCCGAGGGCCCGGTCCGGCTTGTCTTCGTCGCCCAAGGTGTATGTCGTCGGGGTGCCCTTGCCGTCGTCGACGGTCACCGTCGTCGGGCCGTCCGGCCCGTCGGGGCGCTCGGCGGTGATCTCGAGGCCGCCGTCCTTGATGTGGATCTTGCCGTCCGGGCCGGGGCGGAAGGTGTCCGTGTCCGTCCCTTGTGGACCGTCGGTGGGCTTGCCGTCGCCGGACCAGTCGAGCTTGAAGTCCTTCGGTTCGCCGGGGCCGTCGCCGACCTTGATGTCCATCTTGCCGTCGTGGTCCGGCTCGGTCATCTCGAAGGTCTTGTCGCCCTGCTTGACCTTGAGGACATCCCGATCGTCGTCGCCGAGCAGGCTGTCAGGCTTGTCACCGGGCTTGTCACCGGGATCCGTCTCGATGCCCGGGCCGCCGAACTCCTTCAGCGCGTCCGCGGCCTTCTTCTTCGCGTCCTCCGCGGCCTGCTCGGCCGCGGCCTTGCCGTCTTCGCCCGAGCCCGAGCCCGAGCCCGTGTCGCTGCCACCCGAGCCCGAACCGGAACCGCCGCCCGCACCATCGCCGGAGTCGGTCTCGATCCCGGGACCGCTGAACTCCTTCAGCGCGTCGGCAGCCTTCTTCTTCGCCGCTTCGGCAGCCGCGACCGCGGCGTCCTGGCCGCTGTCGGACGGCGGCGTCATCGACGACGGTGCCGTGCTGTCGGATCCCGGCCCCGAACCACCGCCGGAGCCCGAGCCACCGCCCGAGTCCGCACCGCCACCCGAGCCCAGGCCCGCTCCGGCGCCGGAGTCGGTCTGGATCCCTGGGCCGCTGAACTCCTTCAGCGCATCCGCGGCCTTCTGTTTCGCCGCCTCGGCCGCCTGAGCCGCCTGCTGCTTGGCCGCTTCCGCGGCCTGCTGCTTCGCCGCCTCCGCCGCGGATCCGTCGTCCTGGCCGGGCGGCGAGTCCGAGCCACCACCGGCCGAGCCACCGCCCCCGGAACCACCGCCCGTGGAGCCGCCGCCCGACGCCGCGGCCCCGTCCGGGATCGGCGGCACCTGACCACCGCCACCGCCCGCTCCCGAGCCGCTTCCGGAACCGGAGCCGGCGCCGCTCGGCAGGTCGGCCCCGGCGCCGCCACCGGCTCCCGAACCGCCGCCCGGCGCACCGGCACCCGAGCTCGTGTCGGGAATCGGCGGCACCTGACCGCCACCCCCGCCGGCCCCCGAACCACCGGAACCAGAGCCCGAACCACCGGCACCCGAACCACCGGCTCCGGAACCCGAGCCCGACCCCGAACCGCTACCGGACCCGCCCGAACCCGAACCCGAACCACCGGCACCGCCGCCGGACCCGCCGGCCGTACCGGCTCCCCCGGTCCCGGACGCACCCGGAGTGCCGGACCCGCCGGGCAGCGACACGCCCTCGAACTCGTTGCGGATCCCGCCCATCACCTTGTCGAGCGCGTCGTACGCCTGGTCGACCAGGTCCTTCGTGTCCTTGCAGGTCTTCGCGAAACCCTGGTACAGCCGGTCCCACATGTCGGGGTTGAACTGGTTCTGCACCCACTGCTTGGCCAGGTCCTGGCCGTGCTTCTTGATCTCGTCGCCGTCGCAGCAGCCCTGGTCGTTGAGCGTCTTGACCAGGTTCGTCCCGAAGTTCAGGTCCATCCAGCCCGCGATCTGGGCGAGGTCCTGCTCGTTGCCGTGCTCGCCGTTGGCGACGGCGACGACCTTCTGCGCCATCGTGTAGTCGGCCTTGCCGACCAGGTCGGTGTACATCCCGATGACGGCGTCGGCCTTGCCCTTGCACAGCTGGAACACCGTCGTGGCGGTGCTCAGCGTCGCCTCGCTCGCGCTGCCGAGCGTCTGGGACAGCTTGGCCGCCTTCGGCTGGATCTTGTCGTTGTAGGTGTCCGACGCGGCATCGGCACCCGCGCCGCTCCAGCTGCCGAACAGGGTGCCCAGCTGCGAGCCGGTGTCCTGCTCGGTCCGGTCCACCGTCTCCGAGCCGCGCTTGAAGTGCCCGGCGTCCGCGACGAAGTCGGCGAAGCTGATCCCGCGCTGCTCGTCGAACGGCGCGCGGATGTCCTTGTCGAGGTCGATCGCGCGGGTGTTGCCGCGGCAGTCGGCCGGGATCTTCGCCAGCAGCGAACCGAACGTCTCGAACAGCTTCAGCGCGGGCGCGGCGGCGTCGAAGATCTCGTCGGACGTCTTCGTCCCGGTGGCGCCGGCTCCGTCGTCGGCGGCGGCGGGCGGCTTCGTCTCGTCGAGCTTCTTCTTGCCGTCGTCGACGGCTTTCTTTTCCTGGTCCTCGTTGTAGCTGTTCTGGTCGCCGCTCGCCTTGGCCTTGTCGTAGGCCTCGTCGACCGACTGGCCGGCGAACAGCGGGTTCGCCGCGTAGGCGTGCGCGTACTTCTCGGCTTCCTGCCGCTTCTGCTTGATCTCGTCCGGTTCCTGGTCGGCCAGGAACGGCGGCGGTGGCGGGTTTTCCCGCAGCCAGCTGCTGATCAGCGCGCTCTTCTGCCCGGCGGGCACGCTCGGGTCGTCGAGCAGCGCCTTGACGTCGGACCACTTCTTCTTCTCGGCCATCAGAGCGAGCCCCCGGCGTTCGTGATCGCGCCCGCCTGGTTGTCTTCGTTGGCGCCGTAGCTCGAGCCGGCGGTGCCGAGGTTCGTGCCGAACGAGCCGAGGGTGCTGCTGTAGCCGGAAACCGCGGCCCACAACGCCTGGGCGCCGGCGGTGTACTTGGTCGCGTGGGCGCCGTGCGCCCGGCCGAACTTCTCCGCCGTCACCTGCGGCGTCTGCAGGTCCGGGTTGTCGTCCAGCAGGTTTTCCGCCAGGTCGCCGATGGTCTTGGACGCCGCCGACAACGCTTCGGTCGTCGCGGTGTACCCCCCGCCGCTCATTTCAGCGCCTCTCCTGAAGATCCTCGAGTTCCCAGTGCTTCCGCGAGCACGCCGGCCACGGACCCGACGTCGGTGAACCGGTCGAGCCGGTCCAGGTCGATCGTCACCCCGTAATAGATCTCCAGCGCCGCCAGCAGCTTGATCCGCCCCTTCGAGTCGATGCCCAGCTCCTCCAGGGGCGCGTCGGGCTCGACGAGAGCCGGGTCGAGCCGGAAGGTGTCGCAGACGACCTTCGTGACCTCGGCGCGGTGATCACCCACGGTCGCCACCATAACGTGCTTTCGCGGCCGACCGGGCGACCTTGCCGCTCGATGTGCGCGGAAGTCCACCGGAAGGGACCAGACGTACCGCGCGCAGCGTGAGACCGTGTTCGCGCGACACCGCGCGCAGCACCGCCCGGGTCACCTCCCGGTCGTCGGCGTCGGCGCCGCGCACCCGCTCCGCCACCACCACCGCGCCCTCGCCGCCGGAGTCGGCGACGCCGAACGCGGCGACGCGGTCGCGGCGGATCGCGGGGTGGGCCTCCGCGGCCGCCGCTTCGATGTCCTGCGGGTGGAAGTTGCGGCCGTCGATGACGATGAGGTCCTTGAGCCGTCCGGTGACGTACAGATCGCCGCGGTGCACGACACCGAGGTCGCCGGTGCGCAGCCAGCCGGCGAGGCCGCCGAGCTCGGCACCGAACGCCGCGGCGTCGCCGCGGCCCCAGTACCCGGTCGCGACGTTCGGGCCGTGCACCCAGATCTCGCCGACCAGGCCTTCGGGCTGTTCCCGGCCGTCCCGGACGATCCGGACGAGCTGCCCGACGGGACGGCCGACGGACACGAGTTCCTGCCCTCCGTCGGTTTCGACGGCCCGGCCCTGCGCGAGGGCTTCGCGGTCGAACACGGCGCCACGCGGCCCCTCCTCGCCCGCGCTCGCGACGTACACGGTGGCTTCGGCGAGCCCGTACGACGGCCGGTGCGCCTCCCGCCGGAAGCCGCGCGGCCCGAACACCTCGTGGAAGCGCTCGATCGTGGCCGGCCGGACGGGTTCGCTGCCGTTCAGCGCGACCCGGACGTCCGACAGGTCGAGGTCCTCGACGGCGCCGGCCTCGGCGGCGAGGTCGTAGGCGAAGTTCGGCGCGGCGGTGAACACCGCGGGGTACCCGGCGAGCTGCCGCAGCCAGCGCGCCGGCCGGTGCACGAACTCGGCCGGCGCCATGAACACCGATCGCCCGCCGGAGAAGACGGGCAGGCACAGCAGCTGGATCAGGCCCATGTCGTGGAAGAACGGGATCCAGCCGGCGCAGGTGGTGCCCTCGTCGACGGCGTAGGCGAGACTGCCCTGCCAGCAGGCGGCGACGATCGCGCGGTGCGGGATCACCGCGCCGGCCGGCTCGCGCGTCGAGCCGGACGTGTACTGCAGGTAGGCCGGGCTGTCCGGCGGCACCGGCACCGGATCGGCGCCGGGCCCGGTGAGCTCGTCGACCACCACGACGCTCTCGTGCGCGGGCAGTCCCGGCGCCGCGGCCGACGACGTCAGCCACACCCGCGCGCCGCTGTCGGCGAGGACCCCGGCGAGCCGCCCGGCCTGCGCGGGACTCGACGGCGCCATCAGCGGGACGGCGATCAGGCCGGCGGCCAGCGCGCCGAAGAACGCCAGCGGGTAGGCCAGCTCCTGGCCCGCGAGGATGGCGACGCGCTCGCCCGGCCCGGCCACCCGGCGCAGCTCGCCGGCCACCACCCGGACCCGGGCGGCGAACTCCGCCCACGTCAACGTGTGCTCCACGCCGCGAACGTGGTCCTGGTGGGTGAACAGGGGCCGGTCGTCATCGGCGCGGGCGAACAGGCACGCCACGATCGACGTGCGCAGCACGGCCTCGGGCACGGTCGCCGGCGCGGTCGGACGAGGCACGCAGCGCAACCTACCGGTGCGCCGAAACCCGGTTCACCCCCGGGGCGAGCGCGGGTACGGTCGCTGACCATGGCCTCCCCGGAAGCGCTGGTCTCCGCCCTCGCGGACCCGGACCGGCTCCAGCTCTTCGCCCGCATCTGCACCGCCCCCGACGGGCTCGAGGCGAGCCAAGCCACCGCCAAGCTCGCGAAGCGGCTCGTCGACGCGGGACTCGTCACCGTGACCGAGGGCCGCTACCGGGCCGTGCCGCCGGTGTTCCGCGACGCGCTCGCCAAGGCCCCGGTCGATCCGCTCGACGCGCTCTTCCGCCACGGACGGCTCGTCTCGATCCCGCATTCGGGCCGGCGGCGGCAGCTGCTGCTGGCGTACCTCGCCGAGCGCTTCGAACCCGGCCGGCTCTACAGCGAGCAGGACGTCCGCGAGAAGCTCTCGATGATCCACGACGACCACGCGACACTCCGCCGCTACCTCGTCGACGACGGCCTCCTGCAGCGCAGCAACGACGGCGGCGCCTACGGCCGTCCGTCGGAAGCGCGCGCCGCCGGCTGAGTCGCCGGGAGGTCGAACAGCGCCAGGACGTCCGCATCGGCGAACACGACGTTGTGCGCGACCCGCCCGCCTCGCACGGTGAGCACCTGCAGCGTGTGCAGCCGGAACACCCCGGCGTCGTCGCGGCAGTAGGCCACGAGCGCGGGCCGTCCGTTGGCGGCCGTGCGGGTCATGCGCCACTCCGTGCCCCGCATCCCGTACATCCGTTCCAGGAACCGGCCGTAGTCGCCGCGGCCCCGGAACCACAGCGGCACCGGCGGCATCTCCATCACGACGTCGTCGGTGAGCAGCTCGACGAGCCCGGCGACGTCGGCGCGTTCGAACGCGCGCAGGTAGCGGTCCACGACCGCTTCGACCGCGGTGTCGTCCGGCTCGGGCACCTCGTCGGCCGACAGCCCGCCCAGCCCCGCGCGGGCGCGCTGCAGGGCGCTGTTGACCGCGGCCGGGGTCGTGTCGAGGAACCCGGCCACTTCCGCCGCGCTGAACTCCAGGACGTCCCGCAGGATCAGCACCGCGCGCTGCTTCGGCGGGAGGGTCTGCATCGCCGCGAGCAGCGCCAGCCGGAGCGTGCCGCGGCGGGCCAGGCGCAGCCCGGGGTCGTCGAGGCGGGCGTCCGGGAACGGCTGCAGCCAGGGGATTTCGAACGACGGCGTCAGCGGGGCGCCCGGGTCGTCGCCCGGGCCGCCGAGCCCGGACGGCAGCGGCCGCCGGGCCCGTCCTTCGAGAGCGGTGAGGCAGGCGTTGGTGGCGATGCGGTAAAGCCAGGTGCGCACCGAGGCGCGGGCGGGGTCGTAGCCCGCCCACGCCTTCCACGCGCGGACCAGCGTCTCCTGCACCAGGTCCTCGGCCTCGTGGAGCGAGCCGAGCATGCGGTAGCAGTGCGCCAGCAGCTCACGCCGGTGCGGTTCCGTGCGCGTCGCGAAGTCCTGCATCGTTCTCCCGTCCGGACGGTTTCCGGCAGGTGTACCGGTGCCGAGGCCGGAATTCATCGCCGGCGGGAGAAATCTTCCTACAGGTCGTCGAAGTCCTCCGGCCGCAGGCCGTCGAGCTCGGCGCGGAACCGGGCCACCTCGGCTTCGGCGTCCAGCACGTCGGCGGCCGGCCCTTCGGCTTCCTGTTCGACCTCGAGCTGCACGGAAGCGACGTCCAGCACCTCTTCGGCGACGCGGATGGGCGCGCCCTGGCGGAGGCCGAGCGCGACCGCGTCGCTCGGGCGAGCCGAGACGCGGGTGCCCGAGGCGAGCACGAGGTCGGCGTAGAAGATGCCGTCCCGCACCTCGGTCAGCTCGACCGCGGCGAGGCCCTGGCCGAACGCGGCGAGCACGTCGCCGAGCAGCTCGATGGTGCCCGGGCGCGGCTGCGCGATCTGTTCCCGGGCGCGCACGAGGGCCTCCGCCTCGCCGTACCCGATCATGATCGCCAGCCAGCGGCGCGCGCCCTCCGGCTCGCGCAGCAGCATCAGCGGCGCCTCACCGGGCACGGGAACGGCCATTCCCACCACTTCGATCGGAATCACGCTGACCACCGCCCCGTCCGTTTCGAGGGACTCCTCCGCGCGCCAAGTACCCACAACGGCGGGTCGGCAACCCGATCCGGCGGCCCGGTTTTCCGGCAGCGGCCTCTTCTCGGCTGCGGAGTCCACTCCGGCGCCTTGCCCGGCGGCGGCGGCCGCTGTCACCGTCGGGGCGTGGAACCGACGATTTCGCGCAGTGTGCCCGTCTCCGCCGACCCGGACACGGTGTGGGCGTGGGTCACCGACCTGCCGCGGATGGGCGAGCTGAGCCCGGAGAACGTCGGCGGCCGCTGGCTGGACGGCACCGGCCCGGCGCTCGGCGCGCGGTTCCGCGGCCGCAACCGCAACGGCGAGCTGCAGTGGTGGACGCGGGTGCGGGTGGTCGCGTTCGAGCCCGGCCGCCGGTTCGCCTTCGACGTGCGCACGCCGCTCGGCTCGCGGGTTTCGCGGTGGGAGTACGTGCTGACGCCGGCCGCCGACGGCTGCGTGGTCACCGAGAACTGGTACCGGATCGGCAGCTGGGTGGTGCGGAAGTTCATGGGGCCGCGCGTCACCGGCCGCGCCGACCGGCCGGGGTACAACGTCCGGTCGATCGAGCACACCCTCGCGGCGCTGCAAACCCGGGCCCGGCGGGCCCGCCAGGTGACCTGAGTCGCTCCGAACAGGCGGGTCTCTTGTTAGGACCCACTCTGTCCAGCTAGGTTGCTTTTTCGAACCTAGGAGGACCATGCCCCCCAGCGCGCCGAAGCCCGGCCTCGTGCTGCTCGTCGTCTCGACGGCCGCGTTCCTCGCGAGCCTGGACACCTTCATCGTCACGATCGCCTTCCCCGGCATCCGGGCCGCGTTCCCCGGCGACGACCTGGCGACGCTGTCGTGGGTGCTCAACGGCTACACGGTGCTGTTCGCCGCCTGCCTCGCCCCGGCCGGGCGGCTGGCCGACCGCTACGGCCGCCGCCGGTTGTTCCTCGCCGGCGTGGCGGTGTTCACCCTCGCTTCGGCGGCCTGCGCGGCCGCGCCGTCGATCCCCGTGCTGATCGCCTTCCGCGCGGTGCAGGCGATCGGCGCCGCGCTCGTCATGCCGACATCGCTGGCGCTGCTGCTGACGGCGTTCCCGCCGCACCGGCGGCCGATGGCGGTCGGGGTCTGGGCGTCGGTGGGCGCGGCGGCCGCGGCCCTCGGCCCGCCGGTCGGCGGCCTGCTCGTCGAGGCGTCCTGGCGCTGGGTGTTCCTGGTCAACCTGCCGATCTGCGCGGCGACCCTGCTGGCCGGGCCGCGGGTGCTGCGCGAGTCGCGGGACACCGCCACCGGTGTCCCGGACGTCCTCGGCGCCGCCGGGCTGCTGGTGGGCGTCGGCGCATCGGCGTACGCGCTGGTCGAGGCGCCCGGCCGCGGCTGGGGCGCGCCACCGGTGCTGCTGGCGTTCGCGGTGGCCGCCGTCGCGCTGGCCTGGGTCCCGCTGCGCTCGGCGCGGCATCCGGTGCCGGTGCTGGACCTGCCGGCCCTGCGCGTCCCGACGTTGTGGCTGGCCTGCCTGACCACCGGCGTGTTCGCCGCCGGGTTCGCGGCGATGCTGTTCGGCAACGTGCTGTTCCTGACGTCGATTTGGCACGACTCGATCCTGGTGGCCGGGCTGTCCCTGGCGCCGGGCCCGCTGGTGGTGGTGCCGGTGTCGATCCTCGGCGGCCGGTTCGTGCACCGCTTCGGGCCGGGCCCGGTGGTCGCCCTCGGCGGCGTCGCGTTCGGAGCCGGCGTGCTGATCTGGGTGCTGAACATGGGATCGGTGCCCGGCTACGTCGCGTCGATGCTGCCGGGCCAGCTGCTGACCGGCCTCGGCGTCGGGCTGATCCTGCCGAGCCTTTCGGGCGTGGTGGGCACGGTCCTGCCGCCGCCCCGCTGGGGCGCGGGCTCCTCGATGGTGAACACGGCCCGGCAGATCGGCACGGTCCTGGGCACGGCGGTGCTGGTCGCCGTCTTCGCCGGGACGCCGGACCTGGCGGACTTCCGGCGGGGCTGGCTGCTGATCCTGGCCACGGCGGCACTGACGAGCGCCGGCGGTTTGCTGATCGCCACCCGGCGGCGCACGGACCACTACACCGAGCCCCAGGCCTCGTCCAGCACCGCGAGCCCGGCGTCGATCCCGGCCGGCGGGATCGAGCCGTAGCCGAGGACCACGCCTTGGCGCGGGAAACCGCCGCACAGGTCGGAAAGCGTCTGGATCGCCGCCCCGGCCGCGGCCGCGCGGGCCACGATCGGCTCCAGGTCCGTGCCGTCCTCGGCCAGGGCGCACAGGTGCAGGCCCGCCGCCGACGGCACCGGGCTGAGCCGGCCCGCGAAAACCCGCTCCAGGGTCGCGGTGATGCGCTCGTGGCGCTCCGCGTAGACCTTCGTCGCGCGGCGGAGGTGCCGGGCGAACAGGCCTTCGTCGATGAACCCGGCCAGCGCGGCCTGCGCGGGCAGGTCGCCGTGCCAGCCCGACAGCTGCCGGGCGTGGTGCAGCGCGTCGCGCAGTGAGGCCGGGGCGACCAGGAAACCCAGGCGCAGCATGGGAAGCAGCGTCTTCGAGAACGAGCCGACGTAGGCCACGCGGCCGTCGCGGTCCAGGCTCTGCAACGGTTCCAGGGGCCGGTCGGAGAACCGGAACTCGCTGTCGTAGTCGTCCTCGACGACGACCGCGCCGGCGCGCGCCGCCCACGCCAGCAGCGCCGTGCGGCGGGCGAGGGACATCGGCGTGCCGAGCGGGAACTGGTGCGACGGCGTGACGTAGACCAGTTTCGTGCGCGGCGGCAGCGCGGCGACGTCGAGCCCTTCGCCGTCCACCGGCACGCCGACGACGTCGGCGCCGTGCGAGGCGAACAGCTGCTTCGCCATCCGGTAACCGGGCTCCTCGATGGCGACGCGGTCGCCGGGTTCGAGCAGCACGCGGCAGAGCAGATCCAGGGCCTGCTGCGCGCCTTGGGTGACGAGCACGTCGTCGGCGCCGGCGCGGACCGAGCGCGAGACGCCGACGTGCCGGGCGATCGCCGCGCGCAGGCCGGGGTGGCCGCCGGGTTCGGCGTAGTGCGCGAACCCGGCGGTGTCCCGCAGTTCCCGCGCGAGCAGGCGGCGCCAGGTGTCCAGC
This sequence comes from Amycolatopsis sp. NPDC051716, assembly GCF_040681595.1. Lineage (NCBI taxonomy): Bacteria > Bacillati > Actinomycetota > Actinomycetes > Pseudonocardiales > Pseudonocardiaceae > Amycolatopsis > Amycolatopsis sp. NPDC051716. Next base: position 177,088 of record NZ_JBFAZA010000003.1, on the reverse strand, counting down.
GGGAACAGCGTGGCGTCGGGGATGCCCACGCGGAAGTCGAACACCGGGGCGGGAGCCACGGCGGCCGGGGCCGGCAGCGACCGCCACACCGCCTTCGGCTGCGGCCCCTTTTCCGACGGCGCGGTGCGCGGTTTCGGCGTCGGGAGTTCCCCGCTGACGTATGTTCCGGCGCCGACGCGGCCGGTGAGGAAACCGTCGGCGGTGAGGCGGTCGTAGGCGACCGCGACGGTGTTGCGCGAGACGGCCAGGCGCCGCGCGAGCTCCCGGGTCGGCGGCAGCCGCTCCCCCGCGCGCAGCCTGCCGTCCAGGACGGCGTCGCGCAGCTGGCGGTAGATGCGGACGCTGAGGTCGCCGCGGCCGGCCAGGCTGACGTGGAAGTCCATCCGGCGAGGCTACATTGGCCCAATCCGGTTGGTCGGAATTGGATCTGGGATCAGGCCAAAGACCGCTCTACCGTTCTTCCCATGACAGCGCTCCTCGAACGTCCGAAGACCCGGCGCCCCGGCCGTCTGCTCGCCGCCGCCCAGCTGGCCGGCTCGCTCGGCGACGGCGCGTTCCTGACCTGCTCGGCGCTGTTCTTCACGCGGATCGCCGGGCTCACGCCGGCGCAGGTGGGACTCGGGCTCACGCTCGGCTGGGCGGTGGGCTCGGTCGCGGGGGTGCCGCTCGGGCGCCTCGCCGACCGCCACGGCGCCCGCGGCGCGGCGATGCTGCTGGCGCTGGCGACGGGCACGTCGATCCTGGCGTTCCTCGTCGTGCGCTCGCCGGTGCTGTTCGTGCTGGCCGCGTGCCTCTACGGCAGCTGCCAGACCGGGCTGGCCGCGGTCCGCCAGGCGCTGCTGGCCGCGCTGGCCGATCCGGAGCGGCGGACGCGCATCCGGGCCCACCTGCAGTCCGCGGGCAACGCCGGGCTCGCCGTCGGCGCCGGCCTGGGCGGCCTCGCCCTCTCGGCCGACACGGCCTCGGCGTACTTGACGGTGTTCGTCCTCGACGCGGCGGCCTTCGCGGTGACGGCGGCGCTGCTGCACCGGCTCCCGGCGGCCCCGCGCTCTTCGGGGCGCCCGGGAGCACCGAAGTCCGCCGTGCTGCGCGACCGGCCGTACGCGCTGGTGACGCTGCTCAACGCGATCCTGCTGCTGCGCATGCCGCTGCTGAGCGTTGCGATCCCGCTGTGGATCGTCGACCACACCGCGGCGCCGGGCTGGACGGTGTCGGCGCTGTTCGTGCTCAACACGATCGTGGTGGTGGTCCTGCAGGTCCGCGTGGCGGGGCGGCTGTCCTCGCTCGGGTCGGCGTCGCGGATGGTGCGCCGGTCGGGCGTGGTGCTCCTGGCTTCGTGCGTGGCGTTCGCGCTGTCGGCACTGGGGACGTCCCCGGCGGTGGCGTTCGCGGTGCTCGTCGCGGGGGCGCTGGTGCAGGTGCTCGGCGAGCTGCTCCAGTCGGCGGGCTCGTGGGAGATCGGCTTCGCGCTGGCGCCGGCGGACAAGCAGGGCGAGTACCAGGGCTTCTTCGGCACCGGGACGTCCGTGGCCCGCGCGGTCGGCCCGGTCCTGCTGAGCACGGTGGTGGTCGGCGGGGGCATCGCGGGGTGGCTCGTGCTGGGGGCGGTGTTCGCGGGCGCGGGCTGGGCAATGGGCCCGGCGGTCCGCTGGGCCGCCGCGACTCGCTGACGCCGAGCGCCCCGAGGCCGCCTTGGCCGCTTGGCCGCTCGGGCGCCTGGCTCCCTCGGGCCGCTTCGGCCACTTGGGCCCCCTGGACCGCCTGGACCGCCTGGGCCGCTCAGGCGCTCGGGCCGCCTGGCTCGGGCCGCTTCGACCACCTGGGCAGCCTGGCCCGCTCAGGCGCCTGGGCCGCTCGAGCCGCCTGGCTCGCTCGGGCTGGTTTGGCCGCTTGGCCCGCTTGGCCGGTTGAGCCGCTCGGCCGCGTGGGCAGCTCGGGCCGCTCGACCCCTCGGGCCGCCTCGGCCGCTTGAGCTGCCTGGGCTGCTCGGGGCGCCCGGGCCGCCTGGCCCGCTCGGCCGCTTGAGCCGCTCGGCCACGTGGGCCGCTCGGGCCGCCTGGCCCGGTTGGGCCGCTTGGCCCGGTCGGGCCGGTCGGGCCGCTTGGCCCCTTGGGCCGCTCAGGCCGCTCAGGCCGCTTGAGCCGCTCGGCCACGTGGGCCGGTCGGGCCGCCTGGCCCGGTTGGGCCGGTCGGGCCGCTTGGCCCCTTGGGCCCTCGGGCCGCTTGAGCCGCTCGGCCGCTTGAGCCGCCTAGTGTCGCGCGTCCGAAGTTCAGTGACAGCGGCCCGGTCCCCGAGCGCCCCAATGTGGCCTTGGTTGCGTTGAACGCACCCAATGTGGCCTTCGGTGCGTTCAACGCACCGAAGGCCACATTGGGGCGCTCTTCCCGGACGTCACACAACTTGCGACGCGCGACACTAGCCGCTTGGCCGGTTGGGCCGCCCCGGCTACTCGCTGACCTGGGCCGCCGCGGTCTGGTGCAGGGAAAGGTCCTGGCCCGCCGCCGGGTCCTGGGTCCAGGCGCCCGATTCCGCCGTCCACGTCTGGCCCGCGAAGCTCACCTTGTCCACGCCCAGCGCCTCCGCGCGGCCGACCAGCCAGGTCGCGTACGTCCAGCCCTGGGCCGCCGGGTGAGGGCCGCTGAGGGTGGCCGTGCCCAGCTCCGCCGTCGCCGTCGCGGCGACGTCCGCGGGCGCCGCCAGGGTCAGGTTGCGGCAGGTCAGCGCGGCCGGGAACTGGCCGTTGAACGCCGCCGCCATGGTGCGGGACTGCGCCTCCCACTGCGCGTACGCGTCCGGGGCACCCGACCGCTGGACCGCCTGCGCGGCCTCGGTGATCGGCAGCGCCTCCCAGTTCGACAGCTTCTCGAGCTTCTCGTAGAACTCCGTCGCCGCGTAGACCGGGTCGCGCAGCTGGGCGATCGTGCCCCAGCCCTGGCTGGGCCGCTGCTGGAACAGCCCGACCGAGTCGCGGTCACCGCCCTCGAGGTTGCGCAGCTTCGACTCCTGCAACGCCGTTGCCAGCGCGACCGTCGCCGCGTGGGCGGGCAGCCCGAGCTTGGTGCCGACCGCCGCGATCGTCGCCGCGTTGTTCATCTGCTCCGGGGTGAACGTGGAGCTGGACGCCTTGTCCCCCGGCCGCCCCACCGTGCACCCCGGCGTCCGGATCTCACCGCGCGTGTACGCCACCACCACGATGATCCCGGCGGCCAGCACGACGACCGCCACCAGGACCATGGCCAGCTTCAGGCCACAACCGCGCACCCTGCCTCCCCTTCACCCGTTCGCACCAGTCTGCCCAATAGGAGGACGCGGTGCGCCGGGCGGGGTTCAGTGGGCGGCGCCGAGGAAGATCGGGTTGGACATCGCCACCATGGCGTTCGGCACCGTGGTGTTCGGGCCGCCGGACGGGCGACGGACCTCGACCCGCACCCAGCGGCTGTAGCGCGGGTACGTCGTCCAGGTGACGGTGGCCGCGCCGGAGTCGTCGATCGGCTCGGTGTGCTCCGGGCCGAGCTGGTCGAGGAACGTCACCGTCGTCCCCGGCACGCCGGCAACGACCGCCTTGACCGTCACCGGTGTCCCGGTGCCCGCGGCGAGCCGCTCGCCGATGCCCGCGCTCGCGCCGCCGCCCGAGACGGTGAAGTCCAGCTGCACCGACGCCGATTCCGCCAGCCACGAACGCCCGGCCGCCAGCCCGGCCAGGAGTTCCTGGCGGCGCAGCCGGCCGGCGAGCACGACGGTGTGCGGCAGGGCCACGCGCTGGTCCGGGTTGTGCGCGTCGGAGTCGCCGATCGCCGGGATGAAGCGGCCGCCGCGCAGGAGCCCGTCCCAGTGGATGACGCTCGCCTCGTCGTCCTGCGTCCAGGGGCCGTTCCACACCTCGACGAGGTCGGCGATGTCGTAGGCGAATTCGTAGGTGCAGCCGAAGCAGTTGGCGAACGGGTGCGCCGCGGTGACCAGGCCGCCGGCCCGGTGCACCTGGTCGGTGAAGCGCCGGAAGTCCCGCGGGTCGGCCGCGCGGTAGCGCCAGTCGATCCAGGTGCCGGCGGGCAGGCCGATCGCGGGCCAGTGCCCGGACCGGGTCGTCACCTCTTCGCCGTTGAGGATCAGCAGGTCGTCGGTGGCGTGGTCGCCCCAGACCAGCTGCGAGCTGGAGGTGTTGTGGTCGGTGGAGACGATGAAGTCGAGCCCGGCGGCCCGGGCGTCGGCGACGAGCTGCTCCGGCGTGCGGCGGCCGTCGGAGTGGACCGTGTGCAGGTGGCTGTCACCGCGGTACCAGGCGCGGCCGCGTTCGCGGGCGGGCGCGGTCTCCGGCGCCGGGTTCGGCTTGACCGGGGTGCCGTCCGGGCCGAAGGTGAGCGTGACGTCCACCCGGTAGTTCAGCCCCTGCGGCGCCACGGTGTACGGGCCGAGGATGACGTGCCACCGGCCGGGCCTGATCGGGCCGGCGAGGTAGCCGGGGGTGGCTTCGGACGCGCTGATCGAGAACCGGTCGCGGAATCCGCCGGACCAGCCGCGGAAGCCGCGCGCGTTGCCGAGGTCGTGGCCTTCGGGGCCGAAGATGCCGATGTCGCAGGCGTTCCCGCGGGTGCCGGCCGGCACGGGCGGCCGGTCGTAGGAGTACACGACGTCGATCTGCCGCACCCCGCGCGGGACGTCGACGGGCAGGTAGTACCAGTCCGGCACGTCCGGTTTCAGCGTGCCGGTGACGGTCCGGGTCCGGCTGCCCGAGCCGCCCGGCTGATCGGCGAACGCCACGCCGGGCAGCATCCCCGCGGCCGCCGCCGCCCCACCGGCCCGCAGCAGCGTCCGCCGGCCGAAGTCCCCAGGATTCATGCGCACCTCCGCACCCGACGCTAGGCGCACCAGGCCGGCTCGGACACCAACCGGCGGTGAACTTTCGCCGGACCCCGGTCAGGGCTCGGCGCGCTTCGCCAGGATCTTCGCGAGGGCGACGACGGTGACGGCGGCGGCCAGCCCGAGCCGCGTGACATCGACGGCGGGAACCCAGGTGACCGCGCCGTCGCGGACGACGAAGGCGCCGGCGGGCCGGGCGATCACCCCGAAGCCGGCGCCCTCCCGCCCGGCCGGTGCGTCGTCTCCGCCGCCGCCACCACCGCCGCCGCCGTAGACGGCCGCGGCGGGGATGACGACGACGCCGTCCCGCTCGACCGGATCGCCGTAGACGAGCCGGGCCGAAAAGATCCGCCGCGCGGCCGACGCCACCTGCTCCAGTTTCATCCCGCCATTCTGGCCACCAAACCGGTTGCGGCGCCGCGGGACTTCCGCGATCCTGCGCTGTTCCGCACCGGGCGGAGCGTTCGGAGAAGACGATGACCCCGTTGCGGCGCGGCCTGGCCGCCAACCCCGCCCTGCCCGCTCCCCTGCTCGACCACCTGGTCGCGACCGCCGACGACGAAGTGGGGCCGGCCCTCGCCGCCCGCGGGGACCTCACCCGGGACCACGCCGGGGTGCTCGCGGCCCGCTGCGGCGCGGGCGTGTGGTACCCGTTGCTCGACAGTGGCCTGCTCACCCCGGCCGACGTCCCGTCCGGCGATCCCTGGCGCGGGCTGGCGGTGCTGGAGCACCCGGACGCGGACCCGGCCTGGTTCGACCGGCTGGCCCGCGACCCCGACCCGGTGATCCGCGCCGAGCTGAGCACCCGGTGCCCGCTCCCCGAGCCGGTCGTCGACCTCCTGGCCGCGGACCCGGACCTCGACGTCGTCACCTCGGCGGCGCGCTGCCAGCGACCGACCGCACGGCTGGCCGCGGATCACCGCTGGGACGTCCGCTTGGCTTTGGCCGCCAACGAACAGTCACCCGCGGACCTCCTGCGCCGCATCGCGGGCGAAGCCGAATCCTGTCGGTGGTCGCCGGTAGCATGGAAACCGGGGGCGGCGCCCATCGACCTGCTCGCCACCCTGGCCGGAAACCCGGCCACCCCACCGGAAATCCTCCCCGCCGACGCGCCCGAGCTGGTTCGCTGGCGGATGGCGTCCCGCACCGACCTCGCCGGCGACGTCTACGCGAGACTCGCCGAGGACGCATTGCCGGGCGTCCGCTGGGACCTCGCGAGCAACCCCGCCGCCGTCGCGTTCCTGCCGCCGCTGCTCGCCCGCGATCGCAGCCGGGAGATCCGGCAGGCGGCCGCGCGGAACCCGCGCGTCCCGCTCGGGCTGCTGGCGGAGCTGGCGCTCGAGACCAAGGTCGGGCGAGCGCTCGTGCCGCGCGTCGCCACCGCCACCGAAGCCGAGCTGCGGACGCTCGCCGGTTCCGCCGCGGCTCAGGTCAGACGGCTCGCGGCGGCCCGCCCGGACCTGCCGGCCGACCTCGTCGCCCGGTTCGCCGAAGACCCGGACGCCGGTGTCGCGCGAGCCGTCGCGGCGAACCCCGGCCTGAGCCCGGCGCAGCTGCGGACCCTCGCCCGCCACGGCGCGACGGTCGCCGCCCGGATCGCGGCGCACCCGCACTGCCCGGCCGGCCTGGCCCGCGCGCTGCTCCCCGGCGCGCCGGTCCGCGCCCTGCGCGCGCTCGCCCGGCACCCGGGCCTGCCCGCGGAGTCCATTGTGGATCTTCTGGGCCACTCCGACGAGCGGGTCGGCACCGCCGCCGCGGCCAACCCGGCCCTGCCCGTAGCGGTGATGTCCACTGTGGCCGGTGCGGGCCGACCGGATCCGGGCTCCGCGCAAAAATACTCCACGGAATCGGTGCAGCGCTGAAAAAATTGCGCTGAAGGTGTGGCAAAAAGATGTATCCGAATGTTTTCACCGCGGTGACGACTACCGTCCGATCGCTGCATTCTGCCACCCACGGGGAGGAATCATGGCACTGCTGAAGAACGGCGCGGTCACCGCGCCACCGGGCGCGGCCGCCGGCGCACGGGTGCTGACCTCGGCCGATCCGTTCGGCTCCGGGACCGGCGTCGCCGCCGATCGGGGCGCGAACCGGTACGGCGTCTGCTCCATCGAGGACTTCCCGCCCGGGATGAACGACCTTTCCTACACCCACGAGGACGCGGGCGGTTTCTACAATTACGTCAAGCAGTTCGCCGCACCGAACTACTGGTACACCGACGGCGGCGTGCTGTCGTGGATCTACGGCGAGCAGTACGACGACTGGCAGGGCACCTACGGCTTCGACGCCTGCGTCGCCGAGTACCACTCCGGGCACGGGACCATGGACGGGAACGGCGTCTTCTGGATGCCCATGGGCGGCACCTGGGGCGGGTCGGCCTGGGCGAGCTCGGCCGACATGCGGCTGGGCAACGAAGTCGCGCGCTACCTGTTCTTCTCCACCTGCCTCTCGCTGCGCATCGGCGACGGCAACAGCCCGATCCGCACGTGGGACACGGCCAACCTCGGCCTGCGGATGATCTTCGGCTTCGAGACGACCAGCGTCGACAGCCCGAACTACGGCGCCTATTTCTTCAGCAAGTGGAACGGCAACGGCCACAAGTTCGGCAAGGCGTGGCTGGACGCGTCCTGGGACATCGACCACCACCAGGCGCCCTCGGTCGTCGCGTGCGGGGCGACGCAGGCCGAGGCGCAGGACCGGCTGTGGAACGAAGGGTCCTTCTCGAGCGCCGCCGCGTCGAAGAACTGGTGGTGGTGGACCTGGTACGACGCCGCCAAGAGCATCCGGGCGCCGGAGCTGGAGCTGCCGGGCTCGGCGCGGACCGCCCGGTTCGCGCCGCCGCGGCTTTCGGCCGTGCGGCTGGCCGAGCTGGCCGGCCACTACGGCGTCCGGCTCGGCGGCGGGGTGCCGGACGACGCGATGGGCCCGCACGGCGTCGTGCTGGGCGACGGCCAGGGCGGCCCGCGGCTGAGCGTCGACCACCGCGGCGTCCGCGAGATCACCTTCGCCGACGCCGACGGCACCGGCCGGGACGCGCCGAGCGCGGACGAAGCCGTCCGGATCGCCCAGGACGCCATCGAGACGTTCGGCCTGGCCGACCGCGTCGACCTGGTCGCCGACAAGGTGCGCCACCAGTACCACGCCGGCGGCACCGCCGACGACGTCGCCGACCCGCGGGTGCGCGAGACGCACGTGGTGTTCACGCAGCTGGTCGACGGCCACCCGGTCGTCACGCCGGGCCTCGGCGAGGTGCGGGTCGGCATCGACGGCGGCGGCACGGTGACGACGATCGTCGACGCCACCCGCGAGGTCGAGCGGCTGACCGAAGGCGCGCCCACCGCGCCGCCCTCGGCCGGCGCGGCCACCCGCGATCCGTCCACTGTGGACGAAGCACTCGACGCGCCGCTGCAGCGGCTGCTGCGCCGGCTTTCGGCCGGCGGCCGCGTGCCCGCCGAGATCCGCACGATCCCGGACTCGACGGCGGTCGGTTACGCGCTGCGCGGCGACGACGGCACCCCGGTCGTCCGGCGGACCGTCGAGGTCGACTGCGGTGCCGGGCTCGCGAAGCGGTACGTCCTGGAGGCGCCCCTGCGCTGACCGGCGCGAACCGGGCGGGCCGGCACCACGTCGGGGGGTGCCGGCCCGTCGGTTTCGCACGATCGGGTGTAGATCGGCGGTATCCGGGGCATCAGTCAGCGACACCTGTGCTCCAGGGGGAGCGCGCCGTACCGAGGGAGACCGCGATGACCTTCGATTTCGTCAGCCGCTGGCTGGGCAGGCATCGCGAGCGTCCCGGCGTCACCGTCGACCTCGCCTGCGGGGGCCGCGTCACCCTGCGTGAGATCGACGGGCGGCCCGTGCTGGTGGTCACCACCGCGCCGGGGCCGGACGGCCGGTGCGACGTGGCCGCCGTCCCCCTGTCGGAAGCCGAGCGCCGCGAGCTGGGGCAGGTCCTGGAGTCCGACGTCCTGCTCGCCTCCTGATCGCTCCCGCGTCACCTGCCGTTCGCGCGCCCGCAGGGTGCTTTGTCGCGAACCTCGCGTGAAAGCGGGTCCGCACGGTGTGGTGCGGGTCGCTTTTTGTGGGGTTCCCACAACTCAGCCGCCTCGGCATGCGCCATCGCGGACATTGGTCCCGGCCCCGGTCATCCACCAGGGTGTAGACAAGTGCAGGCGACGTTCCAGGACAGGTACGTCGCCTTCTGCGCGTGGTACTTGGGAGGCTCAGCCGGTGTTCAGTCGTGTCGCCATCGTCAACCGCGGAGAGGCCGCGATGCGGCTCATCCACGCCGTCCGGGATCTGTCGGCGGAAACCGGGACGCGGATCGAGACGGTCGCCCTCTACACCGACGCCGATCGCACCGCCACGTTCGTCCGCGAGGCGGATCTGGCCTACGACCTGGGCCCGGCCTCGGCTCGCCCCTACCTCGACCTGGCCAAGCTCGAGCGGGCGCTGGTCGAGACGAAGGCCGACGCCGCCTGGGTCGGCTGGGGGTTCGTGGCCGAGGACCCGGCCTTCGCGGAGCTGTGCGAGAAGGTCGGCGTCACCTTCGTCGGACCGAGCGCGGACGCGATGCGCAAGCTCGGCGACAAGATCGGCGCGAAGCTGATCGCCGAAGAGGTCGGCGTGCCGGTGGCGCCGTGGAGCCGCGGCGAAGTCGCCACGCTCGAAGACGCGCTGGCGGCCGGCGAGCGGATCGGCTACCCGCTGATGCTCAAGGCCACCGCGGGCGGCGGCGGGCGCGGCATCCGCATGGTCGCCTCCGGCGAGGACCTCGCCGACGCCTACGAGCGCACCAGCTCCGAAGCGCTGCGCGCGTTCGGCTCCGGCGTCGTGTTCCTGGAGCGCCTGGTCACCGGCGCCCGGCACGTCGAGGTCCAGGTCATCTCCGACGGCGCGACGGCGTGGGCGCTCGGCGTCCGCGACTGCTCGGTGCAGCGGCGCAACCAGAAGATCATCGAGGAGTCGGCCTCCCCGGTCCTCTCGCCGCCGCAGACGGCCGAGCTGAAGACGTCGGCGGAACGGCTCGCGGTGGCGGTGGGCTACCGCGGCGCGTGCACCGTCGAATTCCTGTACCACCCGGGCGAGAAGCTGTTCGCCTTCCTCGAGGTCAACACCCGCCTGCAGGTCGAGCACCCGATCACCGAGATCACCACCGGCACCGACCTGGTCAAGCTGCAGCTGCACGTGGCCGGCGGCGGCAAGCTCGAGGGCGATCAGCCGGCCGAGAGCGGGCACGCCATCGAGGCCCGCCTCAACGCCGAAGACCCCGACCGCGACTTCGCCCCCTCCCCCGGCCGCATCGCGCGGCTGGCCCTGCCCGCCGGCCCCGGCATCCGCGTCGACACCGGCGTCAGCGAGGGCGACACCATCCCGGCCGACTTCGACTCGATGATCGCCAAGATCATCGCCTACGGCCGCGACCGCGACGAGGCCCTCGGCCGGCTGCGCCGCGCGATGGCCGAAACCACGGTGATCATCGAGGGTGGCGCGACCAACAAGAGCTTCGTGCTCGACCTGCTCGACCAGCCCGAGGTGATCGACGCCAGCGCCGACACCGGCTGGATCGACCGCGTCCGCGCCGAGGGCCGCCTGGTCACCCACCGGCACTCCGCGATCGCGCTCGCCGCGGCCGCCATCGAGGCCTACCAGGACGAAGAAGAGGTCTCCGTCCAGCGGCTGCTGGCCACCGCGCACGGCGGCCGCCCGCAGGTGCAGCACGAGAGCCGCCCGCTCGACCTGAAGCTCCGGGGCGTCGGCTACCGCGTCTCCGTCGCCCGGGCCGGGCGGACCCGGTTCCGCGTGGGGATCTCGGCCGGCGCGTCCGACGTCCACCACGCCGACATCGAGATCGACCGCTTCGACGCCCACAGCGGCCAGATCCTGGTCAACGGGCGGCGCTTCCGGCTGGTTTCGGCGACCCACGGCCCGATCCACCTCGTCGAGGTCGACGGCGTCACCCACCGCATCAGCCGCGACGAGGGCGGCGTCGTCCGTTCCCCCGCGCCCGCGCTGGTCGTCGCCACGCCGCTGTCCGTCGGTGACGAGGTCGAGGCGAACGCGCCGATCCTCGTGCTGGAGAGCATGAAGATGGAGACGGTGCTGCGCGCGCCGTTCCGCGCCCGCGTCCGCGAATGCCCGGTGTCCGTCGGCAGCCAGGTCGAGACCGGCGCGCCGCTGATGCGCCTGGAACCGCTGGCCGACGGCGCCGAGGACGAGGCGGCCGACGAGTCCGAGACCGTCGAGATCGAGCTGCCTTCGGTGCCGGACGGCGTCTCCGCGGCCGAGCGCGTCGAACGCGGCCTGAACGACCTGCGCAGCCTGCTGCTCGGCTTCGACGTCGAGCCGGCCGAGCGCAAGCGGCTCCTCGCTACCTACCTGGAAGCCCGGGCCGAGCTGGGCAACCGGCCGGTCGAGGGCGAACTGGAGCTGCTCACCGTCTTCGCCGACCTGTCCGAGCTCAGCCGCAACACCCCGGGCGGCGAACTCGACACCGAACCGGGCAGCCCGGTGCACAGCTCGCGCGAGTTCTTCCACAGCTACCTGCAGAGCCTCGACGTCGAACGCGCCGGCGTCACCGAGGGCTTCCAGGCGAAGCTCAAGCGCGTCCTCGCGCACTACGGCGTCACCGACTTGGAGCGCACACCGGAGCTGGAGGCCGCGGTCTTCCGGATCTTCCTGGCCCAGCAGCGGACGGCGGCCGACGTCGCGGTCGTCTCGGAGCTGCTGCGGCAGTGGCTGGCCGGGGCGCCGCCGGCCGAGCCGCTCAGCGAACGCGCCGGGCTCACCCTGGAGCACCTGGTCGAAGCCACGCAGGTGCGCTTCCCCGCGGTGTCCGACCTCGCCCGCGGCGTGGTCTTCCGCTGGTTCGCCCAGCCGCTGCTGCGCCGCAACCGCGCCCGCGTCTACGCCGCCGTCCGCACCGAGCTGACCTACCTCGACCAGCACCCGGACGCGCCGGACCGCGCCGAGCGGATCCAGGCCATGATCACCGGCTCGCAGCCGCTGGTCCGGCTGATCGGGCAGCGGATCGGGCGGCCGGGCCGCGACCACGCGCCGCTGCTGGAAGTGCTGACCCGCCGGTACTACGGCAACCGCCGGCTCTCCGGGGTCGCCGTGCGCGAAGCCGGCGGGCACCGCTGGCTGACCGCCGAGCTGAACGCCCCCGAAGGCGTGCTGCCGCTGGTCACCACCGCCGTCGACATCGCCGAGCTGCCCGGCGTTCTCCGCGCGCTCGGCGAGGTGGCCACCGATGGTGCGGTCGCCGACCTGTACCTGCGCTGGGAAGACCAGCCGGAGGTCGACGCGGCCGCGGAGCAGCTCGGCGCGTTGCTCGCCGACAGCCCGCTGCCCACCGGCGTGCGCCGGATCGTGGTCACCGTGGCCGGCACCGGCGGCGCGGTGATGCACCACCACTTCACCTTCGAACGCGAGGGGGTCGGCTTCACCGAGAACAGGCTGATCCGCGGCCTGCACCCGCAGATCGCCCAGCGCCTGCAGCTGCAGCGGCTGCGCGAGTTCGACCTCACCCGGCTGCCCTCGGCCGACGAGGAGATCTACCTGTTCAAGGCCGCGGCGAAGACCAACCCGGCCGACGAGCGGCTGATCGCGATGGGCCAGGTCCGCGACCTGACGCCGCTGCGCGAGGCCGACGGGCGGCTGGTCGCGCTGCCGGCGCTCGAGGACGCGGTCACCGCCTGTCTCGACGCGATCCGCAACATCCAGGCGCAGCGGCCGCAGAACAAGCGGTTCGACACGAACCGCATCATGATGTACGTCTGGCCGCCGACCGACCTGACCACCGAGGAGCTCAACACCCTCGTCCAGCGCATCCTGCCGACCTCGGTGGGCGCCGGGCTGGAGGAGGTCCAGTTCCTGGCGCGGCGGCGCACGGACGCGGGCAAGCTGACCGAGCTCGCCGTCCGGATCGCCCTCGACCCCGGCCACGGTGCGCGGCTGCACGTCGAGGCGCCGTCGACCGAGCCGGTGAAGCCCCTCGACGACTACCGCCTGAAGGTGCTGCGCGCGGCGCGGCGCGGCAACGTCTACCCGTACGAGCTGACCGACCTCCTCGCCGGGCCGGGTGGCACCTTCGCCGAGCACGACCTGGATTCTTCGGGCGTCCTGGTGCCGGTGGACCGGCCGAAGGGCAAGAACACCGCGGCGATCATCGCGGGTGTCGTCACCACCCCGTCCGAGCGGCACCCCGAGGGCGTCACCCGCGTCGTGCTGCTCGGCGACCCGACGAAGTCGCTCGGCGCTCTCTCGGAGCCGGAGTGCTCGCGCGTCATCGCGGCGCTCGACCTGGCCGAGCGGATGCAGGTGCCGCTGGAGTGGTTCGCGCTGTCGTCGGGGGCCCGGATCTCGATGTCCTCGGGCACCGAGAACATGGACTGGGTCGCCGCGGCGCTCAAGCGGATCGTCACGTTCACCCAGGACGGCGGCGAGATCAACATCGTGGTCAACGGGATCAACGTCGGCGCCCAGCCGTACTGGAACGCCGAAGCCACGATGCTCATGCACACCAAGGGCATCCTGGTGATGACGCCGGACTCGGCGATGGTGCTCACCGGCAAGCAGGCACTCGACTTCTCCGGCGGCGTGTCGGCCGAGGACAACTTCGGCATCGGCGGCTACGACCGCGTGATGGGCCCGAACGGCCAGGCGCAGTACTGGGCGCCGAACCTGCCGGCCGCGCGGGAAGTGCTGATGGCGCACTACGACCACACGTACGTGGTGCCGGGCGAGGCCGGTCCGCGCAAGGTGGGCACGAACGACCCGGTCACCCGGGACGTCTCGTCGTTCCCCCACGCGATCGTCGGCAGCGACTTCACGACGGTCGGCCAGATCTTCTCGGCCGAGCACAACCCGGACCGCAAGAAGCCGTTCGACATCCGCACGGTGATGCGCGCGCTGTCCGACCAGGACCACCCGGTGCTGGAGCGCTGGGCGGGCATGGCCGACGCGGACACCGCGGCGGTGCAGGACGTGCACATCGGCGGCCGCCCGGTCTGCCTGGTCGGCATCGAGTCGCGGTCGGTCCCCCGCCGCGGCTTCCCGCCCACCGACGGGCCGGACACCTACACCGCGGGCACGCTGTTCCCGCGGTCGTCGAAGAAGACGGCGCGGGCGATCAACGCGGCGTCGGGCAACCGGCCGCTGGTGGTGCTGGCGAACCTGTCGGGCTTCGACGGCTCGCCGGAGTCGCTGCGCAAGCTGCAGCTGGAGTACGGCGCGGAGATCGGCCGGGCGATCGTCAACTTCGAGGGACCGATCGTGTTCTGCGTGATTTCGCGGTACCACGGCGGCGCGTTCGTGGTGTTCTCCAAGGCGCTCAACCCGAACATGACGGTCCTGGCCCTGGAGGGCTCGTTCGCCTCGGTGCTGGGCGGCGCTCCGGCGGCGGCGGTGGTGTTCGCCGGCGACGTCAACAACCGCACGGCGAACGACCCGCGCGTAACGGACCTGCAGGCCCAGGTGGCGGCGGCCGCCGACGGCGCGGCCCGCGCGTCGCTGAGCGCCCAGCTGGCGGAGGTCCAGTCGGCGGTCCGCGCGGAGAAGGTGAGCGAGGTGGCGGCGGAGTTCGACCGGGTGCACAGCATCCAGCGAGCGGTCGAGGTCGGCTCGGTGGACGCGATCATCTCGGCGGCCGAGCTGCGGCCGCGGATCATCGAAGCGATCGAACACGGCCTGAAGAAGTAGCGGACGGGTTTGCCTGAGGGCGGCACCTCCCCGGGAGGTGCCGCCCTTCGGCGTTTCGCGACTTTCGGAGAGGCGATCGTCGTGACGCGGGCTGAGCGGTTTTCGCGACTTTCGGGGGTATGACCCCTTTGCGCCGGGCCGACACACTGTGCGTGCCGGTACGGTGACCACGGGTTCCGACCGGACCTCCATCCGTGCGGCGTGAGGAGATCCCCCGATGGCGTCAAGGTCCTTGTCCCGGCTCGCCCTCGCGGCGTCCGGGGTCCTGCTCACCTCCTTGCTCGGCGGCACCGCCACCGCGCAGGCGGCGGACACGCCGGTGTTCTGGCGCGTCCCGGCCACCGCGACCCAGGCGCAGGCGCTGGCCGCGGCCGGATTCGACGTCGAAGAGGGGGATGGCGGCAGCGTCAACGTCGTCGGCGGCCAAGCCGTTGCCGCGAAGCTGCGGGCGCTCGGCTACCGGCCCGCGTACTTCGACACCGTCTACAAGGAACTGCCCGCGCGGACGGAGAGCCTGGCGGCGGACACCTTCTACGGTGGGTACCGGACCGTCACCGCGCACGAGAACCACCTCGCGCAGGTCGCTTCGGCGCACCCCGACCTGGCCACGAAGTACACGATCGGGCAGTCGTGGAAGAAGACCAAGGGTCAGGGCGGCCACGACGTCCAGGCGATCTGCCTGACCAAGAAGCAGGCCGGCGACTGCACGCTGTCGACGACGTCGACGAAGCCGAAGTTCTTCCTGATGGCCCAGATCCACGCGCGCGAGCTGTCGACCGGTGAGCTCGCCTGGCGCTGGATCGACTACCTCGCCGACGGCTACGCCACCGACGCCACCGCGAAGTCCATTCTGGACACCACCGAGGTGTGGGTGGTGCCGATCGCCAACCCCGACGGCGTCGACATCGTCGCGTCCGGCGGGAACTCCCCGAAGCTGCAGCGCAAGAACGCGAACAACTCCCGCGGCGGCTGCAGCGGCACGAACATCGGCGTCGACCTCAACCGCAACTCGACGTTCAAGTGGGGCGGCGACTCCAACTCCGCCTGCTCGGAGACCTACCAGGGTGTGAGCGCGGGTTCGGAGCCGGAGGTGCAGGCGCTGGAGAAGCTGGCCCGCGCGATCTACCCGGACCAGCGCGGCACCGGGAACAACGACCCGGCGCCCGCGACCGCCAAGGGCACGATGATCACGCTGCACAGCTACGGCAACGACATCATCATCCCGTGGGGCTTCACCCAGGCCACCTCGCCGAACGACGCCCAGTACCGCAAGCTCGGCGCGAAGTACTCCGCGTCCAACGGCTACCTCGTCGGCACCAACGAGGAGACCGTCGGCTACGACACGTCCGGCACCACCGACGACTTCACCTACGGCGAACTGGGTGTCGCCAGCGTGACGTTCGAGGTCGGCGGTTCGAGCGGCTCCTGCGGTGGCTTCCTGCCGCGTTACACCTGCGTGGACAGCACGTTCTGGCCGAAGAACAAGGGCGCGCTGGTCACCGCCGCCAAGGCCGCGGCGGCGCCGTACCAGCAGTGAGTCACGGGCGGCAAGCGTAGATGCAGTTCTGCGGGCGCGGGGATCCGAGCACTTCGACGTGCCGGAACCCCGCGTCCGCGAGCATTTCCGACGCCTTTTCGGTGCCCCACACCGCGCCGAGCGCGGCGCCGCCCTCGGCCAGCGACGTCGTCGTGCAGTACATCAGGCTGATCGAATAGGTGAGGGCCGCCAGCGGGTTGCCGATGTTGCGCTCCAGGTGACTGGAGAAGTTGGTGTCCACCATGAAGAACAGGCCGTCCGGGGCGAGCGCCCGGCGGATCCGGCGCAGCACGACGTCCGGGCGGTCCTGGTCGTGGACGGCGTCGAACGCGGTGATGACGTCGTAGGGCGGATCGGCGGTCAGCTCGGCGGCATCCCCGATGGCGAAGTCGGCGTTCGGGAGCCGGTGTTCTCTCGCCTGCTCGACGACACCGGCGTTGATGTCCAGGCCGGTGAAGCGCGAGGCGGGAAACGCCCGGGCGGCGACGGCGATCGCGTGCCCGGTGCCGCAACCGAGGTCGAGCACGCGGGCGCCCGCCGTCAGCCGTTCCTTGAGGCCGGGGACGGCGCCGAAGAAGCCGTCCACGAGGTGCTCGCGGTAGATGTGCTTCCAGCTGTCGCCGGTCTTGGCGCCGAGGGTTTCGAGGTAGGGCCCGTAGGCCGCCCTCGGGACGCCGCCGCCTTCGGCGAAGGCGCGTTCCAGGTCCGGGAGGATGCCGGTGAACGCGGAGAGCGTCAGCAGTGACGGCATCAGGTTCGCCGCGGTTTCGCCGAGCAGGAACTTGGCGTGCTCAGGTGGAAAGGTGTACTCGCGGCCGTCGTAGGTGAAGATCCCGCCGGTGACCATGGCGCCGAGCCACTCGCGGACATACCGTTCTTGCAGCCCGGCACGGTCGGCAAGCCCGGCGCTGCTGGCGGGCCCCCGCGCGGCGGCGGCGAGCAGGCCGGTGCGGTGGCCGACGCCGATCAGCATGGTGAGGGCGCTGCCGGTCATGGTCGCGGTCAGGTGGGCGGCGAAGTCCTGCTCCTCCATGGGTGGAGCCTACCCGCCGGCCGGACCGTCCGATGTGGACGATCCGGCCGGCGGGTGACACGGTGGGCCGGGCGAGGCCTGCCCGGATCGGCCAGGACCTCGCCGGGCCAGCCGGAACCTGCCCGGGTCGGCCGGACCTCGCCGGGTCGGCCGGGGAGGCACGGTGGCCGATCCGGGCGGGATCGACTGGGTCGGCTCGGTGGCCGCCGGGGCGCAGCGATACAGAGCCGCCGGCGGCCCGCCGGACCCGGCCGTCAGGCGTCCTCGTCCTCCAGGCCCGCGTCGGCCAGTACCGCGTATACCCGGCGCCGCGCGTCCGCGAGGATCTTCTTCACCTCGGCGACCTGGGCGTCGTTGCCGCTGTACCCCACCTGGGCGGCCGCGCCGGACAGCTCGCCCAGCGCGTGCCACAGCGCCGCGAACCGGTCGGCGCCCGGCTCCTCCTCCGGCTCCTCCCACAGCGCCGCGAACTCCTCCTCGCGGCCCGCCACGTGCTCGCGCCCCGCCTCGGTCAGCTCCGCCACCCGGCGACCGGCCGTCTCGACCGTGTGGACCAGGCCCTCGTCCTCCAGCTGCTGCAGGATCGGGTACACCGACCCCGGGCTGGGCCGCCAGCGG
This sequence comes from Amycolatopsis sp. NPDC051716, assembly GCF_040681595.1. Classification (NCBI taxonomy): domain Bacteria; kingdom Bacillati; phylum Actinomycetota; class Actinomycetes; order Pseudonocardiales; family Pseudonocardiaceae; genus Amycolatopsis; species Amycolatopsis sp. NPDC051716. The sequence goes on along the minus strand of NZ_JBFAZA010000003.1, from coordinate 159,343 downwards.
TCGTGCGTGCGACGCCGGATCTCCTGCATCAGCTGGTAGCCGTGCCTCGGCTCCTCGGCCAGCAGCGCCAGCACCGCCGGCCGCACCGGGCGGGCCGGCGGGCGGCCGCCGCCGCGGAACTCGCGGACCCGCTGGAACGGCCCGCCCCCGCCGAACCAGCCGCCCGGGCCGCCGAACGAGCCCGGGCCGCCCGGGAACCCGGGAAAGCCCGGCCCGCCCGGGGGCTGCGGCGGGTGGGGTGGCGGCGGCGGGAACCCTCGGGCCAGCTCCGGGCCGCCGTCCCAGTCCTCCTGCCCCGGCACCTCATGCTCCGGACCCGGGTACCCGAACCCACCGTGGTCGGGCCCGGCATGCCCTGGATGCCCGAACCCCGCGTGTTCGGCCCCAACGCGCCCCGGCCCCGGATGGCCGTGCCCCAACCCAGCATGCTCGGCCTCGACATGCTCCAGCCCCGGGTGCCCATGCCCGAACCCACCGTGGTCGGCCCCGGCATGCCCTGGATGCCCCAACCCCCCGTGCTCGGCGCCAATGCGCCCCAGCCCGGGATGGCCGTGCCCGAACCCGCCGTGCCCGCCGCCCGGGTGCCCGGGGCGTCCCGGGCGCCCCTGCCCGAAGTCCCCACCGAACCCCGCGAAGATCCGTCCCGCGCCCGCACTCATCTCCATGATGACCCTCCAAGTCGTATCGGCGACATTCACACGATATATCGCCGCTCGATCGAGGGCAAGGAAGGTCAGCCGAGGTAGTGCCCGGCTTCCAGGTCGGCGAGCAGGCCGGGCCACTCGGGCAGCCAGCCGAGCCGCTTCTGGGTCAGGACGCTCGACGCCGGCGCGTCCGGCCCGGCGAAGTGCGCGAGCCAGCCGAAGTGACCCCGGACGTCGGCCACCGACCGCACCGGCAGCCCGAGGCGCTCCCCGATGACCGCGGCGAGCGCCTTCAGCGGCACGCCTTCGTCACCGACCGCGTGCAGCCGCACGCCCGCGGGCGCCGCCTCGACGGCCAAGCGGTACAGGCGCGCCGCGTCGAAGCGGTGCACCGCGGCCCAGCGACCCGTGCCGTCGCCCGGGTAGGCCGACACCCCCGTCTGGCGCGCGAGACGGATCAGGGCCGGGACGAACCCGTGCCCGTCGCCCTCCCCGTGCACCGACTGCGGCAGCCGCAGCACCGATGCGCGCACACCGCGCTCGGCCAACGCGAGCGCCGCCGCCTCCGACGCCGATCGCGGGAACGCCGGGTCGGCCGCGTCTTCTTCGGTGGCCATCCGGCCCGGGGCCACCGGTCCGGTCGCGGCCGTGATGATCAGCGCCTTTCCGGATCCTTCGAGCGCTTCGCCGAACGCGCCGATCGCGGCACGGTCGGTCGCCGCCGCGCCCGTGAGGTCGGCGAAGTCGTCGTGGACGTAGGCGGTGTGGACGACCGCGTCCGCTTCGGCGGCTGCCGCGCGGAGGCCGTCCAGGTCGGTCAAGTTCCCGCGCCGGACCTCGGCGCCGGTGGCCGCGAGCGCCGCGGCCTTGTCCTCCGAACGGGAAAGGCCGAGGACCTCGTGTCCCGCTTCCCGCAGTTCCCGGACGACCGCGCTGCCGACGAACCCGGTCGCGCCGGTGACGAACACCCGCATTTTCGTACTCCTCATAGCTGGCTGACAGTGGTTCCATCGTTGGGCCGCGGCGGCCCGAACGTCCAAAGCCTGGTTCTCATCGGCCGATACGGTTCAGGCATCACCGCAGCTAGACTGCGGTCATGGCGGACCTGGACCTGCGGCTGGTGCGGTACTTCACGGCCGTGGCCGAGCATCGGCACTTCGGGCGCGCGGCGGCCGCGCTGCACACGACGCAGCCGTCGCTGAGCCGGCAGATCCGCCGGCTCGAGGGCCAGCTCGGCGCGCGCCTGCTGGATCGCACGCCGCAGGGCACGCGGCTGACCGAAGCGGGCGAAGTGTTCCTGCCCCGCGCCAAGGCGCTGCTGCGGTCGGCCGAGCAGGCGGCGGTGAGCACCCGCGCGGCGGCCGCGCCGAGCCGCATCACCATCGGCTACCGGACGAACCTGTTCGTCACGCCGGCGGTGCGCGAACTGCGCCGCCGCCACCCGGAGGCCGAGGTGCTGACCCGCCACCTGGGCTGGACCGAAACCCGGGAGGCGCTCCTGGAGCACCGGGTGGACGTCGCGGTGACGCGGTTGCCGCTGCGGGCCGACCAGCTGCGGGTCACCGTGCTCTACCCCGAAGAGCGGGTGCTGCTGGTGTCGGCGGACCACCGCCTGGCCGGCCGGGAGTCGGTCACGCTGGCCGACTTCGCGGACGAGCCGCTCCCCCGCGTCGACGACCCGGAATGGAACGCGTTCTGGCGCATCGACCCGCGCCCGGACGGCCGCCGCGCCCCGGACGGCCCGCTGGTCAAGGAGTTCGAGGAAAAGTTCGAACTGATCGCCGCGGGCCAGCTGGTGGCGATCGTCCCGGCCGGGGTCCGGTTCAGCCGGCTCCGGCGCGACGTGACGATCGTCCCGCTGGACGGCATCGAGCCGTGCCAGGTGGCCCTGGCCACCCGCGCGAGCGACGACAACGACCTCCTGGCGTCGGCGTGCAAGACGCTGGCGGCGCACCTGACCAGCCCCGAAGCGGCCGGTCTCAAGGTTTCGGCACGCTAAGGACCGGACCGCACCGCCAGCGTCAGCAGTTCCGCCGCCGGGCCCGTCAGGCGCCGGCCCGCCGGCCACACCGCGCGCAGCACCCGGCCCAGCTCCATGCCCTCCACCGCTACCGGCACCAGCCGCCGGCCGGCCACTTCGCGCACGACGTCGAGCTCGCTGATCACCGCCGGCCCGGCGCCGGTGATCACCGCGTTGCGCACCGCCGAGGCCGAACCCAGCTCCAGCAGTGGCTTCACCGGGCCCGCCCCCACCCGGCGCAGCGCCGCCTCGACCGTCTCGCGCGTTCCCGAGCCCGGCTCGCGCACCACCAACGGCGTCGCGGCCAGTTCCCCGGCGCGCAGCGGACGGCGGCGCCGCGCCCAGGCGTGCCCCGCCGGGACCACCACGACGAGCCGGTCCGCCGCGACGCGGCGCGTGGCCAGCCCCGGCCACGGCCCCGGCGACTCGACGAACCCCAGGTCCACCCGCCCGCGTGCGACCAGGTCGGCGACCTGCTCGGAGTTCACCACCTCGAGCCCGACGTAGGTGTCCGGCCCGGTCCGCTTGACCTCGCCGATCCAGGCGGGCACGAAGTGCTCGGCGAGCGTCATGCTCGCCGCGACGCGCAACTGCGCGCCACGCTGGGTGCGCAGGGCTTCCGCGCCGGTGCGCAGTCCGTCCACTTCGGTCAGCACGCGGTGGGCCCAGCCCGCGATCACCCGGCCGTCCGGTGTCAGCGCCGAGCCGCGCCGGGTCCGGTCCACCAGGGACAGTCCCAGCTGACGCTCCAAAGTAGACAGACGCTTGCTCGCCGACGGCTGGGCGATGCCGAGAGCACCGGCCGCCTGGCCGATGCTGCCGAGGTCGTCGACGAGCACCAGCAGACGCAGCGAGTCCAGATCCGGTCCGGTCATAGCTTCAGTCTATGACCTCACCACGGACTGCCGGCTACCGCGCACGCCCGCGGGCGACGACGCTGCGAGGTATGGCACTGACGACGGCGAAGACCTCCGGCTTCGCGATCACCGGGCTCGGCGTCGCCGCGGCGTACGCGCTCAGCTCGGCCTGGCCGGTGGTGGGCGCCCTCACCGTCGCGGTGGTGCTCGGCGTCGTGGTCGGGAGCACCCCGGTTCTGACCGGCGAGCAGCGCCAGGCCGTCGCCCGCCTGACGAAACGCCTGCTGCGCGCGGGCGTCGTGCTGCTCGGGCTCCAGCTCGCCGTCCCCACCGTGCTCGCACTCGGCCCCGGCACGCTGGCCGCGGTCGTGCTTACGGTCGCCGTCACCTTCCTCGGCACGCTCGGTCTCGCCCGGCTGGTCCGGGTCCCGCGCGGTCTCGCCCTGCTGATCGCCACCGGCTTCTCGATCTGCGGCGCGTCGGCGATCGCCGCGGTGGAAGGCGTGATCGAGCGCGACGACGAAGACGTCGCCACCGCCGTCGCGCTCGTCACCTGCTACGGCAGCTTCGCCTTGGCCGCGCTTCCCCTGCTCGCGCACGCTCTCGGCTTGGACGCGACCCGGACCGGCAGCTGGGCCGGGATCTCGGTGCACGAAGTCGCCCAGGTGGTCGCGGCGGCCGGGCCCGCGGGCGCGGCCGCGGTCGGGATCGCCGTCGTGGTGAAGCTGAGCCGCGTCGTGCTGCTCGCCCCGGTGGTCGCGCTCGTCGGCGCGACCGAACGCGGCCGCCGCGACACGCACGCTCCGCTCGTGCCGCTGTTCGTCCTCGGCTTCCTCGCGATGGTCGCCGTCCGGAGCACCGGCCTGGTCCCCGCGTTCGTGCTCGACGTCGCGAAGACCGCGTCGACGCTCCTGCTCGCGGGTGCGTTGTTCGGCCTCGGCTGCGCCGTCCGGCTCGGCGCGCTGCTGCGCGGCGGCGGACGGGCTTTGCTCCTGGGGCTCCTCTCCACGCTTCTGGTGCTGGCGACCGGCTTCGGCACGTTGGCCGCGTTCACCTGAAATTTGCCTGGCGGTCACGTATAGGTCGTTATACGGGCGGTTGTACTCCTCTTGTACGGGACGCGTCGACGCTGCCGGCGAGACGTTGACCGAATCCGTAGGGAGCACGAACCGTGAAGATCACCCGACTCGCCCAGGGGCTGCTGGCCGGGCTGCTGGGGTGCGCCGCCCTGGCGGTCCCGGCGGCTGTCGGAGCCGCGACCGCTCAAGCCGACGTGGCCAGCACACTGGTGTTCACCAAGAACACCGAAGGCCACGACTGCTACCGCATTCCCACCGTCGTCAAAGCGAACAACGGCGACCTGCTCGCCTTCGCCGAGGGCCGCAACGGCGGCGCCGACTTCTGCAACGACCTCGGCAAGATCGACCTCGTCATGAAGCGCTCGACAGATGGCGGCAAGACGTGGGGCGCGCTGAACACCGTCATCGAGGCTTTCGGTGACGTGAAGGGGAATCCGGCGCCGATCGTCATCCCGGGCAGCAACCGGATCGTGCTGCTGTCGACCATGCAGTGCTTCACGAACCCGTCGTGCGGCCGTATCCCGCGCGTGTCCATCAGCGACGACAACGGGAAGACGTGGGGCGCGCCGAAGGTGCTGACCACCGAACTCGGGTTCGCGAGCGCGCCGGGGTGGCTGGCGACCGGTCCGTCGCACGGGATCGTGCTGACCCGCGGCGCGCACGCCGGCCGGCTCGTCGCCGGCATGAGCTACACGATCAGCGGCAAGAACACCGGCGCGCTGGTCTACAGCGACGACAAGGGGGCCACCTGGCACCGCGGGGCGACCGACACGTCCACTTCGGACTTGATGAACCCGCAGGAGATCAGCGTCACCGAACTGCGGGACGGCCGGGTCTACGCCGCCGCGCGCAACGACGCCAACGGCGACGACAAGTGTCTCTCCGACGGCACCCACAACCGCGCCTTCGCGATCAGCTCCGACGGCGGCGCGACGTTCAGCTCGAAGTTCGCCTTCGCCACCGACCTCGTCACCCCGGTCGTCGAGGGCTCGACGGCCCGGATGAGCGCGACCGACACCGGCGGCAAGTACAACCGCATCGTCTTCGCGGCCCCGTCCGTCTGCGACCGGCGCAAGGAGCTGCGGGTCCACTCGTCCTTCGACGAGGGTGCCAACTGGACCGGCACCGCCGGCAGCGTGCTCGTGTGGGGCCAGGACGCGTCGTACTCCGACATGGTCCAGCTGTCCCAGTCGTCGGTCGGCGTGCTGTTCGAAGCGGGCCCGGAGTTCCACGCGAACGACACGATCCGCTTCGCCGCGGTCAGTGATGCCGCGCTCGGCGCCCCAGCCTGCGGTGGCGGCTACGGCGTGATCGACTCGGCTCCGCTCGGCACCGGCGGCGCGGCCGGCACGGTGTTCTTGTCGTACAACGCGGCCAACGGCCAGAACTGCGTCAGCACCATGAAGAACGACTCCGCCGGGACGGCCACCGCGACCGCGGCCTACCTGGAGGTCAAGGGCTCGGCGCGGCAGACCGACTCGGGCGCGTTCTCCTACTTCGCCGGCCCGGTCAAGGCCACCGCGGCGGACAAGTGCGTGAAGTGGGGCGGCTCGGCCGGCGGCCAGGTCTACGACAGCCAGTTCGAGCACTGCGGCTGAACGGGGGTGGGACCCGCCCCCTGGCCGGGTCCCACCCGCCCCCTTCCGCGCGGGCGGTCAGAAGCCGGTGCAGCCGGCCACGGCTCCGGGCCCGGCCGCGGTCGCGGTCTTCGCCTCCTTGCCGTCGACGATCACCTTGCAGGTCACCGAGCCGCCGTCGGGCCCGGCGGTCGCGGTGAACTGGGCTCCCGCGAGGAACCCGGTGGCTTCGACGGTCTTCGTCCACGGCACCGCGGCCGACGTCTCGGTGTTGATCACGATCGTGTTCCGGTCGAAGGTGCTGTAGTCGATGTCGACGGTCTTCGCGTCCCCGCTCACCTGGTAGACGACGGTGTGGTGCTGGGTGGCCTGGTCGTTGACGTCGCTGATCGCCTTGCCGATCACCACCGCCCACAGGATGCTGACGACCAGCCCGAGCAGCGACACGATGACGCCGGCGATGGAAAGGCCCTTGTTGGTGGCCTTTCCGCCGCGCACCCTGGCCACGCCGACCGCGGACAGGATCAGGCCGAGCACGGACAGGGGCCAGGCGACCACACCGGCGAGCGGGATCGGCGCGATCACCAGCCCGATCAGGCCGAGGACGAACCCGGCCGTGCCCAGGCCGTTGCGCGGCGGCGTGGCCGGCGGGGCGGCGTGCTGCTGGAGCGGGGTGTAGTCGGTCATCGGTGTTCCTTTCGCTGCTGCTTGACGGCGAGAAGGAAACCAGCGCCGTGCGGCGTCCCGCGTCATCCGCAAGCCTCGACGCCGTACGACTTAAGTCGTCACCGATCGCGGGGTGGACGAGCGGAACGGCTGATGGGGTGGTGGCGACCACCTCGTAGGCTTTCCGCATGGGACGGTCCGTGCTTCGGGTGGTGTGCACCGTGCTCGCGGTCGCGGCGGGCGTGCTGACGAGCACCGTCAACTTCGCGTTGGAAAGCTCGCCGCCGGACGACCCGGACGCGTTGCCCACGGCGTTCGGGATGCTGGGCTGGCTCGTCGCGATCGGCGCGGCGGTCATGCTGGTCTGGCGGCACCGCTGGCCGCTGCTCGTCACCGGCATCGCGCTGGTGCCGCCGCTGCTGCTGGCCGGCGACTCGATGGCGGCGCTGATCGCCCTCGCCGCGCTCACCACCCGGTACGTGGGCTGGTGGCGGTGGAGCGCGGCGACGCTGGTGTTCGCGGCGACCGGGCTCGCGGTCTGGCGGGACGCGAGCCGGGCCGCGGAGTCGTCGCTCGCCGAGGCCTGGATGTCGACCGGCTCGGCCGCCGCCAAGCTCACCGGGGTGGTGCTGACCGCGGTGGTGTACACGGCGGTGCCCCTCACGCTGGGGATCGTCCGGCACAGCCTCGCCGAGACGCGCCGCCGGATCGCCGAGCAGGATGCGCTGCGCGATCAGGTGGCCCGCAAGGAGGAGCAGGCGCGGATCGCCCGCGAGATGCACGACGTCCTCGGGCACCGGCTGTCCCTGCTTTCGTTGCAGGCGGGCGCGTTGGAGGTCACCGCCGCCACGACGCCGGACGCGGTGGCGGCGGCCAAGACCGTGCGGACCACCGCCCGGCAGTCGCTCGACGACCTGCGGCAGGTGATCGGCGTGCTGCGTGGCCCGGGCTTCGCCGAGCGGGCGCCCGGCGGCCCCGCGGAGCCGCCACCGCCGACGCTGGCCGACGTCCCCGACCTGGTCGCCGGCGCCCGGCAAGCGGGCCTGGCGGTCAACGTGACGATCCTGCTCGACCAGGTGTCGGCGGCTCCGGTCCCGCTCGCCACCGCGGCGTACCGGATCCTCCAGGAGGCCCTGACCAACGTGCTGCGGCACGCACCGGGGGCGCCGGCGGAGGTGCTGGTGCGCGGCGGCCCGGGCGCGGGGTTGTCGCTGGAGGTCCTCAACCCGCTGCCGCCGCACCCGGTGCCGTCACCGGGGTCGGGCACCGGGCTCACCGGCGTCAACGAGCGGATCGCTCTGCTGGGCGGCACCCTCACGGCGGGTCCGGTCGACGAGCGGACGTTCGCGCTGCGGGCCTGGCTGCCGTGGGTGGTACCGGCGCCCTAGCATGAGCGGGTGAGCGTGCGCGTACTGCTCGTCGACGACGACCCGCTGGTCCGCACCGGACTGTCCATGATCCTGGGCAGCACGCCGGATCTGCGGGTGGTCGCGGAGGCGGGCGACGGCGACGAAGCGGTCCAGCAGGTCGCCCGGCACGCGCCGGACGTGGTGATCATGGACATCCGCATGCGCCGCATGAACGGCCTGGTGGCCACGGCGGCCGTGCTGGCCCAGCCCCGCCCGCCGAAGGTGCTGATCCTGACGACGTTCGACCTGGACGAGTACGTGTTCGAGGCCTTGGCCGCCGGAGCGAGCGGCTTCCTGCTGAAGGAGGGCTCACCGCAGGAGATCATCGAAGGCGTCCGCGTGGTGGCCAACGGCGACGCGATGTTGTCCCCCCGGACCACGAAGCAGCTGATCGGCCAGTTCGTGGCGGCGCGGGCGAACCCGCGGCGCTCACGGGCTCAGGCGAAGCTGGAACTGCTCAGCGAGCGGGAACGCGAGATCGTGACGGCGGTGGCGCAGGGGAAGCCGAACGCGTCGATCGCCGCCGAGTTCTTTTTGAGCGAGGCCACGGTGAAGACGCACATCACGCGGACGTTCGCGAAGCTGGATGTGTCGAACCGGGTGCAGTTGACGATTTTCGCTTATGAAGCGGCGCTCGTGACGCCGTGAAGTCCCGTTGGGTTCGCCGAGGTGTGGCCGTTCTCGTGCCGGTCGTTCTTCTCTTGGCCTTGCGGTTCGGCTGGCTGAGCTGGCTGGTGGCGGACGGCGGCGCTGTTCGGCGGACGCTCGAGGCGCTGAGCTGGCTTGCCGCTCTGGTGGCGGTCGGGTTCTCCGTGGTCGAACTGCGACGCCGGGAGCCTGCCGTTTCGCGCAGCGTATACGTGGGCCGGGCACTCCACCTCGACGGCGATCGGCTGCCGAACGTGGCCGACGTGTCGTTGCTGGCGTTGCGGGTCAAGCGGGCGGTGGACACGTTCGACGACCGGGACCTCCCCCGGTACGTGCCCCGCGACCGCGACGAGGACCTGGAATGGGCAATCGCGGGCGGCGGGCTGGTGCTGTTGCACGGGCGGGCAGCCGCGGGCAAGAGCCGGGCCGCAGCCGAAGCCGTACGCCGTTTGCGCCCCAGCCATGACCTGCTCGTTCCGGTCGACGGCCCGTCGTTGCGTGAGATCGCCGAGCGCGGCCTCGAGGACACGGTGATTTGGCTCGACGACCTCGAGCGCTTCCTCGCCCCGAGCGGCCTCGACGTGGGGCTGCTCCAGCGGCTGGCTCCCTCGGTCTGCATGGTCGCCACGATCCGCGACCACGAACTCGCCGCCTACCGGACGGAAGATGCGATCAACAAGGCTGCGGCAGATCTGATCGCGAGCATCCGGCCGAGCCACCTGATCGCGATCAAGCAGCACTTGACCGAGGCCGAGCAGGAACGCGCCAAGACCGCTCAGACGGGTGATCCACGAATCGGCCGGGCGCTGACGGCTTCCGAAGGTTTCGCGGAGTACCTGGCGGCCGGAATGCCGATGCTGGAGCGGTGGTCGACCGGCGACAGCCCGCTGTTCCACGTCGGCCAGGCCCTGATCAGCGCTGCTGTCGACTGCCGGCGGGCGGGGTACTCCGAGGCGGTGCCGGGTGCCACGCTGGCCGAGCTGTACCGCGGCTACCTGCCGGCGCCGTGGTGCGAGCGGCCCGACCTTCCGCCGGTAGCCGAGGGTCTGAACTGGGCGGCCCGGCCGGTGCTGGGCGCCAGTTCGTGCCTGCAGCCGCGGGCCGACGGGACGTACCTGGCTTCGGACTACCTCGTCGACCGCGCGCAGGAGGGCAGCAGCCCGCTGGTGGACTCGCCGGTCCCCGATCGCACCTGGGAAGTTTTGCTCCTTCTCAGTTCGGATCAGGACGTCGTGCCGGTCGGGATGGGTGCTTTCCGGGCCGGCCGATTCGAGGTGGCGGAAAGGTGCTTCCGGCGTGCCGCGGACGCGGGCGAAACCGCTGCGCTCGGGTTAGTGACACTCATGATCGGCAAGCTGGGGCGATTCTCCGAGGTCAGGGAAATGTTCCACGGCGCGGTCCAGGCCGGCCAGGGGGAAACCGTCGTTGCCGCTGCGCTCTCCTTGGCGACCCACGGAAGGTTCGAAGACCTTTCCGATCTCGCCAGAGAGGCCATCACCGCGGAGGATGGAGTGGCGATTCTCGCGCTGGCCAGCGCCCTCTTCGCTCAAGGTCAGCGCGAAACACTTCAAGTCCTTGCCACCTTCGCCATCGATCACGACAGTACAGCGGCAATCCTCTCGGTCATGGCCGTCCTGACCCAAAGCGCCACCGCCGATCAGCAAACCAGCCTGGTTCACCACGCGATCGACAGCGGTACCAGGGCCGCGATCGCCGCCACGCTGCTGTACCTGGAACCAAGCCCGGCCAGTGCCGCTTCCTTCCTTGAATACGCCGAAAGAAGCGGCCAGGAGGGAAGTGCCACCGTGATCCTCGACTGGGCCGAGGCCAGGGGAATGTTCGGCGAGTCGCTCGAAATTCCCGAATCGTGAACCGGCCCGGCTACTTCGACCCCGCCGGTGCCGTCGCCACCGCCGACTCGCCGAACTTGATGCCCTTCGCCTCCTTCCCGATCGCCGTCAGCACCGCGACCGCGATCAGGCCCGGGACGACCGTCCACACCAGAGCCGACGTGTATCCGTGTGATTCCGCGATCGCCTGCTGGATCGGCAGGTTCAACGCCGCGAGCAGGTTCCCCAGCTGGTACGTCACTCCCGGGTAGAACCCGCGGATCGCGTCCGGTGACATCTCCGTCAGGTGCGCCGGGATCACTCCCCACGCCCCCTGGACCATGATCTGCATCAGGAACGAGCCCAGCGCCAGCATGCCCGCGCCGTGGTCGAACGCGAAGATCGGGATCACCGGGAGGCCCAGGACCGCCGCCGTCACGATCGTGCGGCGGCGGCCCAGCCGCTCCGACAGCGTGCCGAACGTCAAGCCGCCGATGATGGCTCCGATGTTGTACAGCACCGCTATCCACGTGCTCGTCGCCGCGCTCAGGCCCGCGCCGCCGTTGTCGTGGGCCTTCAAGAAGCTCGGGTAGACGTCCTGGGTTCCGTGGCTCATCCAGTTGAACGCCGTCATCAGCAGGATCAGGTAGCCGAAGCGGCGGATCACCTTCGGGTTCAGCAGGATGTCCTTCACCGACGTCCGGGTCACCTTCAGCTTCTCGCGCGCGGTCTCCCACACCTCCGACTCGCGGACGCGCGCGCGGATCAGCAGGCTGATCAGCGCCGGGAAGATGCTCAGCACGAAGATCCAGCGCCACTGCAGGTCGAGCGCCGAGTGGAACAGCAGGTACGCCAGCGCCGCCAGCAGGTAGCCGATCGAATAGCCGACCTGCAGCAGGCCCGAGAAGAAGCCGCGGCGCTCGACCGGGATCTTCTCCATCGCCAGCGCCGCGCCCAGGCCCCACTCGCCGCCCATGCCGATGCCGTAGACGAACCGCAGCACCAGCAGCACCGTGTAGTTCGGCGCGAACGCGCACAGCAGACCGGCCACCGAGTACAGCACGACGTCGGCCATCAGCGGGATCCGGCGGCCCACCCGGTCGGCCCACAGGCCGAACAGGAGCGCGCCGACCGGGCGCATCACCAAGGTCGCCGTCGTGATGAACGCCAGCTGCGTGGCCGTCGCCCCGAACGACTTGTCCTTCGCGATGTCCGCCAGGACGAAGACGACGAGGAAGTAGTCGAAGGAGTCCATGCTCCAGCCGAGCAGCGCCGCGAGGAACGCGTTGCGCTGGTCCGAGGTAAGCGCTTTCTTGCCCGGTCGATCCGTCACGTTCGCCCCGTTCCGTCGGTTCCCCACCGGAAGACCTCAGGCCCGGTTTAGCACCCACCACCCCGGGCGGGCAAGAGGATCAGAGCGCGACGCGGATGCGGACCCGGCGGCCGACGTCCCGGGCCCACGCCTTGATCCGGTCCCAGTCGCGGAAGTCGCCGGCCCGCCGGCCCGACGCCACTAGCTTCGGGATCAGGCCGTGCACGGTCGCCGGATCCAGCCGGCCGCCGAAGGTGGCCGTGCGTTCCGCGTCGATGCGCGCGGCCAGCAACGCCACGTTCGCCGGCAGGCTGACCTGGTGCGTGGCCGCGCCGGGACCGCACGGTCCGCTGTGGAACAACCACACCGGACGCTCGGCGAGCGCCCGCGCGTTGCGTTCCAGCAACCGGACGGCCTCCGGGCGCCACCGGTGGTAGTACAGGGCACTGCCGACGACGACCGCGGCGTAGTGCTCGACGCCGGCCACGTCGGCGGCGTCGCGCACGTCGACGGTCAGGCCCGCCGCACCGAGCTCGGCGGCGATGACCTCGGCGATCTGCCGGGTTCCGCCGTGACGCCCGGCGTAGGCGACGAGGACTGCGGTCATGCGGACCATTGTCGGCCCTCGGGGACCGGACTGCCCCGCGGGTCGCCCACGATCCGCCGAACGGGCGCTCGCACGCTACTCTCCGCAGCCCTCACGGCGGCGGCAGGAACGCCGGTCGCTCCGTCGGGTCCGGTTCGTCGTAGTAGCGGTGGAAAACCGCGGTCTGCCCACCGGACAACGGCGGCACGATCCAGCTCCACTCCGCGGGGCACCGGCGCCCGGCCCGCTCCTCGCGTTCCAGGTGGGACAGGAACCGGCGCGATTCGGTGTGGTGGTCGGCCATCGTGACCCCGGCGGCGTCGAAGGAATGCTGCACCGCCAGCGTCAGCTCCACCAGCGCCCGGTCGCGCCACAGCGTGCGCTCGGACGCGGTGTCCAGGCCCATCAGCTCGGCGACGACCGGCAGCAGGTCGTAGCGCCGCTCGTCGGCCAGGTTCCGGGCGCCGATCTCGGTGCCGAGGTACCAGCCGTTGAACGGCGCGGCCGGATAGGTGACGCCGCCGATCTCCAGCGGCATGTCGCTGATCGCGGGCACGGCGTGCCAGCGCAGCCCCAGCCCCGCGAACCAGCGGTGGTCCGGGTGGGTCAGCGGGACCTCCAGGACGACGTCCGGCGGCAGGGTGAACAGCCGCGGCTCACCGGGCACGGCCTCGATCAGCAGGGGCAGGACGTCGAAGGAACCTCTTCGCTCCGGCGGCCGCCAGCCGAGTCTTCGCACCCGCTCGGTGAATTCGGCGTAGCGCGGGTCGCCGAGGACCGAACCGTCTTCGAAGCGGTACCCGGCGTAGCGGATCAGCTGCTCGTTGTGGATCCGCGGGCCCGGCTCGTCCGGTGCGTCCGGCGCGAAGACGGTGATCGTCGGCCGGATCCGCCCACCCCGGGTGGCCTGGCGGAGGTGGGCGACGCACTCGCCGGCGATCGCGGCGGGATCGGTGACCCGGCGCCGGTCCCGGATGCGCAGGCTGCGCCAGTACAGCCGGCCGATGCAGCGGGCCGAGTTGCGCCACGCGACGCGCGCGCCGTACGCCAGCTCGCCCGGGGTGTGCCGGTAGGTACCGGTTTCCTGGATTTCCGCGCGAACCGCAGCCAGCCGGGTCTCGAACCGCTCACCCTCTTCCGCGGCACCTTCGGCGAACATCCGGTCCAGGAATTCTTCCGCTTCCGCGGAATTGACACCTTGCTCTTGCGAAACACGCTGTGAGTAAAGCGGTAGCGAGGGCGTCACCCGCTCGGGTGTAACGGTCACCGCGGTTCCCCACTCTCCGAAATCGCGATCTGCAGCCCGACGAAAAGGTTCACCGTTCCTCCGAGAGTCACCGACGACACTGCCGGCCGGAAGTCCCCACTGCCCTGGGAACTCCGGCCAGGCGGGGGAGGATACCCCACGTTCCACGGGGCGGAATCCCCCACCCGGAAACGACGTCCCGGTGATCACGGAATATCGGCGCACGCAGGTGAAACGCGGAAAAAACAACTACTACCAAGAGTCATTCGGACATGGCTCAGCGCGTTTTCCGTCAATCGATCACCCCGCGCGGCGAAATTCGCGTGATCCTTTCCCGCGCACCCGCCTGCGTCTTTTCGTGGGCATTCGGCGAACGGCCTTCACCGGGGTCCGCCGGCCGTGTAGGGGCACCGGCGTTAGAGTCGCGGTGATCGGCAGAGGAAGGACGTTTCGTGCACGCCAGGCGCATCCCCGTGGTCCTCGTCGCCGGGTTCCTCGGCGCGGGCAAGACGACGCTGCTCAACCACCTGCTCGCCAACCGCGAGGGTGCCCGGGTCGGCGTCGTGGTCAACGACTTCGGCCAGGTGAACGTCGACGCGCTCGCCGTCGCCGGCCAGGTCGACACGATGGTCTCGCTCGGCAACGGCTGTCTGTGCTGCGCCGTCGACGCCAGCGGGCTGGACGCGATGCTCGCGAAGCTGTCGAGCGCGGAGGCGGGCATCGACGTCATCGTCGTCGAAGCCAGCGGCATCGCCGAACCCCGCGACCTCATCCGGCTGATGATCGCCAGTGAGAACCCCGACATCCGCTACGGCGGGCTCGCCGAGGTCGTCGACGCCGCCGAGTTCGAGGCCGCCCGCGAACGCCACCCCGAACTGGCCGACCACCTCCGGCTGGCCGACCTCGTGGTGCTGAACAAGGCCGACCGGGTGCCCGCCGGGGCGCTCGCGAAGCTCACCGCGACCGTCGAAGAGCTGGCGCCGGGCCGCCCGCTGCTGGTCACCGAGCACGGCCGGGTCGATCCGCGGCTGTTCTTCGACCCGGAACCCCGCGGCGAGCGGGCCGGGCAGCTGTCGTTCGACGACCTGCGCGAAGACGACCACGACCACTCGCGGCACCTGCACGCCGAGTACCAGACGGTCACCTTCACCGCCGCGACCCCGCTGGCGCCGCGCGCCTTCGTCGAGTTCCTCGAGCGGCGGCCGGCCGGGCTCTACCGGATGAAGGGCCGAGCCGACTTCGGCCCCACCGGCCCGGAAGCGCGCTTCCACCTGCACACCGTCGGCGGGTTCGTCCAGCTGGAACGGTCGGCGTGGCCGCCGGGCGAGCCGCGGCGGACCGAGCTGGTGCTGATCGGCGCCGGGATCGACACCGACGCCGTGCTCGCCGACCTCGGCGGCTGCCTGGCCGAAGACCCGGACACCGTGGACGAACGCGGCCTGCTGCACGTCCTGCGGTACCTGCCCGACCAGGCCTGAGCACCCCGCCACGCCGAAGATCGGCAAATGCGCCCGGACCCCGGGCACCGCGACGGACACTGGCCGCCATGACGACCACCGCGGTGAGCGCACCACGCTGGTACCTGGTCGGCGTGCTGCCCGAAGACGTCCCCCTGGCCCACCTGATGACCCGCTCGGGCGACCTCCGCTACCGGCGATCGGCCTGCGGCGAACGGGAGTCCCGCAGCTGGAAGCCGGTGGACCTGGCCACCGCCGAGCTCGCGCCGTGCCCGGCGTGTGTCGCGACACTGTCCGGCGTCGGTGAGGACCGCAGCCAGCTCGTGCTCGACCTGGGGATCTAGGCGGTCAACGTCCGCGCGAGCCGCTTGGCGGTCTCGAACGGCTGCGCGCCCTGGGCGACCACCGACGTGACCGCGGCACCCTCCAGCAGGAGCATCAGCTCGTCGGCCAGAGCCTCGGCGCGCTCCGGGTCGCCGCGCCGGAGCTGAGCCCGCAGGTAGCCGTGCAACGCGGTTTTGTGGTGGCGGACCACCTCGCGGACCGGGTCGGCGGGGTCGGGGAACTCCGAGGTCGCGTTCAGGAAGGCGCAGCCGCGGTAGCCGTCGCGCGCCACCCAGGCTTCGTAGGCGTCGAAGACCGCCAGCACCCGCTCCCGCGGATCGGGGTGCGCGGCGGTGATCCGGTCGACCTCCTCCTGCCACCGCCGGTCACGCTCCCGCAGGTACGCGACGACGAGCCCGCTCTTGGACCCGAAGTTGCCGTAAAGGGCCGCCTTCGTCACCCCGGCTTCGGCCGCCACCGTGTCGACGCCGACAGCGTGGATGCCGTCGCGGTAGAACAACGTCGACGCGGCTTTGAGCACCTTCGCGCCCGCATCGCCGGGACGGGTCCGGGCCACCGCGCTCCTCCAAACAGGTCGGTATCCACCTTCACCTGCAGTGATCATACCATCGCTTGACACCAGACAGACCTATCTGTTTGGTGAAGGGAGTGGTGATGCAGACGAAGACGGACAGGTGGTGGTCCACGGCCGCGATCGGCGCGGTCGTGATCGCCCTCTGCTACGGGTTCGCGCGGTACGCGTTCGGTCCGTTCGTGCCGCGGTTCAGCGAGACGTTCGGGCTCACGACGGTCGGCGTCGGCGTGCTCGGCGGCGTGTCCACCGCCGGGTACGGCCTCGGGCTGCTGCTCGCCCCGAGAACGTCCGCGCGGTCGGCACGCGGCACCGTGCTGCTGGCCGCGACGGCGGCGACGCTCGGGCTCGGCCTCATGGCTTTCGCCCCGCACGTCGCGGTCTTCGGTACCGGGATCGCCGTCGCGGGGGCCGGCGCGGGCCTCGTCTCGCCGGGCGTCGCCCAGCTGATCGGCGAGACGACCGGGGCGCGCACCCGCGACCGGGCGCAGACCTGGGCCAACACCGGAACCGGGCTGGGCCTGGCCGCGTCGGCGTTCACTCCCCTGCTCGCGTTCGGCTGGCCGGTGATCTGGTCGGCGTTCGCCGCCCTCGGCGTAGCCGTGACGCTGATCGCGTGGCGGACGTTGCCGCACTCACCCGGGCCGGCCGACGTCCCGGCGACCTCCGGTCCCGTCGGCGGACTGGTCCCGCTCGTGGTCAACTCCGTCCTCATCGGCGCGACGAGCGCGCCGTACTGGACGTTCTCCAGCTCCCGGCTCGCCGAAGCCGGGCTAAGCCCGGTGGCCGCGACCTGGTGCTGGGCCGCGATCGGCGTGGCCGGGTTGCTCGGCGGCCTCGCGGGCCGGGCGGCCGGGCGCGTAGGCCTGCGGACGGTCAACCTCGTGACGTGGACCCTCTCCGCGGCGGGCATCGCCCTCCTCGCGCTGCCGGACCCGGGCGTGCCCCTCGCCCTGCTTTCCGGTGCGCTGTTCGGCAGCACCTACATGGCGCTGACCGGGCTCTGCATCCTCTGGGCGGCCCGCCTCTTCCCGGCGCGGCCCGCCCACGGCATCACGTGGTCGTTCGCCGGGCTCGGCGCCGGCCAGACCGTCGCCTCGCCGCTGGCCGGCGCGGCGGCCGCGGGCCTCGGGTCCGCGGCCGTGTTCGGGCTGACCGCGCTGGTGGCCCTCACCGCGTGGAGCCAGCTCCACCGGCGCCTCGGGCCACCCTGATCACGCCTTCTTCGCGCGGCTCGGCGCCACGCGCGGTGGCTCGTTGGGCATCTTGGGGTACACCGGCGGCCACGGCGCGTCCATCAGCCCGGCCGCCAGGTCGCGTTCGGACATCTCCAGCAGCGGCTCGATCGACTGCGGCCGCTCCCCCGCCCCCGCCCACGGATCGCCGCGCTCGGCGACCCGCGCGGGCACCGTGCTCAGCGTCAGCGTGCCGGGCTCGACGGTGTCCAGCTCGTCCCAGCCGATCGGGGTGGACACCTGGCCGCCGACGCGCGGGCGCACGCACCAGGTGCCGAACACGGTCTTGTGCGGGGCGTTCTGGTTGAAGTCGACGAACACGCGCGTGCCGCGTTCTTCCTTCCACCACTGCGCGGTGATCTTCTCCGGGTGCCGGCGTTCGAGCGCCCGCGCCAGCGCGACCGCGGCCGCCCGCACCTGGAAGCCGTCCCAGCGCGGCTCGAGCATCACGTACAGGTGCAGCCCCCGCGAACCCGACGTCTTCAAGTGGCCTTCGATGCCGTGCTCGGCCAGGAACTCCCTGGTCAGCACCGCGGCTTCGCGCAGCTCGTCGAACCCGATGCCGGGCGACGGGTCGAGGTCGACGCGCAGTTCGTCGGTGACCTCGGGCGAGTCGGCGAGGTAGGGCCAGACGTGGAAGCCGAGGCAGCCGAGGTTCACCGCCCAGAGGATGTGGGCGAGGTCCTTCGCCACCAACGCGTCGCTCGTCGTGCCGTTGGGCGTCGAGACGACCGTGGTGGTCAGCCACGACGGCGCGCCCTTGGGCACGCGCTTCTGGAACCAGTTCTTGCCGCCGGCGCCGTCCGGGTAGCGCTCCAGCAGCAGCGGACGCCCGCCGAGCCGGGCCAGCAGCGGCCCGGACACCGCCCGGTAGTACTCGACGAGGTCGAGCTTCGTCTCGCCGCGTTCCGGGAAGTAGACCTTGTCCGGGCTGCTGATCTTGACCTCGACACCGTCGACGTCGAGCAGCACCGCCCCGCTCATCGCGCCTCCCCGAACAGCTTCGCGAGCTCGGCGGGCGGTGCCTCGTCGAGCTGGGCGTACGTGCAGGACTCCGGCGTGCGGTCGGGCCGGAAGCGGACCAGCCGCCCGCCGTGCCGGAACCGGCCGCCCTGCAGGTGCTCGTAGCGGACCTCGGCCACCCACTCCGGGCGCAGCGGCTCCCACGAGAGGTCCTTCTGCGGAGCCCACCGGCTGTTCGCACCCGGCTGGCGGCCTGGCTGCGGTTCGTACTCGGCCCAGTTGCGCCACGGATGGCCTTCGAGTGCGTTCTCGCGCAGCGGCGCCAGCTCTTCGACCAGCTCGGCCCGCCGCGCCTTGGTGAAGCTGCTGGCGACGCCGACGTGGTGCAGGACGCCCTCGTCGTCGAACAGCCCGAGCAGCAGCGAACCGACGCCGGCGCCGTCCTTGTGCCAGCGGAAGCCGGTGACGACGCAGTCGGCCGTGCGCTCGTGCTTGACCTTCAGCATGACGCGCTTGTCCTGCTCGTACGGCAGGTCACCGGGCTTGGCCATGACGCCGTCGAAGCCCGCGCCCTCGAACCGGGTGAACCAGTCTTCGGCCTGGCCGGGGTCCTCGCTCAGCGGGGTCAGGTGGATGCGCTGCAGACCTTCGGCGTCCGTGCGGAGGATGCTTTCGAGCTGCTTGCGCCGCTCACGGAACGGCTCCTCGGTGAAGTCGGTGTCGCCGAGGGCGAGCAGGTCGAAGGCGACGAAGCTGGCCGGCGTCTCCTCAGCGAGCTTGCGCACGCGCGAAGCCGCCGGGTGCAGCCGCAGCTGCAGCACCTCGAAGTCGAGCCCGGCCGGCGTGACCAGCACGATCTCGCCGTCGACAACGCAGCGCGGCGGCAGCGCGGCGGCCAGCAGCTCCACCAGCTCCGGGAAGTAGCGGGTCAGCGGGCGGTCGTTGCGGGAGCCGAGCTCGATCTCGTCGCCGTCGCGGAACACGACGCAGCGGAAGCCGTCCCACTTGGGCTCGTACAGCAGCCCCGGGTCACGAGGCACCTCGTGCACGGCTTTCGCGAGCATCGGCCGCACGGGCGGCATCACGGGCAAGTCCACCGCGCGAGCTTAAAACACGGGTACGACATTTCCCGGCGTGATACACACTCCCTCGTGACCACCGAACGCCCCGCACCGCCCCTCACCGGCGGCGAGCGCGAAATGCTGCGGACCTTCCTCGACTTCCACCGCGCCACCCTCGCGATGAAGTGCGACGGACTGTCCGACGAGGACCTCCGCCGGGCGTCGAGCCCGCCGTCGACGCTCTCGCTGCTCGGCCTCGTCCGGCACATGGCCGAGGTCGAGCGCACCTGGTTCCGGCGGGTGATCAACGCCGAGGACATCCCGCTGCGGTGGTCGCCCGAAGGGGACTTCCAGGCCGCCTACGACGCGAGTTCGTCCACCCGCGCGGAAGCCTTCGAGGCGTGGCAGGACGAGGTCGAGCAGTCACGCAAGATCGAAGAGGCGGCCGAGTCCCTGGACGTCACCGGCCACCAGGCGCGCTGGGGCGAGGACGTCTCGCTGCGGCTGGTGATGCTGCACATGATCCACGAGTACGCCCGCCACAACGGCCACGCGGACTTCCTGCGGGAGGCCATCGACGGCGTCACGGGAGCCTGACGGACCTGCTCGCCTGGTCGCGCGACCCGGAGCCGGCACCGCGCCGGGAGGTGGAGCGCGACCTGGCGGGCGAGCCGCCGGAGGTCCGGGAAGCGACGCGGGCGCGGATCGCTTCGGCGGGGTGGGGTGACGGCCTGCTGGCGGCGCAGGACCGCGACGGCCGGTGGGCGGGCGTCGCGTGGCTCGCAGACTCGGCGCGCTCGTCGGTCCACTCGACACTCAACGCGCTCAAGGGCCCGGCCGGGCAGCCGTCGAAGTGGCTGACGCTGCTCGCCCTCCGGGTCCTGAACTGGCGGGACCGCCGCTAAAGCTCCGCCAGCACGAGCCCGCTGCGCGGTTTCGGCGTGAAGTACGTGGCCTTCCGCGGCATCCGGCGCCCGGCCGCGTGCACCGCGAGGACGTCGGCATAGCTGACCGGGGCCAGCAGCACCACCGCGTCCGCGTCCGGCGGCAGCGGGCGGCCGGCCGGGAGCGGGCGGACGCACGGCCCGTCGGGGTCGACGCCGAGCGCGCGGGCGAACAGGACCTGCTCGACGATCTCGTGGTCGATCACGGGCCCGGGCCCGGCCACGGCCGGGAGCGGGATCCGCAGCACGGCTGCGCCGGCGCGGACCACGACCTCGCCGGCGACCGGCACGGCGTGCTCGTCGTAGCGGACGTCCAGCCCGGCCTCGCACCAGCGGGACACCAGGTCCTCGGGGCCGAGGCCGGTGCCGGTGAGGACGCGGTGGATCGCGCCGATCTCCAGCGCCGGTCCCGCAGTGACCAGGGCGAGCAGCGCGCCGTGACCGGCCGCCGCCGCGGCGGCCACGCGGTGGTTGCCGTCGGCGACCAGCAAGTCCGTGCCGGCGACCGCGGCCAGCAGCCGGCTCTGCAGCGGCCCTTCGGGCACCACCCACAGGTCGTGCCGCCGCCCGGCCGCGTCCGAAGTGGACAGATCGGGCAGGCCGAGGCCGGCGCAGGCCTGCTCGACCTGCTCGGTCAGCTCCGCGCCGCCGCCGGCCGGGACGAGCAGCGCCGCACTGGTCGCGCAGCCCAGCCCGGCGAGCACCGCGGCCCGTTCGGCGACGACGTCGGGGTAGACGTCCTCGGTGTGGCGGACACGCGCGGCGCCGTCGTCGGTCACCGCCGCCGGGTCGACCAGGCAGAGCAGGCCGAGCGCCACCCCGTCCGGCCCTTCGATCCGGCAGGGCGCGACGACGTCGCGGACCGGCCGGTAGGACCGCTTGCGGAGCCGTTCGAGCACGGCGCGGGCGATGGGGACGGCGGCCGTCAGGTCGAGACCACGCGCCAGGGCCGCGGGGGTGCGGGCCGGGTGCTGCACGGCCAGCAGGCTGTCGGCGGCACCGGGCGCGGCCAGCGCCGCGATCACGCGCTCGGGCTCGGCGAACTCGTCGACGTCGGGACCGGGGACCGCGTCGCGGACCACCCAGCCCCGCCCGATCGGCCGGATCCAGTCGCTCATCCTGTCCATCTTGCGCCACGGGCGCCGGGAAATTCGCTGGGGCCGGTGCCGCCGGGATGGAATGCTTAGGACTGCAAAGTAGTTGACCCCGGTCATGACCGTCCCGAGGAGCACCCCGCCGATGACGACATCCGCCGCCACGAAGGGGGTCGGCTTCCGGTCCGAGCGCGGCCCGGTGCTGATCGCGGTCATGCTCAGCACGGCGCTGGTCGCGCTCGACAGCACGATCATCGCGACCGCCGTCCCGTCGGTGGTGCGCGACCTCGGCGGCTTCGCGCAGTTCCCGTGGCTGTTCTCGATCTACCTGCTCACCCAGGCCGTGACGGTACCGCTCTACGGCAAGTTCGCCGACGTGCTCGGCCGGCGGCCGGTGATGTTCTTCGGGATCGCGGCGTTCCTGGTCGGCTCGGTGCTCTGCGGTGCGGCGTGGAGCATGCCGGTGCTGATCGCCGCCCGGGCGGTCCAGGGCATCGGCGCCGGAGCGATCCAGCCGATGTCGATGACGGTGATCGGCGACCTCTACACGGTGGAGGAACGCGCGCGGGTGCAGGGCTACGTGGCCAGCGTCTGGGGCGTGGCTTCGGTGGTCGGCCCGACGCTCGGCGGCGTCTTCGCCGAGTACCTGGACTGGCGCTGGATCTTCTTCATCAACCTGCCGCTGGGCGCGATCGCGGCGCTGATGCTGTTCCGCAACTTCGCCGAGCACGTCGAGCGCAAGCCGCACAAGGTCGACTACCTGGGCGCGGCACTGCTCACCACCGGCTGCTCCTTGGTCATCCTCGGCCTGCTCGAGGGCGGCGTCGCGTGGGCGTGGGGCTCGCTGCCGAGCGTGGGGATCTTCGTCGCGGGCGCGCTGCTGCTGGTGGCGTTCGTGCTGGCGGAAAAGCGCGCGGCCGAGCCGGTGCTGCCGCTCTGGGTGTTCACCCGGCGGGTCCTGGTGGGCGGCAACCTGGTGGCGCTGGTGGTCGGCGCGGTCCTGATGGGCCTGACGTCGTACCTGCCGACGTACGCGCAGGGCGTGCTCGGCGCGGGCGCGCTGGTGGCGGGGTTCGCGGTGGCGGCCTTGACGGTCGGCTGGCCGATTTCGGCGTCCCTGGCGGGCAAGATCTACCTGCGCATCGGCTTCCGCGACACGGCGTTGATCGGCAGCGTGTTCATCATCGCCGGCGGCGTATTGGTGGCGCTCCTCGGCGCGGGTTCGTCACTCTGGGCGGCGGCGTTCGCGGCGTTCGTCCTCGGGGTGGGCCTGGGCCTGGCGGCGAGCCCGACGCTGGTGGCGATCCAGTCGGTGGTGGGCTGGGACCGCCGTGGCGTGGTGACGGCGACGAACCTGTTCAGCCGCTCGCTGGGAAGCGCGGTGGGGGCGGCGGTGTTCGGGGCGATCGCCAACGCGACGCTGGCGTCCCGGTTCGCGAACCCGCCGGCGGAGGTGGGTCCGCTGCCCCCGTCGGTCGACGCGACGAGCCTGGTGCTGGGCGGGCACGCGCCCGATTCGCCGGCCGCGGTGTTCGTGCGCGGGGCGTTGGCGGATGCGACGCACTATGTGTTTCTGGGGTTGCTGGCGGTGGCCGTCTTGTCGGTGGGGGCGTTGTTGTTGATGCCGCGTAAGACCGAACAGCTGGAGTTCTAGATCAATTTCCGTGGGCGCACGGAATGCACCGCAGAGCACGACCGTTCAGCGACGTTAATGCACGTGCATCGGTATGCGCACTTGCTCGACACCTTGCACCCCAAGGGGAACGCACTCGCTCGAGCGTCCTCGAAATGTCACTGATCTGACCGGGAATCGAGCAGCAATCGCGCAGCCGGACGTGCGTTATGCTGCTCTCGGCGGTGTTGATCCGTCACGGTCCGCAGTTAAGATTCACGCACGCCTACGCGACGTTCCGGCCTCGACGCCGACCCGGCCGGCCGGCACGCGCCCGTCCAGAAGCGGGGGAACGCACGTGGCCGAACAGGTCGGGCACCCTTCGATCGAGATTGACTCGTCCAGCTTGGTCTGGAGGAAGAGTTCGGCCAGTGACTCAGGCGGCGGCGGCCAATGCCTGGAAGTCGCGCAGGCCGCCGACCGCGCCCTGATCCGTGACTCGAAGGATCCCCGCATGACGTTGTCCTTCACACGGGTTGCCTGGCAGACATTTCTGGACACTCACCCTTCGTAGCCTTCTCTCGTCAGCCCTGGTCAGCAGCGGGACTCGCCTGACCAGGGCTTCTCTATGCCCACTCCGCTTGCAGCCGCTTCGCAAGCCCGCAACCGTCCAAGCGGCGACTCGCCCGGCTTCAGACTGACGCCCGTCGAACTACCTGCTATCGTTCTGCCATGTGGCACTTCGCCACCATGTCATCGCGGCGATGGGAGTTGAAACGATCATGACTAGGGCGCACTCGCCAGTGGTCAGCCAGCGGCGAGTGCTGGCGGAGATAAGGGAGGCGCGTGAAGCCCTGCAACTCACTCAGAAAGATGTCGCGGAAGCGCTGGACTGGTCGGTCTCGAAACTCATCCGGATCGAGACCGGCAGCGTGGGCCTGTCGATCACCGACCTGAAAGCTCTCCTGCTGCACTACGGCATCACCGACCGCGATCGCGTCGAGAACTACGTCACGATGGCCAAGGCCGGGCGGCAACCGGGCTGGTGGGACAAGTACAAGAACACCAGCAGCCCCGAATTCCTCAAGTTCCTCGGCCTGGAAACGGCAGCGGTCAGGATCCGCCAGTACCAGCTGCACCTCGTCCCGGGTTTGCTGCAAGTACCCGAGTACACCCGGTCCTTGGTGGCGAAGGACACCGGGGACCTGCAGGAACAAGAGCGAAGGATCAGGCTGCGCGCCGAGCGGCAGGAGCGGCTCGCGGACAGCGAACTCGAGCACTTCTTCATCCTGGACGAGTCGGTGCTGCGCCGGCGCGTCACCGACCTCGAAAGCTGGCGAACCCAGCTGCACCGCCTCCGCGAAGTGTCCCAGCAGGACAACGTCACCCTGCAGATCCTGCCCTTCGAGGCCGGCTGGATCGACGGGATGCAGAGCTCTTTCGAACTGCTGCAACTATCCGAGCAGGACAACGACCTGTTCCTCAACCTGTCACATCCCGACAAGGACCAGTTCTTCGACGACGTGATCGGCGCCGAAAAGGCCGCCCAGTTCATCCAGGTGTTCTTTCGCCTGGAACGCGCGGCACTCCCACCCGAACAGACGCCCGAGTTCATCGACAAGATGCTGCACAAGCTGGAGGACTGAATGAGACGGGCATGAGAAAGCGGTCCCCGGCGGCAACCAGGGACCGCTTCGAAAAGGCAATACCTCCGACCCACCTCTGAGCAAGCGCGGACATACTGCCGAGGCGCCAGCATACGACCCCACATCCCGGGGACGAAGCCACCGTCTGGCTTATGACCCATGATCACTTCTCCGGGGACGCGAAGTCACCCTTATCGGTGACTCAGAGCCGCCCAGGCCGGACGCTCGGGCCACGAACCCGCAGTCCGCCTCCCAGGCGTCTCTCCCATGGACTGGGTTCTCCGCGTCGCATCACCGGCCGAGCCGGTGCTGCCCCCCGGTCGCGTCCGCGCGGCCCATCCCTGTCCGGCGCGCCGTCGATGCGAGCGGCCCGTTCGAGGAGTGACCCGTGAAGGTCGAAGTCCGAGCCGACCACAGACCGTTCCCCCGCCCCTTCCCGGCGCTGGCCAGCCGGGCCGGCGCGCTGCGCTACGCCGCACGCCGAGGGGGGTGGCCACTTTGACCGACGACGACGGAGTACTGGCACCGGAGCACTGGGCCACCCGGCTCGGCGTGCCCGTCCTCATCTTCGCCCCGCACGTGGTCGCGCTGCTCAGGCTCAACGACCTCGTCCCCCTCATCGACGCCGACCACCAGGTGATGCGGGTCTACGCCGTGCCGGACAACGGTGAGGACCGGCCGGACGCCGCCGAACTCATCCGGGCCGATGGCGGGGTGCTGCTGGCCATGCCGCAGGTGCGGCGGGCCACTCACGGGCTGGTGCTCGCCGGGAGCACTCGCGGTGTCGACGACGTGCTGGGCCCCGTGCTCCTCGTTCCGCACGGTGGCGGGCTCGGGCAGTACCGCCCGCACCGGACCGACACCGACGGCGCGCTCGTCACCGGTCTCCACCCCGCGCAGCTGATGCGAGACGGCCGGGTCCGCCCCGACCGGATCGCGCTCACCCACGAACGGGAACGGGATCTCCTCGCCCGGTTCTGCCCGGAGGCCCTGCCGCACGCCTTCGTCGGCGGTGACATCGCCTTCGACCGGCTCGTCGCCACCGCCGAATACCGTGACCAGCACCGGCGCGCCCTCGGCGTCACGGACGACCGGGAAGTCCTGCTGGTCACCTCCACCTGGTCACCGCTTTCGGGCTTCGGCCGCAATCCGGAGCTGTTCCGCGAGATCGTCGAAGCGGTGCCGCGCGAGCGGTTCCGGGTCGTGGCGTCCCTCCACCCGCAGATCTGGTCGCAGCACGGCGCCGGCCAGGTGCTCGGCTGGCTCTCCGACGCCATCGACGCGGGGCTCAGCGTGCTGAAGCCGCACACCGACTGGCGCGGTGCGGTCGCCGCCGCCGACCACGTGCTGGCCGACTACACCTCGCTCGGCACTTTCGCGGCCGGCCTCGGCACCCCCGTCCTGCGGCTGCCGCACGGCCCCCAGCCGCTGCTCGAAGGCAGCCCGGCGGCCGTCCTGGCCGAGCACACCCCGCGGTGGGACCCCACGCGGCCGCTGCTCCCCCAGCTCCGCGCCGCCGCCGACGCGCAAGGCCGGGGGCTCGGCGCCCGGATCGCCGGCTTGCTGACCTCGCGCCCCGGGGAAGCCGGGAAGATCCTCCGGAAGGAGATGTACGACCTGCTCGGGCTCCCCGAACCGGCGCGAGCGGTCCCGCTCTCCCCCGCGCCACTTCCCCGGCTCGTGCCCCGGCCGGTCATTCCGCGGCCGCGGAGCCGGCCGGACGGGTGACCGTCCCTCCGGCGCGGCAGGCAGCTTCGTCACCGCCGGGTGTGGACAGCGCCCGGCCCTGACGGATGTCCTCCGCCGGCACCCGCGCCGTCAATCGCCGACCTGCCGGGGTGGCCCCTCGACGGGTGGCTCCGCGATCTCGGCGTCGTATCGCCGCAGCCGGGCGCGAACCCGCTCCACCTGCGGCCCGCCCACTTGCTCGTACAGCGCCAACGCCTCGGCGAGGTGACCACGGGCCGCCCCCGGGTCGTCGTCGCACTCCGCCACGTCGGCGAACCCGACCAGGACGTCCGCCTGGTAGAACGCCGAGCCCGCCTCCGCCAGTACCCGCCGCGCCCGCTCCAGGCGACGCTTCGCCGAGGCGACGTCGCCACCGCGGGCGTCCAGGCGAGCCAGCCCCACCAGGACCTTCGCCTCGTCCTTCTCGTCCCCCAGGCCGGCGAACATCCGGCGGGCCTGTCGGAGGTGTTCCGCCGCTTCGGCCCTGCGGTTCGCCTTCGCCAGCACCTCGCCGATCCGGCGGTGCCGCTGGGCGACGCCGCGGTCGATGCCCAGCTCCCGTTCGATCTCCAGGCTGGCGGAATAGAAGGAGATCGACGCCGGAACGTCGCCGCGGCCCTGCGCCGCCGTGCCCAGCTGGTCGAGCGCCACCGATTCGTTGTGCCGGCTCCCCGCCGCGCGCGCCAGTTCCAGCGCGCGAGCGCATTCGCGTTCCGCGTCCTCGAAGCGGCCCAGGTCCAGGTACGCGCGGCCGAGCTGGCAGCGCAGCCGCGACTCCGCGACCGCGTCCCGGCAGCGCTGCGCCGCCGCGATGCCGATCTCGTGCGAACGCAACCAGCGGGCGAAGTGCTTCCGGTGCAGGAACAGCTCCCACAGGGCCTCGCACAGCTGCCACGCCAGCCGGTCGTGCTCCCGTTCGCCGGCTGCTTCCAGCACCGCCAGCACGTTCGGCAGCTGTCCGTCGAGCCAGTCGAGCGCTTCCCGTCCCGAGCCGAACGCGGGCGGCGCGGTGCGGTACTGCTCGCACACCGGGCTGACCCGCCAGCGCAACGGGATGACGACCAGGTTCGCCCGCGTCATCTCGTGCAGGAACCAGGTCGCCACCCGGGGAACCACCTCGGGGCGCCCGGCGTCGCGCTGGGCCCGGGCGTGCAGGCGGACCAGGTCGTGGAACCGGAAGCGCAGCTCGTCGACCTCTTCCAGGAGGCTGGCGTCCACGAGGAGCTGCAGCCCGTCGGCCGCCGCCGGTTCGGTCAGGCCGGTCGCCGCCGCCGCGGTGCCGACGTCGAACGACGCACCCGGGAACTCGCTCAGCAGCCGGTACAGCGTCGCGGCCGTCGGCGGCAACGCCCGGTACGACCAGTCGAACATCGCCGCCACCGGGGCGTCCCCCTCCGCCGAAAGCCGGCTCAGCCGGGATCGTTCGTCGCCGAGTTCGGCCACCACCCGCGCGACCGGCCACCGCGGCCGGGACGCCAGCCGGGCCGACGCGACGCGCAGCGCGATCGGCAGCCGTCCGCAGAGCACCGCCAGCTCCGCGACCGCGGCCAGCTCACCGGCGACTCTCGACCGGCCGACGGCCCGCACCACCAGCTCGACGGCCTTCGGCTGGGAAAGGGGCGCCACGTCCAGGAAGCGCGCGCCTTCGGCCACGAGCCCGTCCAGCCGCAGGCGGCTGGTCACGAGCACCAGGCAGCCGGCCGACGCGGGGATCAGCGGGCGGACCTGGGCCGCCGAAAACGCGTTGTCCAGCACGACCAGCAGCCGTCGGCCCGCCGTCCTCGTCCGGAACAGGGCCGCCTGCTCGGCCACGCCGGGCGGGACGCGCTCGGGCGCCACCCCCAGCGCGCGCAGGAACGCCCCGAGCGCCTCCTCCGGGACGACCGCACTCCCCGGCGAAAACCCCCGCAGGTCCGCGTAGAGCTGACCGTCGGGGAAGCTGCCCGCGTGCCGGGCACCCCAGGTGACGGCGAGGGCGGTCTTGCCGACGCCGCCCGGCCCGATCAGCACGGCCAGCGCCGGCCGGCCACCGGTGTCTTCCCCGGCGACGTCGTCCAAGGCCGCGAGTTCGTCGGCCCGGCTCGTGAAGTGCGACGGCGCCGCCGGCAGCTGCCGGGGTACCGGGAACTCCTCCGGTCGGCGTGGGCCGGCGATCCACACGTCACCGGTGATCGTCCCGGCCTGCAGCACCGCCCCGGCCGCGTCGCCGCCGACGGAATTGTGGACTCCGGGTGGTGAGGTGGCCTCGTTCCGAGATGTCATCCGAGAACTCCCGCCAGATCCCGAACTTCCCTGTCTACCCGGCGCCCGCTCGCCGACGCACGGGTCCGCGGCGGAATTACCTCGAACGTACGCCGCCCGGTCCGCCACGCCGTCACCGCGAGCTGTTCCGGCGTACGAGTGGTTCGACCGCCGCCGGCCGGGCCACGGCGTACCGTTCGGAACACGGACACGGCGTGCTCTCCTCCCCCTCGGAGCACGCCGTGCCCGCCAGCGGAGGTGTTGCGGCACAGTGGTTTTTGAGCTGACGTGAACGAGAATCCGCTGTTCGACCGAACGTGCTCGCCGCTTCGCGTGGCTATGCTGGACGGCGGCAACGCTTTCGGTTCGGGAAGACGCGCGACATGAACGACCAGCGGCAGGTGCTCGTCCGGGCGGAGTCCCGGCACGTCGTCGTCTCCGACGTCGACGGCGGTCGTGAAACGCTCACCTATCCGGGCGTCACGCTCACGCGCGTCATCGCCGGCATCCCGGACGAACACGTCTGGCTGCCGATGGGCGAGCGTCCCACCGAAGTCGACGACGAAGCCCTGATCGAGGCTCTGCGCGCGGCGTTCCTCTGGCGGATCGGGCACCCCTAGCACCTTTTCCGGCGGCCGGAGGAGTATCGGCCGGTTTACCGGGTAGGCCCTCCGGACAAGGAGGAGTCACACGGTGCAAGTGAACTGGGGCGCGGCACACGAGCCGGGATGGCAGGTGCTGGACGTGCCCGGAAGGGACCCCTCGGGGCTGGCCGTCGCGCGCCGGTGGGCGCAGGCCAAGCTGGCTTCGCTCACCGACGCCGACCGGGTCGATGCCGTGATCGTGGTCGGCGAACTGCTGGAGAACGCCTACGTCCACGCCACCGGCCCCCAGCAGCTGCGGCTGCACCTCGCGGACGACCCGTGCCGGGTGACCGTGGCCGTCGCCGACACCGGTACCGGCGAACCACGGCTGCGGGTGCCGAGCCGCTCCGGCGGCCGGGGTCTGCTGCTCGTCGACGAACTCGCCCTCGACTGGGGCGTGAGCCACCACGACGACGGCAAGGTCGTCTGGGCCCGCCTCGCCTGCGCGAACTAGGGCCGGCTCCACCTGCGGCGGATCGTGCTGGCCGGCGGGCCATCCGGGGACCCGGCCGAGCGAGGTGCTGGGCGACAAGGGCTACTCCAGCCGGGCCATCCGGCCCTACCTGCGCCGACGGCACATCCCGGCGACGATTCCCGAACGCCGGGACCAGCAGGCCCACCGGCTGCGCCGCGGCCGAGCCGGTAGACGCCCACCCGTCTTCGACCGCGCCGCCCTACCGGCGCCGCAACATGATCGACCTGGCCACCCGTTCCTCCCCTGCGCCGCGGCCAGGCCCTAGCGGCCGTTCCAGTGGATGGTGTCCGGGAACTCGAGGAACTTCCGCAGGTGCTGCTGCTCGGCGCGGTCCTGCACGGGCAGCCGGAAGATCGAGCCGTCCGGCCAGGTCAGCGTGCTCTTGCGGAAGCTGAGCTCCGGCGCCTGGGGCTTGCGTGCTTCCCAGACGATCTTCGGCGGCGGTGCGTCGGCCGGGTCGGTGGTGGTCGGTCCGGTGTCCACCACCGCCAGGCACGACGGCGAGCACGCCAGCCACGCGCCCCCCACGGACCGGAGCCGGTCGGCCAGGTCGAGCGCCATCGCGTTCTCCGGGCCCGTCACGCCGATCGCCCGCTGGAACGGCAGTCCCGGCCGTTCGCCGTGGGCCAGGGCGAAGACGCCGAACACCGCGGCGCCGATCCCGCGCAGGATGTTCCAGAAGAACCGCCGGACGAGCCGCTTCCCCACGACGGTGCCGTCCCGGCGGCGGCCGGGGACGTCGTAGCCCACGTCGGTGTCGCCGAAGTGCAGCACGATGACCGGCTCGCGCCACCGGTCCCGCGCCAGCGCCTCGACCCGCTCCCGGAACCCGGGCCGGACCCGGGCCTCCTGCGACCAGCTTTCGACGCGGTCGTGGAATTCGGCCGCGCGGACGTCTAGATGTCGAGGTCCCTGCGCGTCTCCTCGGGGCTCCGGTCCCCGCCGATCTCGCTCTTGTCGAACCACGGTTCGTCCCCCTCGGGTGTGACGGCTTCCTTGCCTTCGGCGAACGCACCCTTGCCCGCTCCGATGCCGGCCTTCACGCCCGCGCCGGCGAGGAACGGCTTGACGCCGGCCGAAGTGCCGAACATCGTCGTGAGCGCCCGGTTGCTCGGCTGCCAGCCCTCGGCGACCGCGCCGAAGCCGAACTTCGTCTCGCCGGGCATCACGCCGATGCGCAGCTTGCGGGTGAACACCTCGAGCTTCCCGGAGTACTTGACCAGGAACTCCATGAACTTGTCGAGCAGCTTGCCGAACTTGCCGAGGTAGCGCGTCACCTTCTGCAGCACGCTGGCGGCCTTGGCGATGGACGCGGTCATCGCGGCCGCGACCGAGCCGCCGAAGCTGATCACCGACGCGGCCAGCGCGGGCAGCCAAAGCGTGATCAGCCAGGACACCAGCTCGGTGATGATCCCCTTGATCACCTCTTCGATGACCACCATCACCATCGACCACATCTGCAGCACCTCGGCCACCGAACCGGCGGCCGAGCCGATGCCGCGGATGCCGGAGGAGAAGTCGCCGAGCGCTTCCTTCGCCGCGTTGCCCGCCTCGTCCACCCACTCGGCCAGCGCGGTGTCGCCGGTGCGCTCGAAGTCGTCGGCGAGCGCGACGAAGCCCTGGGCGATCGTGACGAAGTTTTCCGAGGCGTGGCCGATGGCCGGGCCGTCGCCGGTGACCTGGTGCAGCGCGTCCTGCAGCGGCTGGACGAGCTCGAGCAGCATGTTCAGGCCGTGGCTGACCAGCCAGCCGATCGGGTCCATGGCGAAGGTGACCATGTCGCCGGCGGCGGCGCCGACGAACGCCGCGCCGTCGCCGACCAGCGCGGCGCCGGCGGACGCCAGCTCGCCCGGGCCGTCGGCCTCCGCGGCCTGCCGGGCGTGCTCGCCGATCTTCTTGCCCGCCTTGTAGGCGGTGCCGGCCACCGGCACGTACCCGGCGGCGCGGTCGAGGTTGGCGCCCGTGCTCTCGTCGTAGGCGTCGACGTTCAGCGCGTCGGCGATGCTCTTCTTCGGCTCGGTCATTCGCCCTGCCCGATCGCGTCGATTTCCGCTTCGTACCGCCCGAAGGCGACCTTGCCGGCGTCTTCGGTGCCCTGGTACATCTCCGCGGCCTTGGTGAGCTTGGTGGTGAACCCGTCCACGCCGTCCTTGAGGTCGGTCAGCAGCGAGCGCAGCTCGGCGAGGCGGTCGGTGTAGCCCTGCTTGGCAAAGAGGCCGACGAGCCCCCACGCTTCGTTCGTGACGTCGGCGGCGTCGATCTTCGCGCCGAACTTGTCCGCCTCCTGCTCGTAGAACGGCAACTGCTTGGCGTAGGCGGAGATCGCGCCGACGTTCGTCTGGATTCCTTGTGTCATCGCGGATTTCCCTAGGATCGGCGGAGGATGGGGCCCTGGTCGAAGTCGTCGTCGTCCCCGGCTGCGCCCCGGCGGACGGGCCGCGACGGCTGCCGCGGCTCCTGCTCCGACGCGGGCTCGGCCGCCGCGGTTCCGAACGCCGCCGCCTGGGCTTCGCGCACCTGCGCCGAGACGTCCACGCCGAACGCGTCGCCGAAGGTTTCGTCCACGATGCCGGCCTGCTGCTGCGCGGCCCCGGCCGCCGCCCGGCGGATGGTCTGCATGATCGTCGCGGCGAGCCGGCCGGCCTCGACCCGGGTGGCCCCGGCGGTGAGCCGCAGGTCGGTGATGGTGCCGCCGGCGCCCGCGGTGACGGTCACGGTCCCGTCGGGCGAGGTGACGGTGGTCTCCAGCCGGGCGATCCGCTCCTGCATGTCGCCGACGCCGGCGAAGCGGGCTTCGGCCTGCCGCACCTTGCTCTGGAAGTGCTGGAACTGGGCGATCAGCTCGTCCATCTGGGCGGACATCGTGTCTCCCTTGCGCGGTTCGGGGCCTGTGTCCGCATCATGACAGATCCGTTCCGCGGCCGATCACGTTTCCCCGGATCGCGCGCCTCAGAAGTCGACGAGCTCCACGGTCACGGTGCCGGTGTCCCCCACGCCGAGGCCTTCGGCGTCCCGGACCGCCCGTTTGAGGGGCAGGACGTAGGCCTCGCGCGAACCGTCCGGGAAGATCGAGGTCTGCCAGCTCGTGGCGCCGATCGTCACCCGGACGCGCACCGAACCGAAGCCGCGCCGCGGCTCGGCGGAGAGCTCGCGGATGTCCTCCGACGCGTCGGCGGGCAGGCTGACGAAGACCCAGCTGTCGGCGCGCCGGGCATCCCATTCCCACAGCTCGGCCTCGAAGACGATGATCACGCTGGCAGTGTCACACAGGGCACCGACAGTTTCCGGCGGGTTCCCGTCAGAGGCAGGGCGGCCGGTAGCCGTAGATGCGCAGGCCGCGGAACTCCAGCTCGTTCGGCGTCTTCCCGACGAACACCAGCCCCCGCGCCTCCCGCAGCGCCGAAGCGAACGAGTACGAGGGCGTCCCCAGCTCCGGCAGCGACGTCCACCGGCGCGGCGAGAAGCTGAAGAACTTCGTCACCAGCCGGCCGCCGGTCGACGGGACCGGCGTCAGCCACTGGGCGCCGCCGCTCCAGTGGGACGCCGGGCGCAGCTGGACGTACAGGTCGTCGGTCGCGCGGTAGGTCAGCAGGAAGCCCGCCGACCGGGACAGGTCGGCCTGCGCTTCGAACCGGTTGCCCAGCCACACCACGGCGACGTGCCATTCCGCGTTCAGGGACGTCACCTCGGCCGCGTACCGGCGCCCCGCGGGCACGAGCAGGCTCCCGGTGGCCGGGACCGTCGTCCCTTCGCCGCTGGCCAGCCACTGCTGCAGCCGGTCGATCGACGGTGTCGCGCACTCGCGGCCCGGCGATGCGGAGGCCGCGGCCGGGGCGATCAGCGGGAGCACCATCAGGGCCGTCAAGGCCGAAAGCGTTCTGGCGAAAGGAAACCGAGCGCGCATTCCCGGCAAGCTAGCACCGCGGGCCGCCGAGCACCACCTGCC
The DNA here is from genome assembly GCF_040681595.1 of Amycolatopsis sp. NPDC051716. Taxonomy (NCBI): domain Bacteria; kingdom Bacillati; phylum Actinomycetota; class Actinomycetes; order Pseudonocardiales; family Pseudonocardiaceae; genus Amycolatopsis; species Amycolatopsis sp. NPDC051716. The sequence continues at coordinate 125,508 of NZ_JBFAZA010000003.1, read as the reverse complement.
CGGGCGGGCCGGCGGGCCGCACGGCTAGGCTCGTCGTCGGCGAAAACGACCATTTTCGCCGAGGCAAGCGCACCACGACGCGGGAGAACAACCCATGCTGGACCGAGCGGTCATCGACGCACTCTTCCCTGCCGACCTGCCCGAACCCGAGCACTGGGAGCAGCAGTACCCCGCACGCGACCTCCCCGAAGGCGCGCTGGTCACGCGCCTGGGCCCGTCGCCGACCGGGTTCGTGCACGTCGGCGGCATCTACATCGCCACCATCGACCAGGACGTTGCCCGCCGCTCCGGCGGCCGCTACCTCGTCCGGATCGAGGACACCGACCAGTCCCGCGAGGTCGAAGGCGCCCTCGAGCAGTTCGAACGCGGCTTCCGCTACTTCCGCCTCGGCGCCGACGAAGACATCGACCGCGGCGGGGACTACGGCCCCTACCAGCAGTCGGCCCGGGAGCGCATCTACCTCACCTACGTCCGCGACCTGCTCCGCCAGGGCAAGGCGTACCTCGACTTCGCCACCAAGGAAGAGCTGGCCGCCATCACCCAGCGGCAGCAGGCCACCAAGCTGCCGACCGGCTACTACGGCAGCTGGGCCATCTGGCGCGACGCCGACCCGGCCGACGTCCAGGCCAAGCTCGACGCCGGCGCCCCGTACGTCGTGCGGTTCCGCGCCCCGGACGACACGGGCGCCCGCGCCCGCTTCACCGACGCGATCCGCGGGCCGCTGGAAGCCGAGGCCAACCGCAACGACGTCGTCATCCTCAAGAGCTCCGACCAGAGCCCCCGGCTGCCGACCTACCACTTCGCGCACGCCGTCGACGACCACCTCATGCGGGTGAACCTGGTGATCCGCGGCGACGAGTGGATCTCGTCGGTCCCGGTGCACCAGCAGCTGTTCGACGCGCTCGGCTTCGAGCCGATCACCTACGCGCACATCGCGCCGCTGATGAAGCAGGAGGGCGGCAGCAAGCGCAAGCTGTCCAAGCGCAAGGACCCGGAAGCGTCCGTCGACTTCTTCATCGAGGCCGGCTACCCCGCCGAGGCGGTCCTGTACTACCTGCGCGGCCTCGCCAACGGCCGGCTCGCGGAGATGCCGCTGGAGCAGGCCCTCACCGAGCCGATCAACCTCGACGAGTGCGGGGTCGCCGGCCCGCTGGTGGACCTGGTCAAGCTCGACGACATCGCCGCGGACCACATCGCCACCCTCTCCGGCGCCGAGATCCTCGACGCCGTCCGCGACTGGGCCGAGCGGTTCGACCCCGAGCTGCGCCGGGTCCTCGACGAGGAAGCCGACCTCGCCCTGCGTGCGCTGGCCGTGGAGCGCGAGGGCGCCGAGAACCCGCGCAAGGACCTGAAGAAGTGGAGCGAGTTCCGCGCGGTCTACGGCTTCTTCTTCCCGCAGCTGCACGCGGCCGTCACCGGGCCCGACGACGAGCGCATCGCGGCGCTGGGCGTCGATCGCGCGGTCGTGCAGGCCGTGGCCCGTGACTTCGCCGCCGACTACCGCCAGCTCGAAGACGGCCAGGAGTGGTTCGACCAGATCCGCGCGGTCGCGGCCAAGCACGGCTTCGCCCGCAACGCCAAGGAGTTCAAGAAGAACCCCGAGGGCTTCCCCGGTTCCATCCGCGAGGCCTCGCAGATCATCCGCATCGCCCTCACCGGGTCGACGCGCAGCCCCGACCTGCACGCGATCACGCAGGCGCTGGGTCAGGACGAGGTCCTCGCCCGGATCGCCGCGCTGACCAAGTAGCGCCGCGGGGCTCCGGCGGCCGCGTCAGGCGCCGGAGCCCTCGTCGCCGTCCTCGAAGGGGCAGAAGGCGAAGCGCACCGCGCTCGCCGGCCCGGCCTTGGCTCCGCTGGCGGGCACGGCGGCGATCAGGCCGGCCGCGTCCTCGCGGTCCAGCCGGGCCAGGAGGCGGGCCAGCGCTTCCGGCGCCCCGACGGGTTCCGCCGGCGTCTGGATCAGCGTGCGGTGGAGGATGCCGACGTCCCAGCCGTCCGCGCGGCCGCTGCCCGCCGGCACCCGGAGGGTCACGTCGAGCAGCCAGCGCGGCGGTTTCCCGGTCAGCGCCGGTGTCGCGTGGGCCGTCAGGCCGACGACCTGGTCGGCGCGCAGCAGGCCGTCACTGAGTGTCGCGATCCACACGTTGGTCAACCCCATGGATCAACGGATAACAGCCGCGCGCCGATGCCGCAATCCCCCGGCGGGTTCACTCGGCTTGGCCGGCCTTCGTCTCTTCCATCATCAGCAGCGCGCCGTGGCTTTCGCCGTTCGAGCTGCGCAGGGCACCGCAGAGCAGCCGGACGACCGTGGTCCGGCCGCGCCGGTTGACCGCTTCGAACATCTGCTCGGCGTAGTACCCGGCGTCGGCCAGCGCCTCGCGCACCACGGGGCGCAGGTCTCCGACCGGCAGGCCGATGTCCAGGTTCAGCAGGTGGGTGCCTTCGGCTTCTTCCCGCCGCACCCCCCACAGGTCCTCGGCACCGCGGTTCCACGCCTTGATCCGCATCTCGGAGTCGATCACGATGATCCCGGCGTGGATCGAGGTGAGCACCGACTCGAGGAACTCGTTCACCTCGTCGAGGTCGAGGCTGCGCTCACGCAGCGCGTCGTTGATCGTCTGCAGCTCGTCGTTGGTGGACTGCAGCTCCTCGTTCATCGTCTCCAGTTCCTCGTTGGTGGACTGGAGCTCCTCGTTGGTCGTCTCCAGTTCCTCCACAGTGGACTGGAGTTCCTCGTTGGTGGTCTCGAGTTCCTCGTTGGTCGACTGGAGTTCCTCGTAGGCGGACTCCAGCTGCCGGTTCGTGTGCTCGAGCTCGGTGAGCAGCTGGCGCGCCCAGCTCACGTCGTGGAACACCACCGAGACGCCGAGCAGCGTCTTGTCCTTGTTCACCAGCGGGTTGACGTGCACCTCGTACCAGACGGTCTCGCCGGCCCGGCGCCACTCGACGTCCTTGATCCGCAGCGACCGGCGTTCCAGGCGGGCCTGCTCGACGTACGCGCGCAGCGCCACCGGCCGGTAGGAGACGTCCAGGTCGCGCAGCGGCCGGCCGATGTCGCGTTCGGACAATCCGAACGCCACCTCCGCCGGGGAGTTGATCAGGGCCGTCGTCTCCCCTTCGGTGACCACGATCTGGGCGACCGGGCTCGCCGAAAACGCGTGCTCACGCAGTTCTTCCAGCCCGGAGATGTCCTGCGTGCGCCGCTGCGGGAAGCCGTGGGAAACGAAGTGGGCGAAGCTGACGGGCCCGTTCACCGCCTTGCGGAAGACCCGGCGCTTGAGGTCCAGCGGCTCGAAGATCCGGGCGTGCGACAGCAGCATCTCGGCCTTGCCGAGGAACAGCACCCCGCGGGGCGCGAGGGCGAAGTGGAACCGCTCGAGGATCTTGGTCTGCGTCTCGGCGTTGAAGTACATCAACGTGTTGCGGCAGGCGAGCAGGTCGATCCGGGAGATCGGCGCGTCCTGCACCAGGTCGTTGCGCCCGAAGATGATCGACCGGCGCAGGTCCTTGCGGAAGCAGTACCGGCTGCCCACCAGCTCGAAGTACTTCTCCAGCTGCGCCTCGGTGAGCCCTTCGACCTCCGCCGGGGTGTAGGCGGCGTGGCGGGCCTGCGCCAGCGCCTCGTCGTCGACGTCGGTGGCGTAGATCTTCACCCGCTGGCGGAACGCCTCGACGCCGAGCGCGTCGGCGAGCAGCATCGCCAGGCTGTAGGCCTCCTGCCCGGCCGCGCAGCCGGCGCTCCACACCCGGATCGGCTCCTCCGGGGTGCGCTCGGCGAGCAGCGCGGGAAGCACCTCTTCCCGGAGGTACTCCCACGCGTCCGGATCGCGGAAGAAGCCCGTCACGTTGATCAGGATGGTGTTGAACAGCGCGACGAACTCATCGGCGTTGACCTGCAGCTGGTCGATGTAGTCCGCGTAGCTGTCGGTCTCGACCTGGCTCATCCGGCGGCGGACCCGCCGCATCAGGCTGCTCCGCTTGTACCCGGTGAAGTCGAAACCCCGCGACTCCTTCAAGTAGGCCAGCACCGACTCGAATTCGCCGTGGGGTTCCTTGGGCTGGGTCACGGTCCGACACGCTACTCGGAGGAACGGTGACCGACCGTGCGGGGACGGTGCACGAGAACGGCCCAGACGACCTTCCCGCCCGCCCACGACCGGCTGCAGCCCCACACCCGGGCGATCTGCGCGACCAGCTTCAGCCCCAGGCCGGGCGCGAACGGGGACAGCCGTTCGAGCAGCATGGCCGGGCGCGTGTCCTGGTCGGCCACGGCCACCGTGCACACGCCACGACGCAGGTCCAGCCGCAGCCGTGGCTCGGAAGTGGTGTGCTTCAGCACGTTCTCGACCAGCTCGGTGGCGACGTAGCGGGCGTCTTCGGCGAGCTCGGGCACCTCCCACTCGGCCAGCTTGCCGGTGACGAAGTCCCGGGCGCGAGCCGATGCTCCGTCGAAGCGCGCGAAGGTGCGTTCGGCCCGCCGGCGCACCGGCTGGTCCAGTGCCGCGGTCGCCGCCGCCAGGTCGGCGCGGATCAGGACGTAGCGGTCGACCACGTGACGGCCCAGCAGCACCTGGTGCACGGGCGCGGCGGCCACGATCGTGAACGGGATCCCCGGCCAGTCGCCGATCCGCATGGCGACCAGGGAGAAGACGCTCACCAGGGACGAGTCGTCGATCACCAGCCCGCTGATGTCGGCCACCAGGCCGTCCGGGGCATCCGTCGCGATCTTGAGCAAGCCGTCACGCAGGGAGGGGTACGAAACGAGGTTCAGGTCGCCGGTGACCGTGACGACGGTCGCCCGGTCAAGGCGGGCAATGGCGAGGTGAACCTGGGCGGTGTTCATCCCGACGCCGGGTCGGCCGCGGCCCCGCGGTTCGCGTCGAGCAGGAACCGCCGGAGTGTCTCGGCGGCGTCAGTGGCTTCCCGGGCGGAGGCGGCGTAACGCTCCGCCAGCCCCCGCGGCTTCGTGGTGCCGGTCTGCGCGGCCAGCTTCCGGACGAGTGCGGCCTTTTCGTCCAGCGCGCGCAACGCCTTCATCAGCGCGAGCTGGAACTCCCCGCTGTGGGCCTCGAGCAGGGCCGGAGCCGACCAGGCGTGCCCGATCCGGCACCGGTAGCGGCCCGCGGGGTCGACTTCGGTGAGCGAACCCTGGCAGTCCGGGCAGGTGTAACCCGACCCGGCGCTCCGTTCGGCGGCCGTGAGCGCGCCGAGCCGCACCGCCTCACGGGCGATCCGGTCCTCCAGCAGCAGGGCGGCCGACGGCGACGGCACTTCGACGGGCTCGACCGGCAGCCGGACCAGCTTGTCGAGCACGGCGCCGATCTCGACGGCCCGCACGACATGGTCGGTCTCCACGACGGCCAGGGCGTTTTCCGGCATGCCGCTGTACAGCGCGTCGGCCGGGTCCTGGACCACGGCCAGGCCGCCCCGGTCCACGATCGCCCGCAGCCCGGCGGCACCGTCGTCCAGTGCGCCCGAAAGGATGACGCCGATGACTCGCGGCCCGCGGGTCAGCGCGGCCGACCGGAAGGTCGCGTTGACCGCCGGCCGGTGCCCGTTCTCCGTCGGGCCCTGCGTCAGGACCAGCGTTCCGTCTTCGGTGAGGAGGTGGCGGTCCGGAGGGGCGACCTGCACCGTCCCCGGCTCGATGGCCGCACCGTGGCAGGCGGTCGTGGCCGGCAACGGGCCCACGCGATCGAGGATCCGGGCCAGCGCGCTGTGGGTTCCGGCGCCCAGGTGCATGGTGATCACGACCGCGGCCGGGAAGTCGGCGGGCAGCCCGGAGACCATCGCCCGCAGGGCTTCGACCCCACCGGCCGAGGCACCGACGACCACGAGGTCACGCCGGAAAGGCGGCACGACGTCCACCTCCTCACCTTCGGCTCAACGGTAGCCGAGGCCGTCTGCCACGGCGAGTAGCCCCCGTCGCACGGTGTTAAACTCCGCCCGGCCGCCGGAGGGCCTCAGGTGTACCGGGCGACGTGGTCCAAGATGGCCGCGCCGATCCCGGACAGCGGGAGCACGGCGTGGACGAGCCCCGTGCCGATCGCGGCGCCCGGCATGCCGAAGTGCGCGGACGTCCCCTCGTCCTGGGCGAACACCGTGCCTCCGCAGTGCGCGATCGCCCGGATCCCGGTCTGGGCGTCGGTCCCCTTGCCGGTCAGGACGACCGCCAGCGCCCGGGGCCCGCAGGTGACGGCGAGCGTGGCCAGCAGCAGATCCGCCGACGGCCTCGCCGGCGGCAGATCACCGGTGTCCAGCAACCCGATCCGGGCGTCCGACGTGACCAGCAGGTGCCGCCCTGCCGGGACGACCAGCGCGGCCCCTGCGGCGAGCTTGTCCCCGTCCGCGGCCTCGCCGACCCGCAGCGCGGTGCGTGCGGCGAGGATCGCGGTGAGGTGGCTCGTCCGGGCCGGGTCCAGGTGCTGCGCGACGAGCACCGCCGCGGGGAAGTCCGCGGGCAGCGGGGCGAGCACCCGGGTGAGCGCCTCGAGGCCGCCGGCCGACGTGACCAGGGCGACGACGGGGAACCGCAGCGGGAAATCCGGCGTCACCGGCTCCCCTGGCCGCCGGTCGCGCACTTCTCGGCGGGCGCGCATGAACGGCATCCTGTCACCGATCCGGCCGGGTCACCAGCCGGGTGGAGCGTCCTCGGTGCCGGCCCCGGGGCGGACGTGAGATGCTCGACCGCGCAGGCAGGCCTAAGGCGGGAGGCGCAACGGGTGACCACCTGGATCGACGTGATCAACTTTGTCCGGACGCGGTACGAGGTCCTCGAGGAATCGGAGGGCTGGCTGCGGTTCCGGCTGGAGGGCCCGCGGGAGCGGTCCCAGCAGGTGACGGTGCACCACCTCGCCGAGCTCGACGGCGGCTCGTGGATCGAGATCTCCTCCCCGGTGGGCTGGGCCGACAAGATCGACCTCCGGCGGCTGCTCGAGCTGGCCGGCGGCTCGGCCGTCGGCGGCGCGGCGGTGGTGGACGGCGTCGCGCTGCTCAAGCACACGGTGCCTCTGGAGGACCTGAGCATCCAGGAGGAGTTCGAGCGCCCGCTCAAGGCGGTCGTCGCCCGCGCGGACGCCTTCGAGCACGAACTCACCGACGCCGACGAGTTCTGACCGGCCGGACCATCCAGGCCGTCGACCGTCCACACCGGACGGGTCAACCGGACCGCCGGGCCCGGTCGGTCCGGCGCCGGTTCTCCTTCTCCAGCGCGGTGACGAGCTCCTCTTTGGACATTCGCGACCGCCCGGGGATGCCGAGCTGCTTGGCGCGCTCGTAGAGGTGCTGCCGGCTCGCGGTGGCGTTGACGCCGCCGCGGGTCGGCTTTTCGGGCTGCCCGGTTCTCCCGGCGGCTTGCTCGTCCGACGGGCCCGGTTCGGGCTTGGGTTCCCAGTGGTCGCCGACCTTCTCGAAGGTGTGCTTCAGGGCCGAGTAGGCGGTCTGCTGCGCCCGCCGGCCGGGGCCATAGGTGGTCAGCGCGGAGTCGTGCGCGGCGACCCACGTGTCCTGGGCCTTGCGCGGCGACCGCAGCAGGGTGCTGGGCAAGTCTTCGCGTCCGGGCATGTCGCCCCGGTTACCCGGGGCCACAGGTGGTGAAACGGGCGGCGTGGAGCCGGCCGGTCGGCTCCGCGCCGCGTGCGCCGCGCATGGCACGGCAGCACCGCAGGCCTGAAGGGTCGGCTCGCGTACCTGGACGGACGACCCGCGTACCCAGAGGGTCGGCCCGCGTACCCGAACGGACGACTCGCGCACCTGGACGGACGACTCGCGTGCTTGGGGGGTCGACACGCGTGACTGGAGAGTCGACTCGCGTGACTGGAGGGACGACTCGCGTACCTGGAGGGTCGGGTTGCGTATCCGGAGGGTCGGCCGGAGGGGTGGGGCGCGGCAGCGGGCGGCCGGCGGGGTCCGAAGAGGACTGGAGCGGGTGGGTGGAACCTCCTGTGCGGCCGCACTCCGGGGTCGGGCATGCTGATGACCGGTGTTTTCCGGGGCAGAGGGGACGAGAGGCAATATGGGTGCTTCACCCGATTTGACCATTCCGGCGAGCGTCGACAGCCCGGCGCCGCCGCAGGCGCCCTCCTCGCGTGTGGCGCGGTGGCTGCTGGAGCACCGGGTCGCGCCCGTCGGGCGCGCCGGCGGCGAGGACCACGGCACGCCGCAGGCCTGGTGGAAGGTCATGTGCCTCACCGGCGTCGACTACTTCTCCACCCTCTCCTACCTGCCCGGCATCGCCGCGCTCGCCGCCGGGGCGCTCTCGCCGCTGGCGACCCTGCTGATCGTCGCGCTGACGCTGCTCGGGATGCTGCCGATGTACCGCCGGGTGGCCCGGGAAAGCCCGCACGGCCAGGGCTCGGTCGCGATGCTGGAGAACCTGCTGCCGTTCTGGCGCGGCAAGCTGTTCGTCCTCACCCTGCTCGGGTTCGTCGCCACGTCGTGGATCATCACGATCACGTTGTCCTCGGCGGACGCCACCGTGCACATGCTGGAGAACCCGTACCTGCCGGGCTTCCTGCACGGCCACGCGGTGCTGATCACCGTCGTGCTGCTGCTGATCCTCGGTGGGGTGTTCCTGCTCGGCTTCAGCGAGGCGGTCGGGGTCGCCATCCCGCTCGTCGCCGTCTTCCTGGTGCTCAACGCCGTGGTGACGGTCGCCGGGGTGATCGACCTGCTCGGCGATTCCGCCGCTCTCTCCCGCTGGACCGACGCGCTGACCGCGGGCGGTGGCGGGTTCACCGGCGTGATCGGCCCGGCCGTCCTCGCGTTCCCGCTGCTGGTGCTGGGCCTCTCCGGGTTCGAGACGGGCGTCAGCATGATGCCGCTGGTCGCCGCCGAGGGGAAGACCGCCGAGGAGAAGCTGGAGTCCCGGATCCGCAACACGCGGAAGCTGCTGACCGCGGCCGCGCTCATCATGTCGGTGTTCCTGATCGCGACCAGCTTCGTCACCACGGTGCTGATCCCCGCGGACGCGTTCAAGGACGGCGGCGAGGCCAACGGCCGCGCCATGGCCTACCTCGCCCACCGTGAACTCGGGGAGATCTTCGGGACCGCCTACGACCTCAGCAGCGTGCTGATCCTGTGGTTCGCCGGTGCATCCGCGATGGCCGGGCTGATCAACATCGTCCCGCGGTACCTGCCGTCCTACGGCATGGCGCCGGAGTGGGGCCGCGCGGTCCGGCCGGTCGTCATCGTCTACACGGTGATCAGCATCCTCATCACGATCGCGTTCGGCGCGGACGTCAACGCCCAGGCCGGCGCCTACGCGACCGGCATCCTGGCGATGATGGTCTCCGGCGCGGTCGCGGTCAGCATCTCGGCGATCCGGCGGCGTCAGCGCGGCGCGGCCGTGGGCTTCGTCGTCCTGACGCTCGTCCTGCTGTACGCGCTCGTCGAGAACGTCATCGAAAAGCCCGACGGGATCGCCATTTCGGCCCTGTTCATCCTCGGGATCATCGTCGTCTCGCTGGTGTCCCGGGTTTCGCGGACGACGGAGCTGCGCGCCGACCGCATCGAGTTCGACGACGAGGCCCGCCGGTTCATCGCCGATTCCCTGGCCCACGACGGCGGCCTGAACATCGTCGCCAACAAGCGGCAGGGCGGCGACGAGGCCGAGTACTCCGAGAAGGAAGCCGAACAGCGCGGGATGAACCCGGTGCCCGGCGCCGCCGACATCCTGTTCCTCGAGATCGACGTCGTGGACCCGTCGGAGTTCAGCAACGTGCTCCAGGTGCGCGGCGTGGAGATCGCCGGCTACCGGATCCTCCGCGCGAACAGCCCCGCGGCGCCCAACGCGATCGCCACGATCCTGCTCACCTTGCGCGACGTGACGGGTGTCCGGCCCCGCTGCTACTTCGAGTGGTCCGAGGGCAACCCGCTCGGGCACCTGTTCCGCTACCTGCTCCTGGGTCGCGGCGACACGGCACCGGTCGTCCGGGAGATCATCCGCAGCAGCGAGAAGGACCCGGCCCGACGCCCGGGCATCCACGTCGGCGGCTGAGGGAGAGGCCGGACTCCGCGCAGGCGGGTGTGCCCGGAGGACGACTGCCTCGGTGCGGAGCGAATCGGCGGATTCCGCGAAGGCCGCAGGCAGGTGGCGGTGCACCTGCCTGCGGCACACCTGGTTCGGCCCGTCGGAGCACGGATTCCTGCCGCCCTCCGCGGCCGGTCCGCGGCCGGTGCGAGGCTCACCGCCCGGCAGGCAACGGGGCTTTGACTGTTCCGCGGACAGCCAGGCCTTCAGCGCATGGCGGGCAGCCGAGTCCTTAACGCACGGCGGGTAACCAGGCCTTCACCGCACGGCGGGCAACCGGGCCTTCACCGTTCCGCGGGCAGCCGGACCTTCACCGCCCGGCGGGCAACCGGGCCTTCACCGCCCAGCGGGCAACCGGACCTTCAGCGCCCCAAGAGCAAGCGGACCTTCAGCGTCCCGCGGGCGGCGGACCCGCCCGCCGGACCGGGGCACGAGCCGGGCCGCGGCCGTCCTGGGGGCGGGGTGCGCGAGCCGGCGCCCTGGCCGGTGCTCGTGCGGGTCCGCGGGGCGGCGGCGGAGCCGCCGGGCGGGCCGGACGGGACGGCCGGTCCGACTGGGGAACCGGCCGGGGCCGGTTGACCCAGGAGTCGAACAAGAGGATCAAGCCCGCGAACACGGCGAAGCCGATGCCGAGCGCGATGTGGACCAGTGCGCCGAGAATCCCGGCGACGAGCAGGACCGGCAACACCGCCAACAGGCAAAACGGGTCGATCCGGCCGAATTTCGGGCGTCGGGCCTCGTCACGGGGACTCACCGTGCGGTCTCCGGGTTCCTGCGCGCCATTCCAGCAGTATGCAACGGCGGTGTCCGGCCCTGCCACCTGGATGGCGCAAGACCCCGTTTTCGCCGGTCACCGGCGGTCACGACGCCGGACGCCTCGTGGTGGACAGAAACGGACAGGATCCGGGCGCATCCGGAGAGAGACCACCGTTCCCGTGGTGCAATGGCCGGCGCCGAAAGGGGTACGCGCATGAGGAACGGCTTCCCGCAGCGGATCGGTTACGCGGTTCTCGCCCTGGTCACCGTGTGCGGCAGCCTCGCCGGTGCCACCCCGGCGACGGCGAGCGCGGCACCGCCGTCGCTCGAATTCGCCAACCCGGACAGTCAAGCCCTGTTCGGCAGCGCCTACGCCGCCGCGCTGCAGAACCTGTTGCACACCAACACGATCGGCTACGACGCGCGCTACGACCGGAGCGGCCTGCTGGATCCGGCGACCGGCATCGTCCGCGCGGGCGGCGGCTACGCCCAGCCGTGGACGCGCGACGCGTCGATCAACAGCTGGAACGCCACCAGCCTGCTCGACCCGGCCCTGGCGGAGAACACGCTGTGGGCGGTGGTCGACAAGGACGCCGGCGGCGCCCTGCGCGTGCAGCAGGACGACCAGCAGTGGGACCAGGTGGTCTGGGTCACGTCCGCCTGGCACCACTACCTCGTCACCGGCGACCGGGAGTTCCTCCAGAACGCCTACCGCACGGCGACGACCACCCTGACGATCCGCGAACACGCCACCACGGCCGGCTTCAACGCGACCTACGGCCTGTTCACCGGCGCCTCCTTCTTCAACGACGGCATCGCCGGCTACCCCGCGCCGCCGGCCGACGCGACCGAGTCGGTCAGCACCGGGAGCATGCCGTGGCCCGGGGTGGCGAGCGGGATGTACCTCAGCACGAACGAGCTCTACTACGCCGCCTACGTCAACGCCGCGAACATGGCCGGGAAGCTGGGGCGCCCGGCCGCGGAGGTCGCCGGGTACCGGGACAAGGCCGCCGCGCTGCGGGCCGCGATCAACCAGCGCTTCTGGAACCCCGCCACCGGCCGGTACGACTACCAGCTCCTCGCCGACGGCTCCCGCGGCGACTTCCAGGAAGGCACCGGGCTGGCGTTCGCGCTGATCTTCGGCGTCGCGAACCCGGCGCAGGCGCGGTCGATCGTCGAGCACGCCCGGGAGCTGCCCTGGGGCATGCCCGACACCTTCCCGAACTGGGCGCGCTACAGCGACGCGCAACCCGGTCGCCACAACGCCATCGTCTGGCCGCTCGTGCTGGGTCTGTGGGCGAAAGCGCTGGCCGGGCAGGGCGAGCAGAACGCGTTCGCCGCGGAAACCGCGCGCCTGGCCAAGCTGGCCGGCAACAACAGCGGCTTCTGGGAGATCCACAACGGGACCACCGGGGTCGTCGACGGCGGCTGGCAGCGGCTGGGCGACACCGTGAAGTTCCACTGGGGTTCCGAACCCGACCAGACGTGGTCGGCCACCGCGTTCCTCGACATGGTCCACACCGGCCTGTTCGGGCTGACGTTCACCGACCGCGGGCTGTCGTTCGCGCCCCACCTCCCGGCGGGCTGGGGTGACGTCACGCTCCGGCACCTGCGCTACCGCGGCGCGAACCTCACCATCGCCCTGCACGGCGCGGGTGCCGCGATCCGGTCGTTCCAGGTCGACGGGCGGGCCGCCACGGCCACGATCCCGGACACGCTCACCGGCGACCACACGATCGACATCACCCTCACCGGGGCGCCCGCCGGCGACCGGGACGGCGACGGCGTGGCCGACGCCCAGGACCGCTGCGCGGACACCGCGGGCACCGCCGCCCTGAGCGGCTGCCCCGACCCGGCGCACCTCGAGGCCGAGGACGCCCGCAACACCGGCGGCGTGAAGACGAACGTGAACCACACGGGCTATTCGGGCCGCGCGTTCCTCGACGGCCTCTGGGCGCAGGGCGCGTCGTCGTCCTTCACCGTGCACCGCACCACGACGGCGCCGGAACGCGCCGCGATCACCGTGCGGTACGCCAACGCCGACAACGACACCCGGACGATGACCCTGTCGGTGGACGGGCAGCCGGTGCGCCAGGTCGGCTTCCCGAAGGTCTCCGACAGCTGGGACGCCTGGGGCACCACGACCTTCGCCGACGTCCCGCTCACCGGCCGGGACCCGGTGGTGAGCCTCTCCTACGCGCCGGGCGACACCGGCGCGATCAACCTCGACTGGCTCGAATACCGCCGTTAGCGGACCGCGAACACCATCCCGATGTCGGCGGCCTCCTGGACCGGGTCCTGCACGGCCTCGACCGTGAAGCCGCGCGCGGCGAAGACCTCGCGCACGGTGTCGCGGTGGCGCCGCCACCCTTCGACCTCGACGACGGCCTGCCGGACCAGCGGCCAGTGCCGGTCTTCGAGCCCGCGCAGCACGTCGAGCTCGGCGCCTTCGACGTCGACCTTCAGCAGGTCGACGCGCTCGATGCCCTGCTCGTCGAGCACCGCCGACAACGGCCGGACCCGGACCCGGTGGGTTTCGAGCTCCCGCATCACCTTCAGCTTGCGCCCGACGACCCCCCGCAGGATCGGCGCGGGCACCCGGCGGAGCCCGGCGCCCAGCCCGCCCCGGCGGATCATCTCGACGACGCTGGCCGTGACCCGCCGCCGCTCGTCCTCGACGTTCGCGGCGTCGCGCCACGACGACGAGAAGATGGTCGCCGCCGGGAAGTAGCTGAAGTCGAGCTCTTCCTCGGCGGCCGCCAGCCCGTAGGGCAACGCGGTCAGCCGGCCGCCGAAGAAGTCGCGGCCGTTGCGCTCCAGCGTCGCGTGCAGCGGCGGGAGCGGCTCGAACGCGTAGATCCGCACGTCGCCGTCCAGCCGCTCGTACACGGCCGCGGAGAAGACGCCGACGTTGGCGCCGACGTCGAGCACGGTCGCCCCGGGGGCGAGTTCGACGCCGTGGGTGAAGTAGGCGCCGACCTCCTCGCGCAGGAAGGACACCTCCCACGGGTTGATGCTGTGCAGGTCGATCGTGTCCATGGTCACGCGCAGAGTGTTATCAGGATCGGGCGGCGCGGGGCACCCCCGTTCGGCGGCTGGTCCGAACCTGCCGCTCCGCGACGGCGAGGGTACGAGGTCTCGGCCGGCACGGCGGCGATGCCGACCAGGCTCAGCGTTCTTCTTCGACGTGCAAGGCCGCCTGCTCCGGGCCGGCGGCCACGGCCGGACCCGCGTCCACGGCCACCTCGTCCGCCTCCCGGTCGAGCGGCGGGCCGTCGCCCTCGACCGGTTCCAGCTGGATCGGCTGCTCCGGCTTCGCGCCCGTGTCCGGGTCCTCCGGCGCGCCCGCGCCGGGGTCGATGCCGGAATGGATCTCGGCCGCCGGGTCCGGGATCTCCTCGCGGATGCGGTCGCCCAGTCCGCGCGGGTGGGCCTGCTCCCACGGGGTCATCCCGTACTTCGTCACGCCCGACCAGTGTTCCGGGGGATCCATGCCCTCCTCGAGCGGGTCGGCGCGGATCCGGTCCTCGTCGAGGTCCTCGGCGCTGTTCAGGGCGGCCGGGTCCGTCTCGACGGCGTCGGGCGCGCCGGTGTCCTGCGGCGGGTCGTAGCTCTGGTCGGGTTCGGTCATGTTCCCCGGGCTTCCCGCTGACGCGACGGCGAAACACCACCCGGCGGCGGCCCTCCCGCGTTTGTCCGCCGGCCGCGGCGGTATCCCGGTGCTTCCAACCCCGAACACGAGGAGGCGTCATGCCCCGACCGGTGGCCGACCAGGTGGCCGTGCTCATGGGCGCGTCGAGCGGGATCGGCCGCGCCACGGCACTCGCCTTCGCCGCCCGGGGAGCCCGGGTCGTGTGCGCCGGGCGCACCGCGCGGGCGCTCGGCACGCTGGTCGAGGAGATCGCGAGCGCGGGCGGGACGGCCGTGGCCGTGCCCACCGACATCGCCGATCCGGACGCCGTGCGCGCGCTCGTGAGCACCGCCGAGGCGAAGTTCGGGCGGATCGACACCTGGGTGAACCTCGCCGGTGTTTCGGTGTTCGGCCGCGTCGAAGACATCACCGACGAAGAGTTCGAGCGTGTCCTGCGGGTGAACTTCCTGGGCCACGTCCACGGCGTGCGGGCGGTGCTGCCCGCTTTGCGCCGCGCGGGCGGCGGGTCCGTGATCGGTGTGGCCTCGGTCGAGGGCGTGCGGGCGGTGCCGCTGCACGCGCCCTACACCGCCAGCAAGTTCGCGCTGCGCGGCTTCTACGACTGCCTCCGCATCGAGCTCGCCCAGGAGGGCGCGCCGATCGCCGTCACCACCGTTCTCCCCGGCGCCATCGACACCCCGTTCTTCGAACACGCGCGCAGCAAGCTCGGCGCGCTGCCGAAGCCACCGCCGCCGGTGTACGCGCCCGAGACGGTCGCCGACACCATCGTGTTCGCCTCGACGCACCCCCGCCGCGAAATCCCCGTCGGCGGCGCCGCGGCCGGGTTCTTCCTCGGGCAGCGGCTCTCCCCCGCGTTGACCGACGCCCTGCTTTCGCTGCGCCGGGTCGGTTCGCGCAGCTTCCGCAACACCTTGCCGGACAACGGAACCGACAACGTCGACTCCGCTGTGGACGAACCGGGCCAGGTCCACGGCAGCCACCCCGGCAAGGTGCTCCGGGGCAGCGCGTTCACCCGGCTGGCCGCCGCGCTCCCCCGGCCGGGCGATCTGCTCACCGCGGCGGTGTCCCGGCGGCACCGCGCAACCGGCTGAGGGTTGACCGGCGTGCGGCGGGGTAGCCACAGCGGTATGGATCCCTCGCGCGACGGTCACGCCCGGTCGAAGCCCGCGCGGGCGCACCGGGTGCTGCGGCGAGCCGAGGACGCCCAGGTGCTCGACGCGCCGGCCACCGCGCTCAAGCGGTGGGTGGCCGGCTTCGCCGAAGGCGGCGTGGCGCGGCGGCTGCGCGGCCAGGGGCTTGGTCACCCGCTGCACCCGCTCGCGGTGACGGTTCCCCTCGGCGCCTGGCTGTGCTCGGCGGTGTTCGACGTGCTCCCGGACGGCCGGGACGCGGCGCGCCGCCTGATCGCGATCGGCCTGCTGGCCGCCCCGGCGGCGATGCTGCCGGGCCTGGCCGACTATTCGGGCCTGGACGTGCGGCAACGCCGGGTCGGCCTGGTGCACGCGGCCGCCAACGCCGCGGCGACGGCGCTGTTCGGCGCGTCCTACCGGGCCCGCCGCGGTGGTCACGACGGGCGGCTCCTCAGCGCGCTGGGGCTGGCCGTGACGAGCGTGGGTGGCGCGCTCGGCGGGCACCTGGCCTACGCCCAAGGCGCCGGGGTGTTCCGCTGGGAGCCCCTGGACGACCTGGCCCCCGCCGAACTCGCGGGCGACGACCCGGCCGCACCCCGCAACCCCGCCTGAGGGCACCGGGCTTCGATCACCGCCCGCCGGGGTAACCGCCTGCCATGAGCGAATCCGAGAACCGCCCCCTGACGCCCGACGCGCCGGCCCCGCCCGGCACCCCCGAACTCGATCTCGACGTGGAAATCCCCGAAGCCGACCGGCGGCGGAAGCAGCCCGGCTCTCAGGACGTCGACGAAGACGCCGGCGAAATCGAACCACCCAGCTGACCGGCCGGCCACGGCCGCGCCGCCGTCATCAGGCCGATCATGCCCGCGACCAGGCGCAGCTGGTCCACCGTCCGGATGTCCGCCTCGACGAGCCGGGGTGAACACACCAGGACGGCCAGCGCCTGCGCCCGCGACAACGCCACGTTCAACCGGTTGCGCGACAACAGGAAGTCGAGGCCGCGCGGCAGGTCGACCGCCGCCGACGACGTCATCGTCGCGATCACCACCGGTGCCTCCTGGCCCTGGAAGCGGTCGACCGTGCCCACCCGGACCCCCGGGAACCCGGCCTCCTCCAGCGCCCGGGTCACGGTCCGGGCCTGGAGGTTGTAGGGCGCGACGACGAGGATGTCGTGGTCGCCCAGTGGCCGGGCCGGGCCGTGGTCGGTCCACATGCGACCGTGCACTTCGGACACGAGCCGCACCACCTCGGCGGCTTCCGCCACCGAGCGGGTCGTGTTGCCCTGGTGTTCCACCTCGGCCAGGTACAGCCCCGCCGCGACGCCGGCCAAGGCGCGGTCCGCGGCCGAGGGGTGGGCGTGCAGCCGGCCGGCGTAGGACAGGTTCGACACCGGCTCGCAGACGGCCGGGTGCATGCGCCGCGTCTCGTCGAGGAAGTACCCGAGCGACGGCGGCATGATGTCGGCGTCCCCGATCAGGTGACCCAGCGCCGAGGCCTCGGCGCCCGCCGGGTGCGTGCCCTGCACCACCTGGGGCAGCTGCTGCGGATCACCGAGCAGCAGGACGTTCTTCGCGCACATCGACACCGCGAGCGCGTCGGCGAGGGCGAACTGGCCGGCCTCGTCGATGATCAGCAGGTCGAAGGGCTCCTCGCGGACCGCGGCGTTGGCGAACGTCCACGCCGTCCCACCGACCAGGTGCCCGGTGTCGTGCTCTTCGCGCCACTTCACCAGCGCCGGGTTGCTCTTCGGCTGGTCCCAGGGCGCCGCCGGGTCCGGTGTCTTCTTCGCGCGCTTGGCGCACGGCAGCTCCGGCGCGCTCTTTTTGGCCGCGCTCAACACGTTCTCCACGGCCTTGTGACTGGTCGAGGTGACCGCGACGGTCCGCCCCGCCCGCACGAGCCGGGCGATGAGCCGGCCGGCGAGGTAGGTCTTGCCCGCCCCCGGCGGCCCCTGGACGGCGAGCGCCGAGCCGTCGAGCGCGTCGACCGCCTCGATCACCGTGGTCACCAGGTCCTCCCCCGGCTCGGGCAGCGCCGCGCCGCCGCGCAGCCGCGGCGGAGTGCGCCGGAGCAGGTCGACGCCGGGGTGCCGCGGCAGCTCCGGGAGCGTGTCGACGACCAGCCGCGCGAGGTCGGCGACCGCCTCGTCCTTGGGTGACGGCCGCACCGGGCTGCCCGGCAGCACCGCGCTCGGCCGGTCGTTCGTGGTCGCGTCCGGCGGGCTGCTCTCCTCCAGCGTCAGCTCGACGGCGGACGCGGCGACGACCTTCGCGTCGCGGGCGGTGTCGCCGTAGCGCAGCCGCACGTCGTCGCCGGGGGCGAACGGGTGCGGCCGGTCGGGGTCGCACGCGAGCAGCAGCGTCCGCTTCGCGGTGCGCGCCCGCCCGGCCGGGGGCACCCACTCCCCCGCTTCCAGCGAGACCGGCACGGCGCAGGCGGTGTCCACCTCGAGGTCGCCGAGCGGGGCGGCGAGCTGGCGGAAGTACTCCCACCACGCCGGGTTCGTCTCACGGCGGTGGTAGCCGACGGACGCCGCCAGCAGGGCGCGGGCCCGCTCGTCGGCGGTGAACCGGCCCGGGTCGTCCGGCAGCCCGTCGAGCAGGGGGTCGACCAGCGCGGCCAGCTGGGCGGCCCGTTCGGCGCGCCGCTCGGCGGCGACGTCCTCCTCGGCCGCGCGCAGCAGCGCGTCTTCGGCGGATTCCTCGGCCGGCTCCGGGACGTCGATGCCCGCCTCGGCACGGACCCGGTGCAGGAACTCGAACAGCCGCTGCGCGGAGACGCAGTCGTCCTCGGTGTTCTCGCCGATGCGGCACAGGACCTCCTCGGCGCGTTGCGGCTCGCCGGACTGCGCCAGCGCCAGGTACTCCTCGTACGCCTCGACGTCGGACACGGCGGTCTTCCCGCGGACGCCGGGCTGGTAGAGCGGCTCGAGGTGGCGGATCGAGTACGACCGCTGCGACACCCGCAGCGCCTTGCGCACGACCGCGTGCAGGTCGACCACCGCGCCGCTGCGCAGCAGGTGGTCGACGGTCTCCTCGCGGGTGCCGTGCACCGCCGCGAGCCGCTTGATCGCGGTGACCTCGTACGGCGCGTAGTGGTAGACGTGCGAGCCCGGGTGTTCGGCGACGCGCGCCGCGGCGAAGTCGACGAATTCCTCGAACGCCCGCCGTTCCTGCGCGCGGCTGTGCGCCCAGAACGGCGTGAACTCCCGGTCGCCGACCGCGCCGAACAGGTACTCGAGGCCCTCGCCGGCGAGGGCGTGCGGGTCGCCGGCCAGGTCGACGAACACGTCGCCCGGGGCGGGGGCCGGCAGGGCGGCCAGCTCGTCGGGGTCGACGACCTCGTAGGCGACCTCGCCGGAGGTGTCCTGCCGGACCTGCAGCGCGGCCTGGGCGCGCAGGGTCGCGAACGCCGTCGCGGACAGGTCCCGCGGCCGGTCGGCCGGGCCGGCCGCGGCCAGTGCGTCGATCGACCCGAGCCCGGCGGCGACCAGCTTGCGGCGCTGGTCGCCGCGCATCCCGGCCACGAGCGAGAGGTCCCGGTCGGCTTCCCTGGCCGACGCGCAGTGCCGGGCGAAGCCGCAGCCGGCGCAGGCCGGGCGTTCGTCGGCCCACAGCGGCACCGGCAGCCGCGGCGGGCGGCCGGCCAGCCGCGTCCGCAGCCGGTCCACCAGCGGCCGGAAGTCCTCGACGCGCAGCGTCCGGGTGCCGCCGCCGGTCAGCCGGAGGTGCAGGTGCGGCCCGGCGGGCCAGCCGGCTCGGGTGATCGCGTCGGCGCAGGCCGTCAGCCGGACCACCGCGGCCGGCGTCGCCTGC
Organism: Amycolatopsis sp. NPDC051716; assembly: GCF_040681595.1. Taxonomy (NCBI): domain Bacteria; kingdom Bacillati; phylum Actinomycetota; class Actinomycetes; order Pseudonocardiales; family Pseudonocardiaceae; genus Amycolatopsis; species Amycolatopsis sp. NPDC051716. Next base: position 106,125 of record NZ_JBFAZA010000003.1, on the reverse strand, counting down.
CGGACCGGCGTCGCGTCGTAGACCTCGTAGCGGCCTTCGCCGTCCTGGACGAGGAAGTCCGCCTGCGCCGAGAACTCGCCGTCGAGGAAGACGGCCCGGTGGAGCACCGGGACCCCGGACCGCAACGCCTCCTCCGTCGCCTTCGCGGCGAGCGCGGTGTCCTGGACGTCGATCTCGGCGACCTCGCGCCCGCCGGCGCGGAATCCGGCGAGCATCGCCGTCGTGTGCCCGCGCCGCGGGTCCGGTTCGGCGGGCGCGGGCCGCGGCGCTCCCGGCAGGTCCGCGGCCAGCGCCTGGAGGAGGACGCTGCGGTGCTCACAATCGAGCAGGTCGGCGAGATCGGCTGGGGTGAGCATCGCCGCGAAGTCTGACACGGCCGATCATCGGGGCCGGAGCACGCTGCCCCCGACACGCCGAAACTTTCGAGATTCCCTGGTATACAGCCAATTCTTGACAGCGTGGGACCCCGCCCGCAATAGTGCGAGAACCGAACTAAATACTCGTGCACACGACGGGGGCACGGTGTCTCTCAGCGACGAGAACGAGCAGAGCCGGCTGCGCCGGCGTTCCTTCCTGATCGGCAGCGGAGCTGCCGTGGCCACCTCGATGTTCGGTGCCGCTCCGGCACAAGCGGCTCCGCCGGGCGCCTTCCCGGGCGATTACGACGGCTCGGACCTGTGGCTTCGGTACGAGCGGGTCGCCGATCCCGGCCTCCTCGCCCGGTACCGGGCGACGCTCGGCGCGATCGTCGTGGAGAACGCCGAGCAGACCTTGGTCCACCGCCACACGGCGGACCTGAGCATGGCCCCCGGCTCCACCGAGCACCTGGTGCGGAGCACCTTGGCCGCGGCACGGGACGAGCTCGCCCGCGGCCTCGGCGGGCTGCTGGGGCGGCCGGTGCCGGTGCGGGGCGGGTTCCCCGATCGCGCCGTGGTCGTGGGCACCCCGGACAGCTCGCCCCTCGTGCGCCGGCTCGTTCCCCGGCGCGACCTGGCGCCGCTCGGTACCGACGGGTACCTCGTCCGCTCGCTGTCGCGGGACGGGCACCGGGCCGTCGTCATCGCCGGCAACACCGAGGTCGCCGCGCTGTACGGGACGTTCGCCTTCCTCCGGCGGCTCCAGGCGCAGCAACCGGTCAACGGCCTGGACCTCTCGTCGGTCCCCCGGATCAACCACCGGTACCTGAACTACTGGGAGACCGAGCGCCTCTACGCCGGGAACAACCCGGCCGGCACCGGCGGGCTGAACGGCGAGAACGGGGCGATCTTCGACTTCACCGCCACCGGCGCCTCCGCCGGGCTGAACCTGCCGGTGATCCTCGACCGGTACCTGGTGGCGGCGCGGGCGATGGCGTCCGTCGGCATCAACGGCCTCACGATCAACAACGTCAACGCCAACAGCTTCTACCTCACCCCGGCCGCCATCGAGCAGGAAGCCGCGCTGGCGGACGCGCTGCGCCCGTACGGGATCAAGCTGGCCGTCTCCATCAACTACGCGGCCCCGACCGACGCCCGGTTCGCGCCGGACACCCTCACGCGGGAACAGCTGGACCCCTACAGCGCGGAGTTCCAGGGCTGGTGGACCCGCCGGGCCCGGCAGCTGCAGGCCGCGATCCCCGACTTCATGGGGTTCACCGTGAAGGCGAACTCCGAGGGCCAGCCGGGCCCCCAAGACCTGGGCTACGACCACGGTGACGGCGCCAACGGGATGGCGGCGGCGGTGGCGCCGCTCGGGATGCGGATCTTCTGGCGGACCTTCGTCTACAACGCCGACGTGGACGCGGACCGGCTGAAGCGCGCCTACCTGGAGTTCGGCCCCATCGACGAGGAGGTCCAGCCCGACGGCACGAAGGGCCGGTTCGCCGCGAACGTGTTCCTGCAGACCAAGAACGGCCCGCTCGACTACCAGGCGCGGGAGCCGGCCAACCCGCTCTTCGGCCGGATGGAACACACCAACCAGGCCATCGAACTGCAGGTCACCCAGGAGTACACCGGGCAGAACACGATGCTGTGCTACCTCGGCCCGCTCTGGGAAGAGGTCCTCAAGTCCGACACGTTCGCCACCGGCGAGCACGGCCGGCTGCTGGCGAAGCGCCTGGTGGGCCACGTGGTGGACGGCACGGCCCAGGGCCACCCGGACAGCGCCATCGTCGGCGTGGCCAACTTCGGCAACGCCGACGACCTGACCGGGCACCACTTCGCGCAGGCGAACCTGTACGCCTTCGGCAGGCTGGCGTGGGACTGGACCCTGGACGCCCGCGGCATCGCCGAAGACTGGGTCCGGCTGACGTGGAGCAACCGCGACTTCGCCGTCCGGACCATCGTGGCGATGATGATGGGCTCCCGGGAAGCGCTGGTGAGCTACCAGACGCCGCTCGGCGTCGCGCACCAGTTCCGCTCCAGCGACCACTACGGCCCCAACCCCGCCGAACGGCTGGCGCGGGACGACTGGAGCCCGGTGTACTACAACCGGGCCGACCGCACCGGGCTCGGCTACGACCGCTCCCCCACCGGCAGCGGCTTCACCGCGCAGTACTTCCCGGTGCTGGCGGCCCGGTACGGCGACATCGAGACCGTGCCCGAAAACCTGCTGATGTGGTTCCACCACGTGCCGTGGGACCGGCGGCTGCGCAACGGCCGGATCTTCTGGGACGAACTGGTGTACCGCTACCAGACGGGCGTCCACTACGTGTCGTGGATGCGCCGGGCGTGGGACTCGCTCGAACCCCACGTCGACGCCCGGCGCTTCACCGAGGTGAAGGCCAAGCTCGCCGCCCACGAGGCCGACGCGGGCACCTGGCGGGACACCTGCGTGCGCTACTGGCAGGAATTCAACGGCCTGCCGGTCCCGACGGCCGGGCCGCTCTCGATCGCGATCGTGCTCGGCGGCCGGACGATCGGCGGCTTCGACGCCGGCGCGGCGTCGTACACGGTTCCGGTGGCGGCCGGTACGTCCCCGAAACTCACGAAGGTCCTCCCGGCCGATCCCGCCGTGAAGTGCGAGATTCTCGAGCAGGCTCAGGGTGTCCCCGGGCGCGCTGTGGTGCGAATCACCGGGAGCAGTTTCTTCGGGCCCCTCCTCAAGGACTACGTCTTCGAGCTGGTGGCCGCCCCGCGTTGAGCCCCGGGAACCACCCGGCGCCCGCGTCCGTTGTCGTATCCTACGACACCGTAAGTTACGGTTGCGTAGGTACGGAAGGACGTTCCCTATGCCGGTCCCCGAAACGACCCGCTTGCTGCACGAACTGGAAGGCACGGTCGAAGAGAACCTCAACCGGCACCTCGCCGCCGCCCAGGAGTGGATGCCGCACGAGTACGTCCCCTGGAGCCAGGGGCGCGACTTCGCCGAGCTCGGCGGGGAGGCGTGGGACCCGGAGCAGTCCCGGGTGACCCCGATCGCGCGCACGGCCCTCGAGGTCAACCTCCTCACCGAGGACAACCTGCCCAGCTACCACCGCGAGATCGAGCGCGCCTTCGGCCGCGACGGCGCGTGGGGCACCTGGGTGCACCGGTGGACGGCCGAAGAGGGCCGCCACGGCATCTGCATCCGCGACTACCTGCTGGTCACCCGCGCCGTCGACCCCGTCGAGCTGGAGCGGATGCGGATGGAGACCATGCAGGCGGGGTACGACACCGGCGACAAGCCGCTGCTGAACGTCTGCGCGTACGTCTCGTTCCAGGAGCTGGCGACCCGGCTTTCGCACCGCAACACCGGCCGCTACACCCAGGACCCCCTGGCCGAGCGGCTGCTGGCCCGGGTGTCCACCGACGAGAACCTCCACATGGTCTTCTACCGCAACCTCGTCAAGGCGGCACTGGAGATCTCGCCCGACGCCATGATGCGCGCGATCACCGACGAGGTGGTGAACTTCGCGATGCCGGGCGCGGTGATCCCGAGCTTCCAGCGCAAGGCGGCGCTGATGGCCAAGGCCGGCATCTACGACCTGCGCATCCACCATGACGACGTCGTCCAGCCGCTGCTGCGGTATTGGAAGGTCTTCGACCTGACCGGCCTCGGCGCGGTCGGCGAGGCCGCGCGGGAGGAACTCGCCACGTTCATCAAGGGCCTCGACAGCCAGGCGTCCCGGTTCGAGGAACGCCGCGACGCCACCGCAGCGCGCCGGGCCGCGCGGGGCATCGTGGACCTCTGAGCCGGTCCGGGCGCGCGGCGGATTCCGGTGGCGTTCTCGGCAGGCCGGCCGGCGGAGCGGCTGAGCGAGATCGCGCACCGAACCGGCGGCCGCGCACCGGCGCCGCGCGGGGCATAGTGAATGCCCGAACCCATCCGCCGGAGGTCGCCGTGCCGCGTCGAGGTCGCGTTCCCGGGGCCACCGGGCCGGTGCTGGGGCGCGCTCTGCGGGTGCTCGAGGCGTTCTCGCCCGATCGGCCGGCGCTGCGGCTGAGCGAGGTCGCGCGCCGGACCGGGTTGCCGGCCGCGACCGCACACCGGCTGCTGCGGGAATTCTGCGAGTGGGGTGCGCTGGAGCGCGACGAGACCGGTGTCTACCGGGTCGGGCTGCGGCTGTGGGAGCTGGGCTCGCTCGCGCCCCGGGGCCTGGGCTTGCGGGAGCTCGCCCTGCCGTTCCTGGAGGATCTCTCGCAGATCACGCGCGAGAACGTCCAGCTGGCCGTCCGCGAAGGCACCGAGGTCGTCTACATCGAGCGGATCGCCGGGACCGGTGCCGTGCCGGTGCTGACCCGCGTCGGCGGCCGGTTCGCGCTGACCGCGACCGGCGTCGGGCTCGTCCTGCTCGCGCACGCCCCCGCCGAGGTGCAGGAGGACGTGCTCGGCCGCCCGATCGACCGGTACACCAGCGAGACCGTGACCGACCCGGACCGGGTGCGGCACATGCTGGCCGACGTCCGGACGCACGGGTTCTCCATCAGCGAGCGCCAGGTGACCCTCGACGCGGTGTCGGTCGGCGCGCCGATCCACGACGCGCGGGGCCAGGTCGTCGCGGCGGTGTCGCTCGTCGTGCGGTACGGGAGCGTGTCGCCGCACGCGCTCGCTCCGCTGGTCATGACCAGCGCCCGCGCGATTTCCCGCGCTCTTTCCATCTTATGAAATAGCCCTTCGTGGTGCCGGGGCCGTTCCCCCAGGCTGTGACCCGGCCCACCACGAAAGGACGTCCCCGATGAGCGCCATTCCCCGCGACCAGTGGTACGTCGCCGCTTACGGCTCGGAGATCGGCGCCGAGTTGTTCGGCCGCACCATCTGCGGCGAGCCGATCCTGTTCTGGCGGACCCGCGACGGGAGCGTCACCGCGATGGCCGACCGGTGCGTGCACCGGCGGTTCCCGTTGTCGCAGGCGCCTTCACGGCTGGTCGACGACCAGGTCATCTGCGGCTACCACGGCTTCACCTACGGCGTGGACGGCAAGTGCGTGGCCGTGCCCGGGCAGACCCGGGTGCCGCGGACCGCGCGGCTGACGCACTACCCGCTGGTGGAGCAGGACTCCTTCGTCTGGGTGTTCATCGGCGACCCGGCGAAGGCCGACGCGGCCGCGATTCCGCGGGCACCCTGGCTCGCCTCGCCGGACTACACCACGGTCCGCGGGCTGGAGCCGCTGAAGGCGCGGTACTCGCTGCTGGTGGACAACCTGCTGGACCTGTCCCACGAGACCTACCTGCACGGCGGCTACATCGGCACGCCGGAGGTCGCCGAAACGCCGATCACGACCGAGGTCGACGAGGAGGCCGGCGTCGTCTACGTCTCGCGGCACATGGCCGACGCGGCGTGCCCGCCCTTCTACGCCAAGTCGACCGGCCTGGAGGGCCGCATCACGCGCTGGCAGGACATCGAGTACACCCCGCCGTGCCTGTACAAGCTGCACAGCCGCATCGCGCCGGTCGGGTCCGTGCCGAACCCCGACGGCAGCGACCCGGACGCCTTCCACGTCGAGGTCGTCTACGCGATCACGCCCGAGACCGAGCACTCCACGCACGACTTCTGGGCCGTGGCCCGGGACTTCGCGCTCGACGACGAAGGCGTGTCGGCGTTCCTGGCGGAGAACAACCGCACGGTGGTGCTGCAGGACGTCGAAGCCCTCGACGTCCTGGAGCGGGTGATCGCCACCGAACCGGAGGGGTACCAGGAGCTGTCGATCAACATCGACACCGGCGGCCTGGCGGCCCGCCGGATGCTGCAGCGGATGGCTGCGCCGGTGATCTCGTGAACCGGCCGATGCTCGCCGGGGACCGCGTCTACCGGATCCACTGGGTGCTCGGCACCGACCGGCTGCGCGCGGTCTGCCACTGCGGCGCCGAGCGCGAGTTCGAAGACCCCGTGCAGCTGTGGGACTGGCTGCTCGCCCACCCCGAAGGACACTCATGACCCGCGAACTCCTGGTGGACCGCAAGGAAAAGCTGGCCGACGGCGTCGTCCGGCTGACGCTCCGCGCGCCGGGCTCCGAGCCGCTGCCGCCGTGGGAGCCCGGGGCGCACATCGACGTCGTCCTGCCCGGCTCGGTGCGGCAGTACTCGCTGTGCGGCGATCCCGGGGACAGGTCGGCGTACCAGGTGGCGGTGCTGCGGGAGCCCGACGGCCGCGGCGGCTCGGCGTACGTGCACGACTCGCTGCTCGCCGGGGATCTCCTCCAGGTGGACGGGCCACGCAACCACTTCGCGCTGGTGGCCGCCGAGCGCTACCTGTTCATCGCGGGTGGCATCGGCATCACGCCGATCCTGCCGATGCTCGACCAGGTCACCGCGGCCGGCCGCGACTGGCAGCTGGTCTACGGCGGCCGGACTCGCGGGTCGATGGCGTTCACCGAAGAACTCTCCCGCCACGGCGGCCGGGTTCTGTTCCGGCCCCAGGACGAACACGGCCTGCTGGACCTGCCGACACTGCTGGCCGCGGCCCGGCCCGGCACGGCGGTGTACTGCTGCGGCCCGGAACCGCTGCTGGCCGCGGTGGAGGCGCTCGGCCCGGCGGACCTGCACGTCGAGCGCTTCACCGCACGGCTGGACGAGGGGCCGCGGACGGCGTTCGAGGTGGAGCTGGCCGGGTCGGGGCGAGTGCTGCCGGTGCCCGCGGACCGGTCGATCCTCGAGGTGGTCGAGGAAGCCGGGGTGACGGTGCTGTCGTCGTGCCGGGAGGGCACGTGCGGCACCTGCGAGACGGGCGTGCTCGGCGGGACCCCGGACCACCGGGACTCGGTGCTGACCGCGGATGAGCGGCTGGAGAACGAGGTGATGATGCTTTGCGTGTCCCGCGCCTGCTCGCCGCGGCTGGTGCTCGACCTCTGACGGAGGCTCAGCGCGATTTCACCTTGATTCCCGGGCCTGCGCCGACGATTCGATGCCGGTCGGCGTAGGTCCGCACGGTCAGCTTGGCGTCACCCAGCTCGGAAAGATCGATATCCCCTCGATCCCCGCGAATGGACATGATGTCCAAGGTGGTGAGCTGGTTCATCCGCGCGATCTGCGCCCACCAATTCGGGTCGACCGGCGTCAATACCTCGAGAGTTCGAAGTCCTCTCACGGTGGAAAGCGGAGAAAGGTCCTCGACCTGGCAGCGGCGGAGGGACAGCCTCTCCAAGGCGGGAAAGCGCGAGAGCTCGCCGAGTTCGCCGAGGGGGCGAACATCCAGGAATCCCAGCTTGTCGATTCCGGGGGCATCCTCGGCCAGTTGACGCAAACCACCCCGGATGCCCAGTCCCACCCCTTCGGGGGCTTCCCCGATATCCAGCGATCGAAGAGTCGCCAAATTGCGGAGGAACCCGAAGTCCGCGCCTTCAGGATAATGATAGAGGCTCAGCGAGGTCAGTGCCTCCAGGTCGCCGAGCGCGGAGAAGTCGCTCACCTCTTGGAGCCACTGTAATGCCAAGGAAACCAGGCCCGTCATAGGCCGGAAAATCTCGAGGTCTGTCGGCGACCCGACCCCGGGGTAGAAGTACAGGTGACGCAATTTCGGCACACCGATGAGGACATGGGCATCGACCGCGCCGTGAGGCGCCAGCAACACCGATTCCAAGTCGGTGCACCGTGTCAGCGGAGCGAGGTCTTCGAAGTCGCCGGCAAGTTGGGCACCACGCAGGCACGGTAGCCGCGTCAGCACTTCCAAGTCCGTGAGATCGCGAAGATCGATTGTCAGGTTGCCCAGGTGGCGAAGTCGGTGGACTCCGGGCAGGAGCGCTTGGTCGTCGATCCACACGTGCCCGTCCAGCAATGGCGCGTCGGCGAGGACGCGTGCGGCGTACTCGTCCGGATCGAAGTAACGCCAGGCCGCGATCAACTCCTTTTGCACTTCCGGCCTCGGGTCGCGGCTGAACCTCTCCAGTACCGGCCACGCTTCCGGGCCGTTGATCAACGCCGCGGTCCGGACGGTGGCCGCTGCCGCGGCCTCCGAAAGGTCGGCCGGTGTATCGAGCAGCCGCGGCAGCAGGACCTCTCCGCCGGCGGCCAGCGACCGGGCTTCGGCTTTTCCCCGCGGCGGGATCAGCGCGGCCAGGGAACTCTCCATGCGTTCGGCGAGCTCGGTCGTCAGAACAGGCGCGGACTCCGTCGCCGCCGCGGCGAGGAGCCGGAGCTTGCGTCGCGTTCTCGGTTCCGCGTCGGCCCGGTCGAACAGCCCCTTGAACAACTCCTCGCGCAGCGGCGCGTTGGCCAGGCCCGCGGCCAGCACGACGATGTCCCGCCACTGGTCCAGGTGCGCGTTCTGCACCAGCAAGCCGACGTCTCCCTGGTCCGCGGCCTCCTCCGCGGTCAGGAACTCCTGGAACGTGCGGTGCACGAAGTCGATCCGGCCCGGTGTCGGCTCGCGGACGATCCCGCTCCGCTGCACAAGGTGCTCCAGCAGGACGTCCGCGTCGTAATCGACTCTCGGCATGGTCGCGAGCCGTTCGGCGAGGCGCCTGCGTGCCTCCTCCCTGCTCAGCTCGGAGCGGCCGTTCACCGACAGCCGCCAAGCCAGGTGCCGTAGCAGTTGGCGGCTTTCCCGGTTGCCGATCTTCAGCGAGGCGGGGATGCGCCTCTCGACGTCACGGCGTTCCAACAGCATCGACAACGCGGTGACGTAGAGCTCGAGCCGGTTGCGCGGGAGGAACGAGGCACGGTCCAGGTTCAAGGCGCACAACATCGCGCACAGCAGCGGTGTCGTCGCGAGAGCTCTCAGGTGGGCGTTGCCGTCCAGGCGGCCGAGCAGAACACCCTCGTACCGAGGTAGGTCCTCCTCGGCGCACGGCATGCTTCCGGCGTCGCGTACCGCCTTGTGCCAGTGGCGGACAAGGGCGCGTACGTCGGCCTGGCTCATGTGCTCGATCCAGGCGGAACTGAACCCTTCCGCACTCAGCCACGTCTCGGCCGCCGCGGCCGGCCGTGACGTGAGGATGAGCCTGCTCTCGGGAAAGGCCTGACACAGGTCTTGGAGCCACGCTCGGACCGCCCCTCGCTCGTCGGCGGCGAGTTCGTCGACGCCGTCGACCAGGACGAGGGCACGTCCTGAGGCGAGCTGGCGATGGACGTAGGCCGACGGCATCAGGGCGGTCAGGGCTTGCGCCGTCCCGTCGAGGAACTCCTCGGGCGAAGGAAGCCTCCGACCGGAGTAGCTGCGCAACTTGACCAGGAACGGGACGTACCCGTTGAGGCCGGCCAGCTCGTCACGGAAAGTTCCTCGTGCGGCGTTGACCGCGAGCCAGCGCAGGAGCGTCGACTTGCCCGAGCCGGCTTCGCCGCGGATCAGGATGCGGCCGGCCGTCGCCAACGCGTGCTCGGCCCGGACAGAGCCGTCCTCGGTGCGCCCCGGATCGGCCCGCCACGAGAGAATCTCGTGGGCAGGTCCACGGGAGCCGACACCGGTGCCGCGGACGGTCAGGCTCACGTACGCGACGCTCAGCGTCGTCCGGGGACGGTAGCTGCGGGTATCCACACCGAACAGCTCGAGATCGTCCAAGGTCTCGCTGATCTGCCGCAGGTACCGGGAGCGGAACGCGGTATCCGACGCCGTACCGTCGGGCGCCATCAGGGAGGGCGCCGGTAGCCGGTTGAGGACCCGTTCGAGCTGCTCGGCCAACCCCGATACCCGGCCGAGCAGCTCCGCGCCGGCCCTGGCCGCGAACGGGGTCAAGTGCACGACGAGGCGGACGTAATAGGTGCAGCACTCCTCGAGGACCCGGCGGTGGAACCACGTCGCGGCCTCGCTGAGACCCGCGCGTTCCGCGGCGTCCGGCAGGGTGGCGCGGAGGCGGTGCGCGAGCTGGGCCGGGTCGACGTCGACCTCGAACAAGTCGGCGTCGGCCAGATCGGCCCGTTCGAAGGCGGACGCGACCTCCGCCAAAGCCGCCGCCCGCTCGCCGTCGTCGAGGTTCGGGACTTCCTGCCGGCACAACAGCAGCAGTCGCTCGGACACGACGTCGACCAGCGCTTCGACTTCCCGGTCGAAGCGCCGGCGGGAGAAGCCGCCTCCCACCCGCGCCTGCACCAGCTCCGACAGCGAGCTCTCCCGCTCGAGCCCGCTCTTGCGGCTGGTGAGCCACGACTTGACGGCGGAGCTCACGACGGTCGAACCGACCTTGAACACCAAAGGCTCCATGAAATTCGAGTCGCCACTGGATCACTCGCTGTTACTGCACGGCGGGCCGGGCCGATCTGTAGTGATATGGGACGGGTGAAGACCTTTCTGGACAAGGTGGACGAACGGCTGGGCGACGGGCTCGAGGGGGTCCTCTGTGCCCACCACCGGCGGCGGCTGCAGCGGCTCGGCTGGGGTGCTGTCCTCGAACCCCGCGGAGCGCAAGACCCGCTCGGCGGCCGGGCGCCGGTCCGGGACGGCAACCGCGTGCAGGTGCTGATCGACGGCGAGGAGTCGCTGCCCGCCGTTGCCGAGGGCATCCGGTCGGCGAAATCCCACATTCACATCGCCAACTGGCACGCCAGCGCCGACTTCCGGCTGACGCGGGAGCCCGGGTCGCCCACCCTGCGGGAACTGCTCGCCGAGGCCGCCGGGCGCGGGGTCGAGGTCAGGGTGCTGCTGTGGGCCGGTCCACCCTTTCCCGCGTTCCAGCCGTCGCGGAAGCTGGCGCGGTCCGAACAGCGGAAGTTCACCGAGGGCACCGATGTGCGCTGCGTGCTGGACGCCCGTGAGCGGACGATGCACTGCCACCACGAGAAGCTGGTGATCGTCGACGACGCCGTCGCGTTCGTCGGCGGGGTGGACCTCACCGCGCTGGAAGGCGACCGGCACGACAGCCCGGACCACCCGCCGCGGCCGATCGGGTGGCACGACCTCATGGCGCGGCTCGACGGCCCGGTCGTCGCCGATGTCGCCGACCACTTCCGGCGGCGGTGGACCGAGGTGGCGGGCGAGGACCTGCCGCAGCCGGCCGTCCCGGCACCGGCCGGCGGCAGCCGCGTCCAGCTGCTGCGGACCGTGCCGAACGACACCTACGACTTCCTGCCCAAGGGCGAGTTCACCGTCCTCGACGGCTACCTGCGCGCGCTTCGCTCGGCGCAGCGGCTGATCTACCTGGAGAACCAGTTCCTGTGGTCGCCGGAGATCGCCGAGGTGCTGCTCGACAAGCTGCGGAACCCGCCGTCCGAGGAGTTCCGCGTGGTCCTGCTGCTGCCGCGCAAGCCGAGCAACGGCTCGGACACCACCCGCGGCCAGCTGGGCCGGCTGCTCGACGCCGACGACGGCCACCACCGCCTGCTCGCCACGACGATCAGCGCCCACGACGGTGACTCGGCGGCCCCGGTGTACGTCCACGCGAAGCTCGGCCTCGTGGACGACTCGTGGCTCACCGTGGGCTCGGCGAACCTGAACGAGCATTCGCTGTTCAACGACACCGAGGTGAACATCGCGACCGACGACCCCGAGGTGGTCCGGGACACCCGGCTGCGGTTGTGGGCCGAGCACCTCGGGCGTCCGGTCTTCGAGCTGGCCGACCGGGAGCCGGCGGACATCGTGGACAACCTGTGGCGGCCGCTGGCCGAAGAGCAGGCCGAGCGGGAACGCCGGGGTGAGCAGCGGACCCACCGGCTGGTGCTGCTGCCGGGCGCCTCGCGCCGCGCGGCCCGGCTGCAGGGGCCGCTGCGGGGACTGCTCGTGGACGGCTGAGCGCTACCGGATCCGCAGCTTCCGCATCAGCTTCAGCCCGGACAGCATGCTCTCGACGTACTTCTCGTACCCCTGCCCCGGCCGGGGCCCCATCACCTGCTTCTTCAGCACGGCCAGGTTCTGCACGTCGGTGTACTTCAGCAGCCCCTGATCGCCGTGCCGGGCGCCGACGCCGGAGTTCTTCACCCCGCCCGACGGCGTTCCCTTGGCCGCGTACGCGGTCGCGAGGACGTCGTTCACGTTCACGTTGCCGGACTCGATCCGGGCCGCCACCGCGCGCGCCGCGGGGACGTCGGTGCTCCAGACCGACGCGTTCAGGCCGTAGTCCGTGTCGTTGGCCAGCGCCACGGCTTCGTCGACGGTGCGGTACTTGTGCAGCGCCACCACCGGGCCGAACGTTTCGGTGACGCCACAAAGCATCTCCGACGTGACGCCCTCGAGGATCGTCGGCTCGAAGAACGCCGGGCCGAGGTCCGGGCGGGGCTTGCCGCCGCACAACACGGTGGCGCCCTTGGCGACCGCATCGTCCACATGGGACTTGACGCGGCGCATGTGGTCGACCGAGACCAGCGAGCCCATGTCGGGGCCGAAGTCGTACGCCGCGCGGACGTCGAGGGCCGAGGCGGCCGCCACGAACGCCGTCTTGAACTCCTCGTACCGGGATTCCGGCAGGTAGATCCGCTCGATGTGCATGCAGATCTGGCCCGTGTTGCCAAACGCGCCGAAGATCGCGCCCGGAACGGCCTCGGAAAGGTCGGCGTCCGCCAGCACGATCATCGGGTTCTTGCCGCCGAGCTCGAGGCAGCAGCCGATGAGGTTGCGGCCCGCCCGCTCGCCGATCACCCGGCCGGTCGCCGTCGAACCGGTGAACATCACGTAGTCGGCGCGGTCGATCAGCGTGGGGCCGACGTCCGGGCCCTCGCCGCACACCACCTGGAACAGCCCCTCGGGCAAGCCGGCTTCCTGGAGCAGCCGGACGCCGTAGAGCGGCGACAGGGCGGTCTTGTTGTCGGGCTTCAGCACCACCGCGTTGCCGGCCATCAACGCCGGGATCGCGTCGGAAACCCCGGTGGCGAACGGGAAGTTCCAGGGCGCGATGATCCCGACGACCCCCTTGGGCAGCCGGACCTCGGTCGACGTCGTGAGCATCGGGACCGGGCCGCCGCGCTTCGTCGGCGCCAGCAGCTTCGCGGCCCGCTTCAGGTAGTGGCTCATCACCATCGGCGGGTCGCAGGTCTCCTCGATCGCCATCCGCCGGTTCTTGCCGCTCTCGACCTGGATGAGGTCGGCGACGGTCCGCGCGTGCTCGACGAACAGCGCGTGCGCCCGCCGGAACACCGCCAGCCGCTCCTTCACCGGCGTGGCGGCCCACTTCCGCTGGGCCTCGCGCGCGACGGCGAACGCCCGCTCGATGTCCTCCGGTGTGGACTGCGGCAGCTCGACGAGCACGTCGCCGGTGTAGACCTCGGTGAGCTTCCAGGTCGCGCCGGACGAGCCGGGCACCCGGGCCACGAGCTGCCGCAGGAACGCGTCGGTGACCGACGCCGGACGGGCGAGTTCGAGCGGCGTGACGGTCATGACTTGCTCCCGAGGACGAGCTGGGCGCCCATTTCCCCGATCATGATGCAGGGCGCGTTGGTGTTGCCGCCGGTGATCGACGGCATGATCGAAGCGTCGCAGACCCGCAGCCCCTCGACCCCGCGCACGCGCAGGTCGGGACCGACGACGGCGAGTTCGTCGACGCCCATCCGGCAGGTGCCGACGCCGTGGTAGACCGAGGTCGCGCGGTTGAGGATCGCGTCGCGCAGGGCCTGGCCCCGGAGATCCTTGCCCGGGTGGATCTCTTCCTTCACCGCGCCCTTGAACGCCTTGGACGCGAAGATCTCGCGCACCATCTCCGAGCCTTCGCCGAGCAGCTCGAGGTCGGCCGGGTCGGACAGGTACTGGAAGTCGATGTCCGGTGCCGCGGCGGGATCGGCCGAGGTGAGGCGCAGCGTGCCGCGGCTCTTCGGGTAGATGAGCGTCGTCAGCACGGTGAGCGCGGGGCGTTTGTCGACGTCGTGCCGGATCGGCGCGTCCTGGTTGGGCGAGACGTACGCCCACGGCAGGAGGTGCAGCTGCAGGTCGGGGATCGCCCCGGCCTGCGAGGTCCGCAGGAACGCGACCGCCTCGAAGACCGAGTTCGCCAGGAACGTCGTGCCGGGGCGCAGCAGCTCCCGGGCCAGGCCGCGGGCGAAGTACGGCGCCGTGCCCTTGTTCTTGCTGGTGGTCACGTGGAACGTCAGGGCGTGGAACATGTGGTCGTGCATGTTGTCGCCGACGGGCAGGTCGGCGACGACGCCGATGCCGTGTTCCTTCAGGTGCTCGGCGGGGCCGATGCCGGACAGCATGAGCAGCTGCGCGGAGCCGATGACGCCGGCGGAGAGGATGACCTCCTTGGCGGCCCGGATGGTGCGCCGCCGGCCGCGGTCGAGGACCTCGACGCCGACGGCGCGGCCGTTCTCGACGAGCACCTTCTCGACCAGCACCCGGGACTGCAGCTGCAATGTCGAGGGCGCGTTGTGGAGGTAGCCGCGCGAGGCGCTGTAGCGCAGGCCGTCGGCGGCGTTCTGCTGCATCCGGCTGACGCCTTCTTGGGACTCGGCGTTGTAGTCGTCGAGGATCTTGCAGCCGAGCGCGTCGGCGGTGGCGTCGACGAACTGCAGCGAGCCCTCTTGGGGGTTCTTCGCGCGGGTGACCCGGATCGGCCCGCCCGCGCCGCGGAAGGCGTTCTCGCCGTCTTCGAAGTCCTCCATGCGTTTGTAGGCCGCGTTGACGCTGTCGGCGTCCCAGCCGGTGTTGCCCTCGGCGGCCCAGGAGTCGAAGTTGGCGCGGTTGCCGCGGACGTAGACCATGCCGTTGATCGAGCTGGAGCCGCCGACGACCCGGCCGCGCGGCACCGGCATCCGGCGATCGAGAACGTGTTTCTGTGGAACGCCGTAGTAGCCCCAGTCGAGCGGCTTCTTGAGCTGCGGCACGGCGTGCATCGGCCCGACGAGCCCGGGTTTCTTGATGAGCAGCTGCTCGTCGCTCTTCCCGGCTTCGAGGACGATCACGCTGGCCCCGGCCTGAGCGAGCCGTCCCGCGATCGTCGCGCCCGAGCTCCCCGACCCGACGACGACGTAGTCGGCCTCGTCGCCGCGCGCCGCCCTTTTCGCCATGTCCGCTCCTAGGTCAGGCCGACCACCAGAACTGTAACGTGTTCTAGTTCGACCCAACCGTATAGCGCCGACCCCGGGGAGCGCAACGGCCCGGGCGGCGGAGCCGGCCTCAGCCCCAGGTCAGGAAGCGGTAGTGCAGCCCGGTCGAGGACGTCAGCCACTCCCCCGCGGAGTCCGCCGGCCGCCCCACCTCCGGCGCGTACGTGTCCCCGTCGAAGGACTCCCGGAGCTCCGTGACCACGACCCGGTCCGCGATCGGCAACGCGGCCCGGTAGACCGCCGCGCCGCCGATCACCCACAGGTCACCGGGCACCGCGGCGAGCGCCGACGGCAGGTCCGCGAACGTCTCGGCGCCCTCTTGCGGGGTCGCCGACAGCACGAGGTTGCGCCGGCCCGGCAGCGGCCGGAACCGCGGCGGCAGCGACACCCAGGTGCGGCGGCCCATCAGCACGGCCGCCCCCGCGGTCAGCTCCTTGAAGTGCCGCAGATCCTCCGGCAGGTGCCACGGCAGCCCGCCGTCCCGCCCGATGACCCCGTTCGCCGCCTGCGCCCAGACCAGCCCGATCACACCGCCACCGGCGCCTTGATGCCCGGGTGCGGGTCGTAGCCCTCGATCGAGAAGTGCTCGTAGGTGTACTCGAACAGGCTGTCCGCCGGCTTCAGCTCCAGCGCCGGGAAGGGCCGCGCGTCCCGGGCCAGCTGCGTGCGCACCTGCTCGACGTGGTTGTCGTAGACGTGGCAGTCGCCGCCGGTCCAGATGAAGTCGCCGACGCCGAGCCCGACCTGGGCGGCGATCATGTGCGTCAGCAGCGCGTAGCTCGCGATGTTGAACGGCACGCCGAGGAACAGGTCCGCGCTGCGCTGGTACAGCTGGCAGGACAGCTTGCCGTCGGCGACGTGGAACTGGAAGAACGCGTGGCACGGCGGCAGCGCCATGCGCGGGATGTCGGCGACGTTCCACGCGGACACGATGATCCGCCGCGAGTCCGGGTTCTCACGCAGCGTGCGCAGGACCTCGGCGATCTGGTCGATGTGTCCGCCGTCCGGGGTCGGCCATGAGCGCCACTGCACGCCGTAGACCGGGCCCAGGTCCCCGTCTTCGGCCGCCCACTCGTCCCAGATCGTGACGCCGTGCTCGCGCAGCCACGAGACGTTCGCGTCGCCGCGCAGGAACCACAGCAGCTCGTAGGCGATCGAGCGGAAGTGGACTTTCTTCGTGGTGATCAGCGGAAAGCCTTCGGACAGGCGGTAGCGCAGCTGGTGCCCGAAGATCGACCGCGTGCCCGTGCCGGTACGGTCGCCCTTGCGGGTGCCCGTGTCGAGGACGTGGCGGAGGAGGTCTTCGTACTGCGTGTCCGGCATGCCCGGAGCCTAGCCATGCCGCTGACTCAGCGTGAACCCCGGATGGCCCAATCCCGCACCGCCATAACTTGACTCATTCCAGAAAGCGCCCTAGGGTCGGCGGCGATGTCAGACTTCGAAGCGCAGCTGCGGGCGGTCTCGCTGCGGGTCACCCGGCCCCGGCTGGCCGTGCTGGCCGCGTTGCGCGACCATCCCCACGTCGACACCGAGACGGTGATCGAGCTGGTGCGGGCCGGGTACCCGGCGGTATCGCACCAGACGATCTACGACGTGTTGCGGGCGCTCACCGACACCGGGCTCATCCGGCGCATCCAGCCGGCCGGGGCGAACGCCCGCTACGAGACCCGGGTGGGTGACAACCACCACCACGTCGTGTGCCGTTCGTGCGGGGCGATAGCCGACGTCGAGTGCGCCGTCGGCCACACCCCCTGTCTCACCGCTTCGGACGACCACGGTTACGTGATCGACCAGGCGGAGGTCGTCTACTGGGGCACCTGCCCCGAGTGCGCGGCCGGACGCCCCCGAAATGATTCGCCGCTCCCGGAAGGAAGTAAATGAGCTCCACCCAGGACAACCCGTCCAGCGCGCAGGGCGTGGACAAGAAGGCGGCGGCCGGTTGCCCGGTCGCGCACGACTCGGTGACCTCGCACGGCAGCGAGAGCGAGAACCCGGCGATCGACTCGCCGAAGCCGAAGACTGGCGGACGTCCGCGCACGAACAAGGACTGGTGGCCCAACCAGCTCGACCTGTCGGTGCTGCACGCCCACTCCGCGAAGGGCAACCCGCTCGGCGAGAACTTCAGCTACGCCAAGGAGTTCGCGAAGCTCGACGTCGACGCCCTCAAGCGCGACATCACCGAGGTGCTCACCACCTCGCAGGACTGGTGGCCGGCCGACTTCGGGCACTACGGCGGCCTGATGATCCGCCTGAGCTGGCACGCCGCGGGCACCTACCGCATCCACGACGGCCGCGGCGGTGCCGGTGACGGCAACCAGCGCTTCGCCCCGCTCAACAGCTGGCCCGACAACGCCAACCTCGACAAGGCGCGCCGCCTGCTGTGGCCGGTCAAGCAGAAGTACGGCCAGAAGATCTCGTGGGCCGACCTGCTCGTGCTCGCCGGCAACGTCGCCCTGGAGTCGATGGGCTTCAAGACCTTCGGCTTCGGCTTCGGCCGGGTGGACGTCTGGGAGCCCGAGGAGATCATCTGGGGCCCCGAGGACGACTGGCTGGGCGACGAGCGCTACGTCAGCGACTCGGAGATGGCGCCCGAGGTCGGCGCGACCGAGATGGGGCTCATCTACGTCAACCCCGAAGGCCCCCGCGGCAGCGCGGACTTCGAGGCGGCGGCGCACTTCATCCGCGAGACCTTCGCCCGGATGGCGATGAACGACGAGGAGACCGTCGCCCTCATCGCCGGCGGCCACACCTTCGGCAAGACCCACGGCGCCGGGATCGCCGACGACCACGTCGGCCCGGAGCCCGAGGGCGCCCCGCTGGAGTCGCAGGGCCTCGGCTGGCTGAGCACGCACGGCAGCGGCAAGGGCCCGGACGCGATCACCAGCGGTCTCGAGGTGACCTGGACCGACAAGCCGACCGAGTGGAGCAACCGCTTCTTCGAGATCCTCTTCGGCTTCGAGTGGGAGCTCACCACGAGCCCCGGCGGCGCCAAGCAGTACGTCGCCAAGGACGCCCCGGAAATCATCCCGGACCCGTACGACCCGAACAAGAAGCACAAGCCGACGATGCTCACGACGGACCTGTCGCTGCGCTTCGACCCGGTCTACGGCCCGATCTCGCGCCGCTTCCTGGAGAACCCGGACGAGTTCGCGCTGGCCTTCGCCAAGGCCTGGTACAAGCTGCTGCACCGCGACATGGGCCCGGTCAGCCGCTTCCTGGGCCCGTGGGTCGCCGAGCCGCAGCTGTGGCAGGACCCGGTGCCCGCCGCCGAGGGCGACCTCGTGGGCGACGCCGACATCACCGCGCTCAAGGCGAAGGTGCTGGACTCCGGCCTTTCGGTTTCCGAGCTGGTTTCGACCGCGTGGGCGTCGGCCGCGAGCTTCCGCTCCACCGACAAGCGCGGTGGCGCGAACGGCGCCCGGATCCGCCTGGAGCCGCAGCGCAACTGGGAGGTCAACCAGCCCGAGCAGCTCGGCAAGGTCCTGGCGACCCTCGAGGGCATCCAGCGCGAGTTCAACGAGGCGGGCGGCGCGAAGATCTCGCTCGCCGACCTCATCGTGCTGGCCGGCTCGGCGGCCGTCGAGAAGGCGGCGCTCGACGCCGGCGTCGAGACGACCGTGCCGTTCCACCCGGGCCGCACCGACGCCTCGCAGGAGCAGACCGACGTCGACTCCTTCAAGGTGATGGAGCCGCGCGCCGACGGGTTCCGCAACTACCTGCGGGCCGGCGAGAAGCTGCAGCCGGAGGTGCTGCTCGTCGAGCGCGCCTACATGCTCGGCTTGTCCGCGCCCGAGATGACCGCCCTCGTCGGCGGCCTGCGGGTGCTGGGCACGAACCACGGCGGTGCCGCCCACGGCGTCCTCACCGACCAGCCGGGCGTGCTCTCAGGCGACTTCTTCGCCAACCTGCTCGCGCCGGGCACGAAGTGGAAGGCGTCGGAGTCGGCGGAGAACGTCTACGAGATCCGCGACGTCACGACCGACGAGGTCAAGTGGACCGCCACCGCGGTCGACCTCGTCTTCGGGTCGAACTCGCAGCTGCGGGCGCTGGCCGAGGTCTACGCCAGCGACGACGCTCGCGAAAAGTTCGTGGCCGACTTCATCGCCGCGTGGACGAAGGTCATGGAGCTCGACCGCTTCGACCTCGCCTGATCCACCCCCGCACGGGCCCGGCCGATCTCCGCGATCGGCCGGGCCCGTCCGTGCGCGCGGCGATCTTGACACCGGGGCGATCGCCGACCTACCGTGAGTCCACGCCGCCGGGTTGTCCAGACCATTTATTTCACGTCCGTGAACGAATGGTGCGTTCCACCGCGAAAGGACACCCAACGATGCGTGTGCGTGCTTTCCTCGCCCTCCTGGCGATCCCGGCGCTGGCCGTGGCCACCGCGTCCCCCGCGCTGGCGGCGGATCCGTCCGTGGCCCCGGGCGGCAACTTCGACCTCTCGGTCTGGCAGCTGCAGGAGCCGGTCGGCTCACCGGGCAGCCCGACGACCATCTCCTCGTCCCGGCTGCAGGGCCCGAACGGCTTTCAGGACAGCTACTTCTACACCGACACCCGCGACGGCGCGATGACCTTCTGGGCGCCGGAAAAGGGCGTCACGACGCCGAATTCGAACTACGCGCGCTCGGAGCTGCGCGAGATGAACCGCGACGGCTCCGCCGCGAACTGGTCATTGAGCGGGTCGCACAAGCTGAGCGCGACGCTGCGCGTGGTTTCGGTGACGTCGAACGTGTGCGTCGGCCAGGTGCACCTCGGCACCGGCGGCTCGTCGACGAAACCGCTGCTGGAGCTGTACTACCGGGCGAGCGGGGACATCGTGCTCGGCACCGAGAACTCCCCCGACGGCGGGCAGACGTCCCACACCGTCGGCCACGTCTCGGTCGGCAAGACGTGGACCTACACGATCGGGATTTCCGGCGGCACCACGATCGACCTGACGGTGAACGGCAGCACCACGCACTACGGCATCCCGTCGTCGTTCAAGGCGTACAAGCAGTACTTCAAGGCCGGCTCGTACAACCAGTCCTCTTCGAGCAGCACGACGAAGGGCGCGCGGGTCGCGTTCTACGGCCTCAACGTCTCCCACGGCTGATCGGAGACCGGCCCGGCCGCCACCGGGCCGTCCCCCTCAGCGCCAGCCCAGCTCCGGGGCCACGTGGGTGAGGATGCTCTCCAGCACGTGCGCGTTGTAGTCGACGCCGAGCTGGTTCGGGATCGTGAGCAGCAGCGTGTCCGCGGCCTGGACGGCCTCGTCCTCCTTGAGCTGCCGCACGAGCTCGTCGGGCTCCCCGGCGTAGGAGCGGCCGAAGATGGCCCGGGTGTTCTCGTCGATCATGCCGACCTGGTCGCGCGAGTGACGGTCGCGGCCGAAGTAGGCGCGGTCCTGGTCGTTCGTCAGCGCGAAAATGCTGCGGCTGACCGAAACCCGCGGCTCCCGCTCGTGCCCGGCTTCCGTCCACGCCTCGCGGTAGGCCTCGATCTGCTTGCGCTGCTGGACGTGCAGCGGCTCGCCCGTCTCGTCGTCCTTGAGCGTCGAGCTCTGCAGGTTCATGCCCAGCTTCGCCGCCCAGACGCTCGTCGCGTTCGAGCCGGAGCCCCACCAGATGCGGTCCCGCAGGCCCTCGGAGTGCGGTTCGAGCCGCAGCAGGCCCGGCGGGTTGGCGAACATCGGCCGCGGGTTCGGCTGGGCGAACCCCTCGCCCTCGAGCAGCTTGAGGAACACCTCGGTGTGCTGCCGGGCCATGTCGGCATCCGTCTCGCCCTCACCCGGGGCGTAGCCGAAGTACCGCCAGCCGTCGATCACCTGCTCGGGGGATCCCCGGCTGATGCCGAGCTGGAGCCGGCCGCCGGAGATGAGGTCCGCCGCGCCCGCGTCTTCGATCATGTAGAGCGGGTTCTCGTAGCGCATGTCGATCACGCCGGTGCCGATCTCGATCTTCGACGTCCGCGCGCCGATCGCGGCGAGCAGCGGGAACGGGCTCGCCGCCTGCTGCGCGAAGTGGTGCACGCGGAAGTAGGCGCCGTCCACGCCGAGCTCCTCGGCGGCCACCGCCAGGTCGATCGCCTGGTGCAGGAAGTCGGCGGCCGACCGGGTCTCGGAGTGCGCGCTCGCCGACCAGTGGCCGAACGAGAGGAAGCCAATCTTCTTCACACGACCTCAGACGTCCGGCGGCCGGGATTGATTCCCCGGTGTGAGCGGACCGACCGTCGCTCGTTCCGGTGAACCGGCGGCCGCCGCCGGTCCCGCCGGGTACCCCGCCGGAAACGAGGAGGAGACGCATGCCCGACAACGACCTCACCGGATTCCTGATCATCGGCCTGGTGTTCGTGGTGGCCGATGGCCAGGTGCTCTACCGCGGTGGCCGGCGCTACCTCAGCGGGCCGGACGGCGGGGAGGGGACCGGCTCGCTGGCGTGGATGGTGGTGACCGTCTTCCACCTCGTCTCCTTCGGCGTGCTCGCCCTGCTCTCCGTCGTCGGCCCGCAGTGGTCGGGTTCGACGGCCGCCCTGGTCGGCCGGCTCGGCATCTTCCTGCTGCTGATGGCCGTGGCCCACGTGCTCACGCTGGCCGTGCTCGCCCAGCGCCGGCAGGACCGGATCGTGGAGAACCACTTCCAGGACCGCGACGGCGAGCCGCGCGGCACCGAAACCTACGTCCGGCCGGCCACCGAGGTGGTCGTCGAGCCGGCCTCGACGGACCCGGCGTGGCGCCCCGCCGTCACCCCGGTGCCCGGCCAGGACGGCCCGCACCCGCGGATCAGCCCCGATCTCGGGAACCACGGCCCGTACCGCACCTGAGCCGCCCGGCCGCGTTCACCGGATCGAGCGTTCCCTGGCGCGATCCGCGGTCTTCGTGCTGCTTCTCCCCCACCGGGCGTGCTTGGATCTTCACGGCTGGTGCGTGAGGAAGGAAATTGCGGTGCGAACGTCCCGAGCAGGGCTGGCGGTGGCCGTCTCGGTCCTGGTGGCGGCCTCGGCGCCCGCCGCCGCGACCACGCCCGACCCGCTCGCGCCGTACCGGGGGCAGGAGGTCTCCTGGGGCGCGTGCCCGTTCAAGCAGCGGACAGGCCCGTCTCCGGTCGCACAGTGCGCGCGGATCACCGTCCCGCGGGAC
Source organism: Amycolatopsis sp. NPDC051716 (assembly GCF_040681595.1). Taxonomy (NCBI): domain Bacteria; kingdom Bacillati; phylum Actinomycetota; class Actinomycetes; order Pseudonocardiales; family Pseudonocardiaceae; genus Amycolatopsis; species Amycolatopsis sp. NPDC051716. The sequence goes on along the minus strand of NZ_JBFAZA010000003.1, from coordinate 83,715 downwards.
TGGGCGGCCCCGTCGGCCGGCACCGACCTGCAGGTGGCGATCAGCCGCGTGCCCGCGACCGGCAGCCGGCAGGGCGCGATCCTGGTGAACCCGGGCGGCCCCGGTGGCCAAGGCACTTCGCTCGCGGGCGCGCTGGCCGGCCTGGAACCGAAGCTGAACGAGCACTACGACATCGTCGGGATGGACCCCCGGGGCACCGGCCAGGAAGGCGGCACGGACGAGGGGTACGTGTGCCGGGTGCCGCTGGGGCGGCTGCCGCAGGACGACGACCTCGACGCCCGCGACCGCTCGGCGACCAGCATCGCGCTGCACCAGCGGACGCCGCGCGTGCTGGCCGAGGCGTGCCAGAGCGACGCGCTCGCGCCGTTCATCACCACCTGGCAGACCACCCACGACATGGACCTGATCCGCGCGCTGCTGGACGACGAGAAGCTGAACTACCTCGGCTTCTCCTACGGCACCTGGCTCGGCGCGAAGTACGCGTCGCTGTTCCCGGAGCAGGCCGGCAAGATGGTCCTCGACTCCAGCGTGAACTTCGAAGGCCGCCTCCAAGCCGCGTTCGAAGCGTTCCCGAAGATCGACCAGCGCCAGTTCGACCGCGTCTACGCGCCGTGGCTGGCCCGGCGGTTCCCGGAGCAGCTCGGCAAGACCGCCGCCGAAGTCCGCGTCAAGTGGGAACGGCTGCGGACCTTCTTCAAGGAAAAGGGCGTGCCACCCGACGTCTTCGACTCGGTCTTCGTCGGCAACGGCAGCCCCCGGCAGTGGCTGACCGGCGCGCTGGTCCTCACCAAGGGCGCGGCCGCGCTCGACGGCGCGGCCGCCGCCCCCGCGCCCGCGGCGCTGCGCACCGACCTCGACCGGGCTTCCCGGGCCGTCTTCGGCCTTCCGGCGGACCGGCTGACCGCGGCCGACGTGGCGGCGGACCCGCCGGAGCCCGACTACGCCGACGTCCCCGGTACCCGGCTGGCCGTGGCGTGCGGCGACCAGCCGACGCGGACCGCGAGCTGGTACAAGCTGCTCAGCGACCTGCAGGGGCCGGCTTACCCGCTGTTCGGCTGGGCGTACGGCCTCAGCGAGGCGTGCGGCTTCTGGTCCGACGCGCCCCAGCACCAGCTGCCGACACTCTCGCCGCGGGCCGCGAAGAACATCCTGGTCGTCCAGGGCGAGTTCGATCCGCAGACCGGCTACGAGCAGGCGGAGGCGGCGGCGCGCGCGGCCGGGATCCCGATGATCTCGGTGGCGGAGTCACCCTTCCACGGCCAGTACGCGGTCAGTGGCAATTCCTGTGTGGACGACCTGGTGAACGGCTTCTACCTCGGCGCCGGCCGCCCCGCGGCCACCATCTGCCCGGGTGTCCCGCTGCCCGGAGAGCACCAGGTGTTCCCGGTGCCGGGTCCGGCGGGCGAGCCGTCCCGGCCGGCGGCACCCGCGCCGCGGGACGCCAGTTCGAATGTCCGGGAACGGCTTCAGGACGACATCAGCGCGGTCAACCGGGGTCGCTGATCAGGTACGCCACCGCGGCGGCCGGTGCGGGCGGGAGCACGGCCGGTACGACGGCGGCCACGGCGGCGGCTCCAGGACGGCCGTCACCGGAGGCGCCGGCACGTCGAGCCCGGCCAGCGTGAGCGCCGCCGCGCCGCTCGGGTGCGCCCGGGAACCGGCGGCGTTCCGCTTCGAAACTTCAGGCGCCCGGTGACGTGGGCGGGAGCACGGCACGGCCGGTACGACGGCGGCCAAGTCATCCCCATGCGACCACGGTGCCACCGTTACGGCGCAACACTTTCCACCACGAACGCTCCGGACGGCGCCCCCACGAGGCCGGCGAGCTCGAGGATGCGCAGCGGCGCGGAAGCCGCGCTCGCCCGGGTCGTGACCGCCAGGCCGCGGCGCCGGGCCACCGCCGCGACGTCGAGCAGCAGGGCGATGCCGCAGCTGCTCAAGTAACGCAGTCCGGTCAGGTCGACGACCACGGACTCGACGGCCGTGGCTTCGACGCTGGCCAGGACGGCCGCCCGGACCTCGCCGATGGTCGCCAAATCGAGGTCGCCGGTCAGCTTCAACGCCAGGGGGCCCGGGCCGCCTTCGTCCACCGACACCGTGGCCGGGACCACGATTTCCGGTGCCACAGGCGGGCTTTCCGGCGCGGCGCCCGGCTCCGGCGCGATGCGGAACCGGACGGCGGTGCCCTCACCACCGTGGTCGATGCCGAATTCCTCGGACAGGGCCTTGATGATCCCGATGCCGCGGCCGCGGTGGCTGTTGTCCGCCGGCTCTCGCCGCCAGCGGCCGTCGTCGCGGACGAGGGCCTCGAGGCGGCCGTCCGCCGTGCGGGTCACCGAGTACGCCACCTCGCCCGGCTTCTCCGGGAAGGCGTGCTCGACGGAGTTCGCCACGGCCTCCCCCAGCGCGAGGCTCAGGTCCTGGTGGAGCTCCGCGGGCAGCCCGGCGAGCGCCGACCAGCGCGCGAGGTCCTCGCGCAGGCGCCGCAGCACGTCGGGCTCGGCGGCCGCGGAGCGCCGCAGGGGCGGGGGCACCAAGCGGATCGCCAGCAGGGCGACGTCGTCCTCCTGGCCGCTGTCGAGCAGGGCCGCGCCGATCGCGGTGACCAGCCGCTCCGGCGCGGCGGCGTGCGCGCGGGCGGCGGCTTCGCACAGCCGCCGCAGTCCTTCGTCGATCGGCTCGTCGCGCCGCTCGACGAGGCCGTCGGTGTACAGGAGCACCGAGGCGCCGGGCGCCAGCGTCACGGCGTGCTCGCGGTGGTGCGCCCGGTCCGGGCCGCCGAGCACGGCGCCGCCGCCCGACAGCAGCCGGGCGCCGCCCTCCTCGACGACCACCGGCGGCGGGTGCCCGGCCACCGCCCAGCGCAGTTCGCCGGTCTCCCAGTCGAGCGTGAGACACGCGCAGGTCGTGCCGGCCGCTCCCGCCGTGCGCGCCGCGAAGGCGTCCAGGCGGTCGAGGGCGGCGGCCGGGCCGTGGCCGTCGAGCAGGCTGCCGGCCAGCGCGCTGCGCAGCTGGCCCATCACCGCCGCCGCCTGTGGTCCCTTGCCTACGACGTCGCCGACGGACAATGCGACGCGGGTCGGCCCCACCGCCACCAGCTCGTACCAGTCCCCGCCGGTCTGGGCGTGCACGGCGGCCGGCTGGTAGCGGGCCGCGGCCGCGATCCGGGGCAGGGCGGGCAGTTCACGCGGCAGGAGGCTGCGCTGCAGCGTCTCGGCGATCTCGTGCTCACGCTGCAGCAGGAGTTCGCGCTCGGCTTCGCGCCGCCGGCGCTCGGTGACGTCGCGGCCGATCGCCTGCACGCCCGAGGGGGTGGCCTGGATGCTCAGCTCCAGCGCCATTTCCGTGCCGTCGGCCCGGCGCACGTGGTCGACTTCGCTGGTCTCCCGGACATCGCCCGGCCGGGCGATCAGCTGCCGCCACCGTTCGCCCCCGGCCTCGTCGAGCAGGGCGGTGATCGGCGTGCCGATCAGGTCCTCGCGCGCGTACCCGAGCAGTTCGCAGGCCGCGGGGTTGATCTCGGCGAACCGCAGGTCGCGGTCGAGCACCCAGATCGCGTCGGTGGCGCGTTCCACCAGCAGCCGGTGCCGTTGTTCGCTGTCCCGCAGGGCGCGGCCGGCGTGCGTGCGCTGGATGGACTCCCAGCACCGGCTCACGATGAGCTCGACCAGTTCGACCTCCGCGTCCGTCCACTCCCGGACCGTGGCCTGGTGCACGGCCATCGCCGCGACGAACCGGCCGCCGCGCAGCAGCGGTACGCAGATCACGGCGCGGATGCCGGTCACGCGGTAGGCGTCCAGGTCCGCCGGCTCGAGGCGGTCGTCGTGGCGGCTGTCGGCGACCACCCACGAGCGCCCGGCCCGCATCGCGCGCATGCAGCCGTCCCCGAACGCCGACATGGCGAAGCGGCCGGGCAGCGGCGGCAGACCGGTGGCGTGGTCCCCGCTCATCAGGAAGTGGTCTTCGTCGTCTTCCGCTTCGGCGTAGGCGCAGCGGTCCGCGCCGAGGTGTTCGCCGAGGCTGCGGGCCGCGTAGGCCATGACGTCCTCGGCGTCGTCCAGTTCCTGCAGGCCCCGTTCGAACTCGGCGAGGAACCGCTGCCGCTCCGCTTCGGACCGCCGTCCCGAGGCGTCCAGCAGCACGCCGCCGATCGCCTCGCCGCCCGGCCGCACCCGCCCGATTTCGTGGAGCCACACCACCCGGCCGTCGGCGGCCAGGGCGCGGTAGGTGATTTCGTAGCCGCCCTGGGCCTGGCCCGCCTCCCGGGCCCGCGCACAGTGGTCGCGGTCCTGCGGGTGGATCACCGAGAGGGCGAACCCGGGATCGGCCGCCCACGACTCGGGCGGGTGGCCCAGGAGGGTGCGCGAGGCATCGGAGACGAAGGAAAAGGCGCCGCTGCGGGCGTCGGCTTCCCACACGACGACGGGCAGGCCGTCGACGAGATCCCGCCACTCCTCCGGCTGCATGCTCCCCGGCTTCCCACGAACGTCGACCCGCCACACGGCTGGACACACCTTACGGAGCAGACGGCCGGTCCGCGACTCGCGGCCGAAATCCCTGGTGACGGGGTCAGACATCCGGGGCCGGACGCGCCGCGGCGGCCCGCCGGTGCTACCCGCGGCGCCCGCTCAGCCGCCGGCGAGCACCCGCACCGGATCCGGGTACCGCGGCTCCCAGCCCAGCTCCCGCCGCGCCTTGGCCGGGGTGAACTCCTGGTCGAGGGCGAACGCGTCGGCGACCGGGCCCATCTCGGCCCGCGCCTGCTCCAGCGTGATCGACGTCGTCTTCCCGGCCAAGCCGGCCGCGTGCGCACACGCCTCAGCCACTTCCTTCGCGGCCGGGTTCACTCCGCCCACCCCGACGTAGACCGACCCCGGTCCGGCCGACAACGCCGCCACGTACAACCGGGCGAGGTCGTCGACGTGGACCAGTGCCCAGTGGTTGGCCCCTTCGCCGATGTACGGGATCGCCCCGCGTTTGCGGCCCGGCTCGACGAAGAACGCGTCGATCAGCCGGTTTTCGCCGCCGTACAGCAGCCCGGGCCGCACGATCACCGGGTGGGCCGCCCGCGCCAGCACCGCGTCCTCCACCGGCTTGCGCCAGGCGACCACGGCCGGCGGGTTCCACGGCGCGGTTTCGTCCCGCAGCCCGCCGGTGTCGCCGTACACCCACGTGCCGCCGGTGTGCACGTACGGGCCACCGCCGCCCATCGCCCTCGCCGCGGCGAGGTCCTCCTCCCCCGAGGTCGCCTGGGCGAGGTGGATCACCGCCTCCGCCCGGGCGGCACCGCCGGCGAGGACGTCGAGATCGCCGAGCCCGCCGCGGACGGCGGTGGCCCCGGCCGCCGTAACGGCCGCCTCGGCGCGGTCGCTGCGGGCGAGCGCCTCGACGGCGTGCCCCGTCCGCACCAGTTCCGCGATCGTGGCCCGGCCGATGTAGCCGGACCCACCGGTCAGAAAGACCTTCATGCCTGCTCCTTTCGAATGCTCCCCCACTCTCCCGCCGGCGGGAGGGCCTCGTCCAAGACCTCTTCCGGCGCCGGTGATACCCGCAGGGCATCAGGGCGGGAAGTCTTGACGCGGACCGGCGCCGAATGTTCTCATTCCTGGGAGCGCTCCCAGCCTGGTGAAATCTTCGAACACCGGACCCAAGGGAGTTCAATGAAGCACTCCATCACCGCGCTGGCGGCCGCCGGCGCGACGGTTCTCGGCGGCACCGCCGTGCTGGCCATGCCCCAGGCCTCGGCCGCCGCGCAAGGCTGCCGCGTCGAGTACACCATCACCAACCAGTGGCAAGGCGGCTTCCAGGCCGGGGTGAAGGTCACCAACCTGGGTGACGCGATCACCGGCTGGCTGCTCCGGTTCACCTTCCCCGACGGCGGCCAGAAGGTCGCCCAGGGCTGGAACGCCACCTGGGCGCAGTCCGGCGCGATCGCCACCGCGGCCAACCCCGACTGGAACCGGACCCTCGCCACGGGTGCCACCACCGATCTCGGCTTCACCGGCACCACGACCGGCGCCAACCCGGTGCCGACGTCCTTCACCCTGAACGGCGTCACCTGTACCGGGTCGACGACGACCACCACCACACCCGCCACGCCCACGACCACCACTCCGACGACCACCACCACGCCCTCCCCCGGTGGCACGCCGCTCGCCGCCAACGGGCAGCTGCACGTCTGCGGCGTCCACCTGTGCAACGAGGCGAACCGCGCGATCCAGCTGCGCGGCATGAGCACGCACGGCCTCCAGTGGTTCGACTCCTGCTACAACGACGCGTCCCTGAACGCGCTCGCGAACGACTGGCACGCCGACCTGCTCCGCATCGCCATGTACGTCCAGGAAAAGGGCTACGAGACCAACCCGGCGTGGTTCACCGACCGGGTCAACAGTCTCGTCGGCGAAGCCGAGGAACGCGGGATGTACGCGATCGTCGACTTCCACACCCTCACCCCGGGCGATCCGAACTACAACCTCGACCGCGCCAAGACGTTCTTCGCGGCGGTGGCGGCGCGCAACGCGGCCAGGAAGAACGTGATCTACGAGATCGCCAACGAACCCAACGGCGTCAGCTGGGGCGCCATCAAGAGCTACGCCGAACAGGTCATCCCGGTGATCCGCGCCGCCGACCCGGACGCCGTCGTGATCGTCGGCACCCGCGGGTGGTCGTCACTCGGCGTCTCCGACGGCTCCAGCGAAACCGAGATCGTCAACAACCCGGTCAACGCCGCGAACATCATGTACACGTTCCACTTCTACGCCGCCAGCCACAAGGACAACTACCGCGCCACGGTGAGCCGGGCGGCGGCGAAGCTGCCGCTGTTCGTCACGGAGTTCGGCACGGTGACCGCGACCGGCGGCGGCGCCCTGGACCAGCAAAGCACCACGGCCTGGCTGGATCTGCTCGACCAGCTGCAGATCAGCTACGCGAACTGGACGTACTCCGACGCGGACGAAAGCAGTGCCGCGCTGCAACCGGGCACCTGCGCGGGCAGCGACTACGGCACCGGCCGGTTGACCGCGTCCGGCGCCCTGGTCCGGAGCCGCATCGACACGCCCGACCACTTCTGATCCACCGGGTGGGGGCTCCGCACGCGGAGCCCCCACCCTTCTCAACCATCAGGTTGACAACATCCCGGAGAGCACCTACGGTCTTGCTCAACCGAAGAGTTGAGGACGAACCGGTGGACGAAGACAGCGAACGGCTCAACCGGGTGTTCGCGGCACTGGCCGACCCGACGCGGCGCGATCTGGTGGCGCGGCTGGCCGGCGCGGACGCGACCGTGGGCGAGCTGGCCGAGCCGTACGACATGAGCCTGCAGGCGGTCTCCAAGCACGTGAAGGTGCTGGAGGAAGCCGGGCTGGTCACGCGCAGCAAGGACGCCCAGCGCCGTCCCGTCCACCTGGATGCCGAGGTGTTCGACCTGATGACCAAGTGGATCGAGCGGTACCGGCGGCAGGCCGAGGAGCGCTACCGGCGCCTCGACGCACTGCTGGGCCGCATGGCCGGCGAAGAAGCCCGGCCGCGAAAGGACGCGTCATGACCGCGACAACGCACGAAACCGAGATCCTGGCCGACGACAAGGTCCCGACGATCCGGCTCGTCCGGGACTTCGACGCCGCACCCGAGCAGGTGTTCCGCGCGCACATCGACCCCGAGCTGTACGCGCAGTGGGTCGGACCGCACTCGGTCACCACGAGGATCACGCGGTGGGACGCGCGCTCGGGCGGCGAGTGGGCCTTCGCCAACGACCGCGGCGGCGAGGAGATCGCCGCTTTCCACGGCAGCTTCCACGAAGTGCGGCCGGACGAGCGGATCGTGTGGACGTTCACCTACGACGGCGAGCCCGACGGCGTCGCCCTGGAAACGCTGACCCTGGAAGAAATCGAGGGCGGCCGCACCCGGCTGCGGGTGCTGAGCGTGGTGCCGGACTTCGCCACCCGGGACGGCATGCTGTCCAGCGGCATGGACGTCGGGATCAACGAGGGCTACGCCAAGCTCGACGCACTGCTCGCCAAGGAGGCGTGAAATGACAGCCACCGGACCCGCCCAGCGGCACGCGCAGGAAGCCGCCCGCTTCACGGAGCTGACGGAGTCGGCCTCGGCCGGCGATTGGACGCGCCCCAGCCCGGTCGCGGAGTGGACCGCCCTCGACGTGGTGCGGCACCTGGTCGAATGGCCGCGCGGATTCCTGCGGGGCGCCGGAATCGAACTCCCGGCGCTGACCGTCGACGCCGATCCGGCCGGCGCCTGGAAGCAGCACGTCGCCGACATCCAGGCCATCCTCGACGACCCGGCCGGGCGGGTGCTCAGCAACCCGCACACCGGCGACCGGCCGGTGGACGAGGCGATCGACCAGTTCTACACCAACGACGTCTGGATGCACTCCTGGGATCTCGCCAAGGCACTGGGCCGCGAGCCGGACCTCGGCGAGGAACGCTGCGCCGCCACGCTGGCCGGGATGCGGCCGATGGAGTCTTTGCTGCGCGACAGCGGGCAGTTCGGGCCGGCGGTGCCGGTCGCCGACGACGCTTCGGCGCAGGACCGGCTGATGGGCTTCCTCGGCCGCGACCCGGCCTGGCGCCCCTGAGCCTGCCGGGCTCCCCCGTCGCGGCGGACCGGCCGCGACGGAAGGCGACGGGATCACCCGGGCGGCCGATGGTCGGCCGCCCGGGTGGCCGGACCCTGGATACAACGTTGTAAAGCAGTATTTACAACGTTGTATCCGACCGGCTACCGTCTCCCTGCCCGGGTCCCCAGGAGCATGAGGAGCGACAGCATGCGCTCGCTTCGACGTCTGTGCACGGTCCTGACCACCACGGTCCTCGCGCTGTCCGCGGCCGCGGTCCCCGCGGCGGCCGGCCAGGCCGCCCCACCGCCGGTGTACCCCGATCCCGGGCCCGGGACGCACCTGCTCGACCACACCGCGAGGCTCGCCGGCTTCGGCGATCCCGGGTGGTACGAGGCCAACATCCCGTTCGTCGACCTGCCGGACAAGGCGATCGAAGACACCTACTACTACCGGTGGCGCACTTACAAGGAAGCCCTCAAGTACACCGGCCCGGACGACGGCTGGATCGTCTCCGAATTCCTCGGCCCGGTCGGGTACTCCGCTCCCGGCGGCGGGATCGACGCCGCCGCCGGGCACCACCTCTACGAAGGGCGGTGGCTGCGCGACCACCGGTACCTCGACGACTACGTCGACTACTGGCTGCGCGGCAGCGGCGCGGGCGCCAAGCCGGCGACCGACGGCCTCAACGAGAACACCACCGACTGGGCCCACGAATACTCGTTCTGGGCCGCCGACGCCGTGCTCGCCCGGGCCGCCGTCGACGGCCGCTGGGACTTCGCCGTCGACCGGCTCCCCGAACTGCAGCGGCAGTGGGCCGCCTGGGCGCCCCAGTTCGACCCGAAACTCGGCCTCTACTGGCAGGTTCCGGTCTGGGACGCCATGGAGTACACCGCGAGTTCCTACCAGAGCCCGGACCCCTACCACGGCGGCGCCGGGTTCCGCCCGACGCTCAACGCCTACCAGTACGGTGACGCGCAGGCCATCGCGAGCCTGCTGCGCCGGCGCGGCGCACCCGGCGACCGGCAGCTCGCCGACCGGTACGAGCGGGATGCCCGCTCCCTGCAGGCGAACCAGGACCGCGTCCTGTGGGACGGCGGCGACCAGTTCTACAAGCACGTCATGCGGGACGGCAACCCCGCGCGCACCAAGATCGCGGACCGGGAAGAAATGGGCTACGTGCCCTGGTACTTCCACATGGCCCCGGCCGGTGCCGCCGCCGCGTGGGCGCAGGTGACCGACCCGGCGGGCTTCGCGGCCCCCTTCGGGCCCACCACCGTCGAACGGCGGAGCCCGTGGTTCATGCACGACGTGCAGCAGGGGTGCTGCCGCTGGTCGGGTCCGAGCTGGCCCTACGCGACGAGCCAGACCCTCACCGCGCTGGCGAACCTGCTCACCGACTATCCCCCGCAGCCCTACGTCTCCACGCAGGACTACTACGCCCTGCTGCGCGGGTACGCCCTCACCCAGCGCAAGAACGGCGCGCCCTACGTCGCCGAAGCGCACTACCCCGACGAAGACCGCTGGCTCTACGACTCCCCCGGGCACAGCGACGACTACAACCACTCGACGTTCGACGACCTCGTGCTGTCCGGGCTGCTCGGCATCCGGCCCCAGCAGGGCGACCACGTCCGGCTCGCGCCGCTCGTTCCGTCCACTTGGGACCAGTTCGCCGTCGAGAACGTGCCCTACCACGGCCGGAACCTGACCGTCGCCTGGGACCGTGACGGCCACGTCTACCGGCAGGGGGCCGGCTTGAGCGTCTGGCTGGACGGCAAGCTCGTGCTCCGCCAGAGCGGCCTGACGCCGGTCGACGTGCCGGTGCGCCCCGGCAAGGCGACCGGCACCGCTCCCGTCGTCGACGACCTGGCGAACCCGGCCCGCACCGGCTACCCGGCGGCGTCCGCGTCCTCCACCTGGCACGCGGACAGCCCGGCGAACGCGATCGACGGCCAGGACTTCGACCTCGACGTCCCGTCGACGCGCTGGACGAACTACGGCAGCCCGAACCGCAGCGACTGGCTGGCCGTCGACCTCGGCGCGGCCACCGACGTCTCCGACGTCCGGATCTCCTTCTACGACGACGGTGGCGGCGTCCGCACGCCGGACTCCTACGCCCTGCAGTACCGCACCGCCGACGGGACGTGGGCCGATCTCCCCGGCCAGCAACGGGATCCCGGCACGCCGGTGCGGGGCAAGCCGAACCGCGTCCTCGTCCAGCCGCCGGTCCGCACCGACGGGCTCCGCGTCCTGCCGTCCAGAGTGGACGGTGGCGCGGTCGGGATCACGGCGGTGCAGGCGTGGCGCGCCGAGGACGAGCGGCTCGACGTCCGGCTCCCCGACGGCCCGGTGAGCGTGCGACCCGGGCAGCCGGTCGAGATCAGCGGCACGGTCGGCAGCTCGCAGGCGATGACCGTCCGGCCCACGCTCACCCTGCCGCGGGGCTGGACGGCCCAGCCGATCGGCCCGGCCGGCGACCTCCGGCTCACGCCGGGCCGGCCCGTGCCGCTGCGATGGCGCGTGACGGCCCCCGCCGACACGCCGGTGGGCACCCAGGCCCCGGTGCGGCTGCTGGTCGGCACGCTCGACCACGGCACCCCGGTGCGCAGCACCGCGGACCTCGTGCGGGCGGAGGTCGTCTTCGATCCGGCCGATTTCGGCACGCCGGTCTGGGACGACGACTTCAGCGGAAACCAGCTGAAGCCGTACCGGATCGGCGCGCGGTTCGGGGAACCGGTGCCCGAACTGAGCCAGGCCGACGGTGCTCTGGTCGCGTCCGCGAGCCGGCAGTCGTCCGCCGTGCTCGTGGCGCCGGTGCCCGCCCCGGCCGGCGATTTCGCGGTGCTTCTCGAACCCCGCGCCTTCGCCGGCGGCGCACCGGAGGACAGCGTGCTCCTCGGCCGCGCCGACGGGCCCGACGATCTCGCCCTGGCCTGGTACAACAACCACTTCGGCACGTCCGGCGCGGACGTGCGCGCGGGCGGGCGCGACTACGGCGACGACGTGACCGGCGGGTGCTGCACCGCGGTCACCTGGGCACCGGGCGACCGGTTCGCCGTCGTGGCCGACCACCGGGGCGGCCTGACGAGCTGGCTGGGCCACCAGGGCCGGTGGCAGCTGCTGCGCACGATCCCGGCCGGCACAGCGGTCGGCACCGGCTGGTCGCCCGCGATCGGGCTGCGGCTGACCACGGGGCGGCTCACCCTCGACCGGCTGACCGTCGTGGCCCGCGGGCCGGCGTAACGACGAGGAGGCAAGCAGCGTCGGCGGCCGCTGCTGCGCATGATCCCGGCCGGCTCACCCGGCTTTCCGGGGGATCCCGGGGGCGGAGCCCCGGTTTCGGCACAGCGGTCGCCGCCGGCTGGTCGCCCGCGATCGGGCTGCGACTGACCACCGGGCGGCTGACCCTCGACTGGCTGACCGTCGTGGCCCGCGGGCCGGCGTAACGACGAGGAGGCAAGCAGCGTCGGCGGCAACTGCTGCGCACGATCCCGGCCGGCTCATCCGGCTTTCCGGGGGATCCCGGGGGCGGAGCCCCGGTTTCGGCACAGCGGTCGCCACCGGCTGGTCGCCCGCGATCGGGCTGCGGCTGACCACCGGGCGGCTGACCCTCGACCGGCTGACCGTCGTGGCCCGCGGGCCGGCGTAACGACGAGGAGGCAAGCAGCGCCGGCGGCCGCTGCTGCGCACGATCCCGGCCGGCTCACCCGGCCCTTCCAGGGGATCCGGGTGGCGGAGCCCCCGGCCCGGGGCGGAGCCCCGGTTTCGGCACAGCGGTCGCCGCCGGCTGGTCGCCCGCGATCGGGCTGCGGCTGACCACGGGCCGGCTCACCCTCGACCGGCTGACCGTCGTGGCCCGCGGGCCGGCGTAACGACGAGGAGGCGATTGACAAACGGCGGACGCGCGGGGACTCTGGGAGCGCTTCCAGACATCGCCGCCCGGGGCTGCTCGTCCGCCGGTCGCGGTGACCGAAGGCGGAAGGAGAGTCCATGGGATCCGCCTCCCGCCGGATGGCCGCGCGCCCGGGTGTGCTCGCCGTGATCGCCGTCCTCGTCGTGACCGTTTCCCTGCTGTGGCCGTGGAAGTCGGGTGCCGCACCGGCTACCCCGATCACCGGCAACGCCACCCACTTCGACGCGCTCGGCGCCCCCTACGGCGGCTGCGGCCTGCCGCAGGACGTGCTCGATTCGCCCGATTTCGTCGCCCTCAACGTCTACAACACCCCCGGCGACTACGGCTTCTACCCGCGGCCGATCCCGCCGTCCCAGGCCGCGAAGATCGGCCTGTGGGACAACGGCCGCAACTGCGGGCGGTTCGTGCAGGTCACCATCGGCGACTACTGCACCGGCGTCAACGACGGCGCGCCGGGACAACCGTTCTGCCGCAACGGGTCCTGGGTGACCGACGGCTACGCCGGCGCCCAACTGACCATGGTCGTGGCCGACAGCTGCGGCGACTCGAACGCCTGGTGCCGCGACGATCCCGGGCACCTCGACCTGTCGACCGCGTCGCTCAACCGGTTCGTGAAGAACGGCGTCCCGGTCGGCGACATGAACCCCGCGCACTGGAACAACCGGCGGATTTCGTGGTCCTACGTGGCCGCCCCGAGCTACACCGGCGACCTGAAACTCGGCTTCCTCCAGGGCGCGCAGCGGTATTGGACGGCCATCGCCGTGTCGCACCTGCCCAACGGCGTCCACGGCGTGGAGTTCCTCGGCGCGGACGGCAGCTGGCAGCAGGCGCAGCCGGACAGCGACCTGGGGCAGGCCTTCATCATCGGCCCGACCGCCACGGCGGGCACCGCGTACGCGATCCGGGTCCGGGACGCGAGTGACGCGCTCGTCAACGACGGCCGCGTGTACCGATTCACGTTGCCGGACCAATGCCTTTCGGGCTGCGGGGCCGCCTACACCGGCATCAGCTACACGACCGGGACCAGCACTCCCACCACGACGCCGACGACGCCGACTACGTCCACCACGCCGACCACTCCGGCCGGAACGTCCTGCAGCGCGACCTCCGCGGTCACGTCTTCGTGGAACGGCGGCCACCAGCTGGAGTTCACCGTCAAGAACACCGGCTCCACCGCGCTGTCCGGCTGGACCACGGCGTTCTCGTTCGCGGGCACCCAGCAGGTGACCAACTCCTGGAACGCCGTGCCCACCCAGACCGGCCAGCAGGTGCGGGCGGCCAACGCGACCTACAACGGGACCCTGGCCGCCGGAGCGACGACGACCTGGGGCGCCGTCGTCACCGGCACGTCCCAGCCGCTGGCCGGCCTGGCCTGCACCGCCCGCTGATCCTCAGCGGACGGTCGCCCAGAACCCGGTCAGCGCCGCGGCGGCGCGGGCCGGGTCGTGGGTCATCCACCAGTGGCCCAGGCCGTCGAGGACGGCGACCCGGGCCCCGGCGCGGGCGGCCGCCCGGCGGCGTTGCGCCTCGGTGCCGACGACGTGGTCGGCCGTGGCCAGGATGGCGAGCCCCGGCCGGGCCGCCGCGTTTTCGAGCGGCAACCCGAGACCGTGCGCACCCGTCGCGGCGGCGGCCCGGTACAGGGTGAGCACCGCCCGGCCCATCGCCTCGTTCTGCCCCGCCGCGACGCGGGCCGCGACCGCCTGCGCCATCCCGCGTTCCACCAGCGCCGCCGTGCGCTCTTCGGCCGCGGCACCGAACCGCGCCGCGACGTCGGCCTCGCCGGCGCCCGGGGTCTGCCAGCGGCGGGCGAATTCGTGCCACTCGTAGTCCGGGTCGAAGGCGCCGAGCGTGTCGCTGACCCAGCTGCGGACCAGGTGCGGGTGGCCCAGCACGACGTTGACGACGTGCGTGCCACCGAAGTCGTGGCCCACCAGGTCGACTGGCTCGCCGAAGGCCGCCAGCGCACCGGCCAGCCAGTCCCGGTAGCCGGCCGGGGTGGCGTCGAACCCGTCGGGCAGGGGCGCGCCGAAACCGGGCGGCGACAGGCAGACGAGATCGGACCGCGACGGCGCGAGCTCGGCCAGCAGCAGGTCCCAGACCGCCGCCGTCTCCGGGTTGCCGTGGACGAACACCGCGGGCATCAGCCCGCCACCGGCGTCGTCGGCTGCAGCACCGATTCCACCAGCGCCTCGGTGCGCAGGTGGGTGATGGCCTGGTACTCGGGGTCGCGGATCATGGCCGCGAACGCCCGCCGGTCCGGGTAGCGCACCAAGACCACCATGTCCCAGGCCTGCCCGTCCTCGGCGACCAGCGCCGGATCGCCGTTGCCGAGGTAGAGCACCTGCAGGCCGTAGCGGGGGTTGAGTTCGGCGCCGACGGCTTCGGCGTAGCGCTGGTAGCTTTCGCGGCCGCCGTCCGGGCGGAACCGCAGCAGGTTGAGCATCACGACCGGGCCGCCGGGGTCGTCGGCGAGCAGGGCGTCGAGGGCGCGGTCTTCGATTTCGATCATCAGAACCTCCTGGGGTCTTCGCCGCCACCCTACACATACTTGTCGGACGACACGCAAGTTAGCTTGCTAGGCTGCGTTCATGCCCACCGCACGCCGCACCCAGCAGGAACGCCGCGACCAGGCCGAAACCGCGCTCCTGACCGCCGCCGCCGAGCTCGTCGTCGAGCAGGGCGTGCGCTCGCTGACCCTCGCCCGCGTCGGCGAACGCGCCGGGTACAGCCGCGGCATCGTCACCCACCACTTCGGCGGGAAGCAGGCGCTGGTCGAACGGCTGGCGCGGGCCACGCAAGCCGGGTTCGTCCCGGGCCTCGAAGACCTGCCGCCCGGTCTCGACCGCCTGCTGCGGCTGATCGACGGCTACCTCGGCGAGCTCGGCCGGATCGGCGTGTTCAACCAGGCTTTCCTGCTGCTGTGGGCGGAAGCCGCCACCCAGCCGGAGCTGGCCCCGATCTTCCGCGAGCGGGACGCCGCCTTCCGCGCCGACCTGCGGGAAGACGTCGAAGCCGGCATCGCGGACGGCAGCATCGACCCCGGCGCCGGCGCGGGCGAGGTCGCGACCGCCGTGGTCGGGCAGCTGCGCGGGATCGCGCTGCAGCGGCTGCTCGACCCGGGCAGTGCCGACACCGAGGCGCTGCGCCGGAGCGTCACCGCCCAGTGGCGCCGGACCCTGACCCCTTAGGCTCGGCGTCTGACCGCGGAGGGAGGTGACGGTGTGACGGAACGCGGGCGGCTGCCGCGCGTCAAGCGCGTGACGATCGAGGACGTGGCCCGGGAAGCCGGCGTGGGGCGGCAGACGGTTTCGCGTGCCCTGCGCGATCTGCCGGAGATCGCCCCGGACACCCGCGAGCGCGTGCTGGCGGCGGCGACCCGGCTGGGCTACCGGCCGAGCGCGCTGGCGAAGGGCATGCGCACCCAGCGATCGGACGTCATCGCCCTGATCGTCTCCGACATCGCGAACCCCTTCTACCCGGCGGTGGCGCGCGGGGTGTACGACGCGGCGGAGGCGGCCGGCTGCAGCGTCGTGCTGTACAACACCGACGCCGACCCGGGCCGCGAACGCGACGCCATCGAGGACGCGCTGGCCCGCTCCGCGCGTGGCGTCGTCGGCTTCTTCTACGGCACGCCCGACGACGTCCTGGCCGACTACGCGCGCTCGGTCCCGCTGGTGGTCGCCGACCGGGAGCTGCCGACGGAGGTGGCGGCCTCGGTGAGCAACGACTTCGCGACCGGCACCGCGGCCGCCGTCGAACTACTCGCCCGCCGGCCGCACGCGTGCCTCGGCATGCTGGACAGCTCGGTCGGCGTCGCGGTCGACGAGCGGCGGCTGGCGTTCGTCACGGCGTGCGCGGCGCTGGGCTTCGGCGACGTCTCGGCCCGGATCATCCAGGGCCCGCCGACCATCCCGGGCGGCACCGAAGCGACCCGCCGGCTGCTTTCGGCGTGGCCGGAGGTCAACGGCATCTTCGCGTTCAACGACCTGATGGGCATCGGGGCGGTCCAGGCGGTCCTCGCCCGCGGGGGCGCGGTGCCGCGGGACTGCGCGGTGGTCGGCTTCGACGACCTGGAGATGTCGGCGTACCTGAACCCGCCGCTGAGCACGGTCCGGATCCACAAGTACGACCACGGCCAGGCCCTGGTCCGGGCCCTGCTGGCGGACACCGCCGACCGGATTTCGCTGCCGGTTTCGTTGATCACCCGCGCGACCGCCTGAGTCGAATCCGTCGAGGAGTGCCCCTTGACGGGGTCCCGCCGAGGTGCGCATACTCCCCGGGAGCAGCGGCCGGGAACATTCCCGGGAACGTTCCCGACAACCGGATGGACAGGAGACAACGGCATGGGCGCAGGCACGCCGAGGGCCCTGGGCTCGCCTCTGTCGCCGGTCCGCCCTGCGCCGGGTAGGCGCCTCGCCGGGGCCGCCTTCGAAGAGCACCTCGCCCCCGCGGACCGCGGTGGGCGCCCCGACGGGGAGCCACTGCACGAAGGCCGGCCCGCTCGCGCGAACCTCGGCTCGTGGCCCGGCGGCGCACTGCCGCCCGCGAGCCGGCCCACCCGATTCCCCGGCCACCACCGGCCCCTGGTCCACAGTGTTCGCCCGGTTCCGCGAGGCCATACACCCGCCGAGCCGCCGCTCCCCTGCCCCGTCCCCGATGTCCGGCGCACCACGCCGGGCCTCGGCTGAAGCTGAACCGAAGCCGCCGCCCCCTCGAAAGGACCGAACGCAATGGTGCGTACCTCTCCCCCGACGACACGGCTCCGCCGGCTGGGCGCCGCCGTGGCCGTGCTCGCCCTGGTGACCTCCGGCTGCGGCTCCGCCGACTCCGCCGCCCCGGCCGCCGCGGCCTGTGCGCCTTCGGGCGGCAAGGTCGAGCTGTCGTTCTGGTCCTGGCTACCCGGCATCGACCAGGCGGTCGCCCTGTGGAACCAGGGGCACCCCGACATCCACGTCACCGTCGAACAGACGCCGCAAGGCAACCAGGGCACCTACAACAAGATGTTCACCGCGCTGAAGGCGAACCAGGCGCCGGACCTCGGGCAGGTCGAGTTCGACTCGCTGCCCGGTTTCCGCGTCCAGCAGGGCCTGCGGGACATCTCGGCCTGCCCCGGCGTCTCGGACGCGAAGCCGAAGTTCGTGGACTGGACCTGGGCGCAGGCCTCGGTGGGCGGCGACGGCGTCTTCGCCATCCCGCAGGACACCGGCCCGATGGGCTTGTTCTACCGCAAGGACCTGTTCGAGAAGTACCACGTGCCGGTGCCGACGACCTGGGACGAGTACGCCGAGGCCGCGAAGACCCTGCACGCCGCGGACCCCGGCCTCACGATCACGCACTTCCCGCAGAAGGACGTCAACTGGTTCGCCGGTCTCGTCTGGCAGGCGGGCGGCCACTGGTTCACCCAGGACGGGCAGCAGTGGAAGGTGAACCTGACCGACCCCGCGTCCACCAAGGTCGCCGGCTACTGGCAGAACCTGCTTTCGCAGGGCCTGGTCTCGAACTACCAGGGCTTCTCCGAGTCCTGGAACAAGGCGCTCGACTCCGGCCAGATCGCCACCTGGACCGGCGCCGTCTGGGGTGTCGGCACGATCGCGAAGGCCGCCCCCTCGACCGCCGGTAAGTGGGCCGTGGCGCCGCTGCCGCAGTGGACCAAGGGCGAGCAGCGCTCCGGCAACTGGGGTGGCTCGACCACCGCGGTGTTCGCCGGGACCAAGCACCCGGCCGAAGCGGCGCAGTTCGCGCTGTGGCTCAACAGCGACCCGCAGGCCCTGGCCATCCTGACCGCCCAGGGCGGCATCTTCCCCGCCACCGTCGCCGCCCAGGAGTCGGCGAAGACGTCGCCGGAAAACACGCAGTTCTTCGGCGGCCAGGACGTCGACGCGGTGTTCCGCGACGCGGGCAAGGGTGTCAGCCAGGACTTCACCTGGGGACCGTCGATGGAGCAGACCTACGCGCACGTCCGCGACGGCTTCGGTGCCGCGCTGTCCGGTTCCGGGACGCTCGGCAAGGCGCTCTCCGATGCCGGCGCGGCGACGATCACCGACCTGCAACGCCAGTCCATCCCCGTGGCGAAGTAGGGCAGGCGATGGTTGTCGCAGCGTCCCGGACCGCCGCCGGCGCGCCACCCCGCCCCCGGGTGGCGCGCCGGCGGGGGGCGAGCAGCAGCGCCCGCGCCGCTTGGCTGCTGCTCACCCCGTTCCTGCTCGGGTTCGCGGTGTTCTACGTGGCCCCGATCGTCGTGGCCCTGGTGAAGAGCTTCACCGCCGTCACCCGGACCTCCACCTACGGCCGTCCCGTCGAGGTGTTCGCCGGCCTGGGCAACTACACCGCGGCCCTGGGCGACGCCGGGTTCGTCGGCTCGGTCGGGCGGGTCCTGCTGTTCGGCGTCATCCAGATCCCGGTCATGCTCGGCCTCGCGCTGCTCCTGGCGCTGGCGCTGGACTCGGCGGTCGTGCGGCTGCGGCGGTTCTTCCGGCTGGCGTTCTTCCTGCCGTACGCGGTGCCCGGCGTGATCGCCGCGGTGATGTGGGGCTTCTTCTACGCCCCCAACCTGTCGCCGGTCAACCAGCTGCTCGACCCGATCGGGATCCACCCGGACCTGTTGTCCGGCACCGTGATCCTGTACTCGATCGCGAACATCGTCACCTGGACGTTCACCGGTTACAACATGCTGATCCTCTATTCGTCGCTGCAGGCGATCCCGCCCCAGCTCTACGAAGCGGCCCGGCTGGACGGCGCGTCCGGCTGGGCGATCGCGTGGCGGATCAAGGTGCCGATCATCGCGCCGTCGCTGGTGCTGACCGGGGTCTTCTCCATCATCGGCACGTTCCAGCTGTTCACCGAACCCCAGGTGATGGCGGGAGTTTCGAGTGCGGTTTCGTCGTCCTATACCCCGTCGATGGCCGCGTACGCCCAGATTTCCGCCCAGAACTACGGCCTCGGCGCCGCGATGAGCGTGCTCGTCACGCTGCTCATCGCGGTCCTGTCGTGGCTGTTCTTCCGGATCACCCGCGCGAGGGCCGCCCTGTGACCACCCACCCGAGCACCCGGAGTTCGTCGGTCGTGGTGACCACGGCGATGTTCGTCGCCGCGGTCTACTTCCTGCTGCCGGTGGTCTGGCTGGCGATCTCCGCCACGAAGTCCGCCTCCGACCTCTCGACGACGTTCGGCCTGTGGTTCTCCGGCAACCACCTCGGCCGCAACCTGCACGACACGGTGACCTTCGGCGACGGCCTCTACCTGCGATGGCTGGCCAACAGCGCGCTGTACTCGGTGGTGGGTGCGGCGGCGGCCACGCTGCTGTCGGCGATGGCCGGCTACGCCCTCGCCAAGTTCACCTTCCGCGGGCGGGCCGCCACGTTCTCCGCCATCCTCGCCGGGGTGCTCGTGCCGCCGACCGCGCTCGCCGTCCCGCTGTTCCTCATGCTCGCCGGCGCCGGGATGACGAACACGGTGTGGTCGGTGCTGCTGCCGAGCACGATCAGCCCGTTCGGCGTCTACCTGGCCCGCGTCTACGCGGCGGCGTCGGTCCCGGACGAGCTGCTCGAGGCCGGCCGGATCGACGGCGCCGGCGACGTGCGCATGTTCTACACGGTCAGCCTGCGCCTGATGGCCCCGGCGCTGATCACGATCTTCCTGTTCCAGTTCGTGGCGATCTGGAACAACTTCCTGCTCCCGCTGGTGATGCTGACCAGCGACCGGCTGTACCCGGTGACCCTCGGGCTGTACACCTTGAACACCCAGATCACCCGCGACCCCGACCTGAAGGCCGTCGTGGTCACCGGCTCACTGCTGTCCATCATCCCGTTGATCCTGGCTTTCCTGGCGCTGCAGCGCTTCTGGCGGACCGGGCTCGCCGCGGGCGCGGTCAAGGACTGAGGCAGCGTGGGATCGCCGCGCCGCTCGGGCTCAACGGCGCGAGCAAGACGACGACCATCCGGCTCGGGAAGCTGATCCTCACCGCGGTCATGGCCATCGCGCTCACCACACCCTTCGCGCTGGGGGCCGGTGCCGGTCGCGGCTACCTCGCCGGGATCGCCGATCCGCCGGGCCTTCCCCAGGTTCGTGTTGGTGGCCGCGGTCGGGTTCACCGGACCGGTGCCGACGGCGGGTGCTGGGAACGCGCCGACCACGATCGCTGAGCGGCGGGTGATCCGGCGCCGCCGGCGGATCAGCGATGATCCTCGCGCAACGCGTAACGCCGCTCCGCGTACGCGAGGTCGTCCCGCCACAACCGGGCCGCGGCACGGCGCATGAGCGGCCGCAGCACCGGCGCCATGCGGGCCGCCTTCGCGAAACCCGGCCGGTCGGAGGCGGCGATCGTCGCCTCGATCACCGCCGTGCGCGGGCGGCCGTCGGGACCGGGGCCGAGCGGGGTCGCGTGCGTTTCCACCACGCTGCCCGTGCCCTCACCGTCCACAATGGTCATCAGCACGGTGCGCGGGTCCGGGCAGGTGAACTCGGCGACCACCGGGACGCCGATCTTCCCCGCGAGCCGGAACGTCACCTCGACGACGAACCGGTCTTCGGCTTCGGCGACGTCGACGCCCTCCGGCGCCGACAGCACCCGCAGCTTCGCGAACGAGTACGGGTGGAACCAGGCGCCGTGCCACGGGTCGAGGCGGTTGGCGACGACGTCTTCGGGCTCGCAGACCCCGGCCAGCGTCGCCACGGCGTCGACCGTGGTTCCGGGCGGGCGGACCGGCACGATCGGCCGTTCCGTGGGCTGCTCGCCACCGATGCGGTCGAGGCGGACCCACGCCAGCACGCCGTCGTCGTGGGCCGGCAGCACCGTCCACCCGGGACGGTCCGCGCCCACGCGCAGCCCGTGCCAGCGGCAGACCAGCTCGCCGCCGTGCACGCGCGCCTGCTCCAGCGGCGCGCCGAGGTGGGGGCACGCGCCCGGGCCGACGAGCAGCGCGCCGTCCGGCCCGCGCCACGCGACCAGCTCGCGGCCGCCCACGCGCACGCCGAACGGCCGGTCGGCGCGGATTTCGCGAGCGGCGGCGAAGACGAACCAGTTGCCCGACGGCCGGGCACCCGCCCGCTTGACCGCGGCCTCGATCAGCGCGGGGCTGCAGCCGGCGTAGGTGGGCTCCTGCCGGGCCCAGGCCGGCTCCCGGAACGGCTGCACCGGCCACCGCGCCGGCCAGCGCTCGATCACCTGCCGCTTGAGGTCCACCGGACACGCTCCCGCCCGCCACGGCCGGCCGAAGCGACCGGCACGCGAGTCATCCTCGGCCATCTGGAGCGATTGCGCAACGCTTTCGCCGGGTCCCCGGGCGGGGTTTCACGCCTTCAGGCGTTCGGTGGCCAGTTCGAGGGCGGCGGCCAGGTCGTTGACCCAGGGGACGTCCTGCTCGGTGAAGTTCGCCCAGCCCGGGCCCGCCGTGGCGATGTCGAAACCGCGCCGCCGCAGCCGCTGGACGAGCAGGTCGTCGGCGGTGTTGGCGGACATCGACCACAGGAACACCACGACCGGGTCGAGCTTGGCGGCGATCGCGATCGTGGTCTCGGCGGGCACCATCTGACCCAGGTGGACCGCCGGGATGCCGACCTCGACCATGGCGGCCCGCAGCACCTCCATCGGCAGGCTGTGCCGCTCCTCCGGGCAGCAGGCCAGCAGCACCACCCGACCGGGTGGGGTGTTCGCGAACCCGGCGCTGTAGCGCTGCAGCGCCAGCGAGATTTCGCCGGTCAGCGCCCATTCGGACTCGAAGCAGACGTCGCCGCTCAGCCAGCGGCCGCCGAGGTGGCGCAGCACGGGGACGAGCACCTCGGTCCACGCCGAGGCCGGGCCGAGCGCGTCCAGCGTTTCGTCGAGCAGGGCGGCCAGCGAGGCGAATTCGAGGTCCTCCGCGGCGCGCTCGAGCTCTTCGATGTGCCGGTCGACGGACACCTCGGGCACCGCTTCGCCGGCACCCGAGAACGCCGCCGCGGCGGCTTCCCTGGCGCGCATGCCGCGGTCGATGAGCCGCTGCATGTACTGCAGCCGGCGGACGTCGGCGTCGGAGTACCGCCGGTGGCGCCCGTCGTCACGCAGCGTCGGGCCGACGCCGTAGCGCGCGGCCCAGGTGCGCAGCGTCACCGGCGAGACGCCGAGCAGCTCGGCGACCTTGCCGGGCGTCCACGAACCCCCGGCCCGGGGCCCGTCCCGGCCACTCACCGCGTCGACGTCCATCAACACCACGTTCCCACACGCCAGGGACGTCCGCCGGTGCGGCCACCACGCGGTGCCGCCCCGGCGGAACAGCCTACGACCGGCTGTGTCCGCCTCAACGGATACGGCATCCGGCGCCCGGCCGATACTCCCGGCACCCCGGAAGCACTCCTTGAAAGGCTCTTTGTGACTCAAGTCACAGTTTATCCGGTGATCTCCCTACCCGTGTGCGCGGAAACCTCCCGCAGCGCGACCGGCAACCCGTTGACCACCGGGCCGACGCGGCCGCCGACCGGGTGCCAACCCGGCCCGGCCGCGCGCACCGGCACGTCCCGGCGGGCGAGTTCGGCCAGCAGCGGGGCGTCGGCGGTGTAGGGCGTCATCGACCAGAGCAGCACCAGCGCCGGGTCGAGCCGGGCCGCGGTCCGCACGACCACGCCGGGTACCACCATCTCGCCGAGGAACACCACCGGCACGCCGGCTTCCCGCAGCACGTGGCCAGCACCCGCATCGGGAGGGAGTGCCGCTCGGCCGCGCAACAGGCCAGCAGCACCGGCCGGTCACGCGGTGGTGGCGAGGCCCGGGCCGCCTGGCGTTCGAGCGCCGCCGAGACCGCCCCGGTCAGGGCCCATTCGGCCGCGAAGGCGCTTTCCCCGGCCTGCCACCGCTCGCCCTGCCGGCGCAGCACCGGGGTCAGCACGTCGGTCCAGGCCGCGATCGTGCCGTGCCCGGCCAGCAGTTCGTCGAGCAAGCCGGCCAGCGCGGGGAGGTCGACGGCCGCCGCGGCCTGGTCGATCTCATCCGCCCGGAGCCGGGACCGCGCGGGGGTCACGGCTTCGGAGAGGACCAGCCCGGCCGCGGTCCCGGCCCGGATGCCCTGGTTCACCAGGACGCTCATGCGCCGCAGCCGGTGCAGCTCCCGCGGCCCGTAGAACCGCTGGCCGCCCGGCCCGCGGCGGGCGGGCCCGAGACCGTACCGGCTGTCCCACGCGCGCAGGAGGACGGGCGACACCCCGAGCGCGGTGGCGATCTGTCCCGTCGTCCACCACGAGGTCCGGTCGGTGACCTCCGGTTCCGGTCTGGTCGTCACTCGCCCCACCCCTGGTCACCCACGCACCGGCCCCGGGTCAGGCAGCGGTAATACCGATGATGGCCCAATCGAATCGCTTGTGCAACGCTTTGAGGTGACAGGCGACGGTCAAATCAAGCGACCTAGCCGGGCTTGCGGGAGTATCCCGGCGTCTCGCTTGCTTTTGCATCGATTTCGGGTGCGGCTCCGAGGCGGGTGCGCTCGGCGCTGAGGGTCACCCGGTACCCGAGCAGGAGCAGCACGTGGAGCAGGTAGAGCCACAGGATCAACGCCGACACCGCGCCGACGGCCCCGAGGCCGCCGAACGGCACGCTCCAGTCCAGCGGGATGGCCAGGAACAGGAGGAACCCGTGGAAGAACCCGGCGAGCACGGCGGCCACGGCGAAGGCGCCCACCACCAGCGGCCCGCGGCGCACGCCGCGCGGAGCACCGCCGGCGAACACGATCGCGGTCACCGCGGCGATGATCAGCCAGTCGATGTGGAACGACAGCGTGATGCCCCAGAACGTCGCCCAGCCGCCGCGGGTGTAGAAGCCGGCCACCGTGTCGGCGGTGGCCAGCGGTGCGATCGCCAGGGTCGGGCTGAGGACGAGGACGGGCACGAACATCAGGCGCCCGCGCCAGCCGACGAGGGCCCCGGCGGGCTGCCCGGCGACCTGGACCAGGCCGCGCAGCAGGCCTTCGCCGTAGAAGGTGGCCGGCAGCAGGGTCACGAGCAGCGCGGTCCACGACGTGCCGAGGGCGGCCGTGGCCAGGGCTTCGAGCGCGGGCCCCGGCCCGTGGCCCGGCGGCAGCGCGTCGACCCAGCGCGAAACGCCGTGCCGGACGAACGCCGGCGACCCGAGGAACGCGGCACCCCGCAGGGCGACGAGCGCCAGCGGGACGACGGCCAGCACGGCGAAGAACGTGACACCGGCCGCCCACAGGGACAGATCCCGGCCACGGAGTTCCCGGCCGGCGTCCCGCAGGACGACGCCCGCGCGGCGGGCCACTTCCCGCGCGTTCACGTCGATGCCCCGGCGCGCGAGGAGGACGACGGGGTCGCCGGCTGGTCCCGGGTGCACGAGCACGACGTGTCGGGCAGCGCGCTCGCCGTCGGCTGGCTGCGGGCGATCCACCTGCTGGCCCGGCCGGTGCTGGGCGTGCCGCCGGACGTGCTCACCGGCTGCGGAGTGCTGAGCGCGCTGGCGGCGGTCTGGCTGGCCTCGCTCGGGGGTGAGGCGCTGTGGTTCGCCCTGGCGGCGATCGTGGCCACGGGTGTGTTCGACGGCCTGGACGGCGCGGTGGCGCTGCGCACCGGCCGCGCCCGCCCGCTCGGCGCGGTCCTCGACGCGGCCGCGGACCGCCTGACGGAACTGGCGTTCGTGGCGGTGTTGCTGGTGCTCGGCGCCCCGGCGGCCTGGTGCGCGGCGATGGCGGTGCTCCTCCTGCTGCACGAGTACATCCGGGCCCGCGCCCAGGCGGCGGGCCTGCGCGGAGCGGGGGCGATCACCGTGGCCGAGCGCCCGACGCGGCTGATCGTGCCGGCGGTCGCGGTCACCGGGGCGGCGGTGGTTCCGGCCGGGACGCCGTGGACGGGCTGGCCGTGGGGCACGACCTGCGCGGTGCTGGGGACCGGGCTGTCACTCATCGGGTTGGCCCATCTTTGGGTGGGTGTCGCGCGGGCGTTCGGGCGGAGTGAGGAGCAGGGCTGAGATCGGTCCGCCGGCTGGTCTTCGATCGGCCCGGCCCCGCTCTCGCCGGTGTCGCGAATGACTCATTCGGGGCGCCTGAGGTCCCGAATGAGTCATTCGGGACGGGGGAACCCGCCGCAGCACCTGGCCCACCCGGGGAGGCAGGGCTACTCGCGGGCCGTTCGCCCGCGCACTCATCGGCACGGCTCGCCGTGCCCTGGGTATCGGCCGGCCGGTCCGATCAGTCCCGCGACGATCTCCGCCGACATCGCCACCAGCGGCAGCCCTCCCCCGGGATGCGCCGACCCGCCGGCCAGGTACAGCCCCGGTACCGGCGTCGCGTTCGCCGGGCGGAGGAGGGCCGCGCGCGGGCCGTTCGATGATGAGCCGTAGATCGCGCCGCCCGGTGCTCCCGTGGCGCGTTCCATGTCCGCCGGGGTGCGGATCTCGCGCCACAGCACCCGGTCGCGCACGTCCAGGCCTCGCGCGGCGAGGACCTCGAGCACCCGGTCCGCGTACCGCTCCGCCCGGCCCGGCGCCGTCCAGTCGACGCCGGCCGCCGGGTCGTGGCGGGGGGCGTTCACCAGCACGAACCAGGCTTCGCAGCCCGGGGGGTGCAGCTGCGGGTCCGCCGGCGCGCAGATGTAGACCGCCGGGTCGTCGACCGGCCGGGGCGTGCGGCCGAAGAGCGCGTCGAATTCGGCGTCGTAAGCGGCCGGGAACAACACGCGGTGGTGGCCGGGATCCGGTGTCGTGCCGCGCAAAGCGAGCAGCAGCACGAATCCGGCCGACGACGGCTGCGTCCGCCGCAGGGCTCGGCGCGGCCGGCGGGTGCGGGGGTCGTCGAGCAGGTCGCCGTACACGTGCGTCGCGTCCGCGTTGGCCACCACCACCGAGGCCGCGAGCCGCTCGCCGCTCGCCAGGCGGACGCCGCGGACGCCGGCCGGGCCGGTCTCGATCGCGGTGACCTCCGCGTCCGTCCGGACTTCGACGCCCAGCGCGGCGAGCCGGCCCAGCAGGGCGTCCCCCAGCCGGCGCAGGCCGCCGCGGACGTGCCAGGCGCCGAATTCCTGCTCCACGAACGGGACGACGCTCAGCACGGCGGGCAGCCGCCGCGGGTCCGAGCCCGTGTAGGTCGCGTAGCGGTCCAGCAGCATCCGGGCGCGCGGATCGCTCAGGCGGCGCCCGATCCCGCGCAGGGTGCGCCACGGGGCGATCGCCATCAGGTCCCGGACGCTCCTGGCGTGCTTGAGCAGGTCCCGGGTGCCGTTCAGCGGGCGGCGCAACACCGGCTCCCCGACCAGGCCCCAGAGCCGCTCCGCGTCGCGCATCAGCCCACGCCACTCGTCGCCGGCGCCGCCGCCGAAGGCCGCCTCGAGCGCGCCGGGGACCGCCGCCCGCTCGTGGGGGACGGCCAGTTCGGTGCCGTCGGCGAACCGGTAGCGGCAGGCGGGGTCGACCGGGACGATGTCGACCAGCTCGTCCAGGTCGGCGCCGGTGGCCGCGAAGAGTTCGCGGTAGACCGAGGGCAGGGTGAGCAGCGAGGGACCGGTGTCGAAGGTGAACCCGTCCCGGGTGAACGTCGCGAGCTTGCCCCCGCATGACGCCGAGCGCTCCAGCACGGTCACCCGGTGCCCGGCCGCGGCGAGCCGGGCCGCGGCCGCGAGCCCGCCCATGCCGCCGCCCACCACGACGACGGCACTCATACCGGACGCCCCTTCCACACGAGCCGGCCGGTGATCCGCGCCCGCCACGACCGGCCGATCAGCCCGGCCAGCGCGAGCACGGACACGGGGTGGGCCAGGCTGTCCGGCCACACGCGGCCCCCGGTGCGCCGAGCCGCCACGACCCGCCCGGCTACGCCCGCCGCGTAGCCCACCAGGCCCGCCCGCGAGCCGGCCAGGGCCGCCACGGCGGGCAGCACCCACACCACCAGCAGCAGCCCGGTGATCGCCACCGCCGCCGGAGCCGGACCCGTCGCCGACCACAGCGACTTCGTGTAGCCCTCCCGCAGCTGCGGCCACGTCGCGTACATCCGGCACTCCGCGACCCGGCTGCCGTCCGCGACCACCCCGCGGCCGCCCGCGCGCTTCACCGCGCGCATCAGCGCGATGTCGTCCAGCACCTCGCCCGCGACCGCGGTGAACCCGCCGCACTTGCGCAGCATCGCGGCGTCGATGACGAAGAACTGGCCGTTGGCCGCGGAAAGCGACGGCCGCGACGACGTCTCGGCGAGCCGCAGCGGCAGCAGCACCAGCCACGACCACTGCAGTAACGGCTGCACCAACCGGGCCCCGAGCCCCTCCGCGCGCTGGCGCGGAAACGGCGACACCGCGTCGAGATCCGCCTCGCGCAGCAGGGAAACCGCGGCCGCGACGGCGTCGGGAGCCAGCACGACGTCCGCGTCGACGCAGACCAGCACGCTCCCCCGCGCCCGCTGGGCCAGCTGGTGGCACGCGTGCGGTTTGCCCAGCATCCCCGGCGGTGGCTCGGTGCCGGTCAGCAGCGTGACCCGCGGCCCGGCGACCCGGCGGACGACGTCCGCCGTCCCATCGCGGGAACAGTCGTCCAGCACCAGGATTTCGGCGTCGTCGAGGCCGCGCTGCGCCAGCAGCGACCGCAGGGCCGGGGTGACGCGGTCGGCTTCGTCGCGCAGCGGCAGCAGGATCGACACGGCTTCGCGGCACCGGGCCGGCCCCTCGCGCGGCGCCCGGACGATCCGCGCGTTGTACGCCGCGTGCGCGGCACCGGCCACCGCGGCGCAGGCGGCGGCGCGCACGATCACGCGGACACGCGCGCCCATCGGAATCCCCTCCCCAGCCGGATCGCGAACGGCACGGCGACCGCGCCCATGAGCACGCCGCCGGCGACGGCCACCCACGGCCGGCCGAAGAACGCGAAGTGCGCCCACACCGACGAAAACCACGTCCAGAGGTACAACGCGGGCGCCGGACCGGCGGCGAGGCCCGGGATCGGGTCCGGCGGCCGGGGCACCCAGCGGTGCAGTGCGGCCTGGATGAGGACGGCGACCAGCAGCCAGCCGGCGAAGTTGGTGGCCGGGATGCCGGCCACCAGCGGCAACGACGGCTCGGGCGACGACCAGATCCAGTACCCCTCGTCCACCATCTGCGGGTCGAGGAAGACGTCCCACGCCGCCAGCGCGCACGCGGCCACCGCGACCACGCCGGCCGGTTTCACGGCCAGTGCCCGGCCGGCCAGCAGCGCCGGCCACGCCATCATCAGCCAGGCGAGCGGGACGATGCCCGGCACGCCGGCGACGGGCCAGCCGAGCAGGTCGGTGTAGGCGTAGCGCCCGAACGGAACTCCGGTGTGCAGGCCCGTCACCTCGGCCAGCAATCCGCCGCCGCCCGCGACGACCGCCAGCGTGACCGCCGCCCGGGCGCCGCAGCGGGACCACACGTCGGCGAGGGACGCCGCCGCGAAGCACAGCACCGTGAGCACGGTGAGCGCGGTGCGGCCGCCGGGGTCGGTCACCGAGTAGAAGATCTGGCAGAGCACGGTCGCCGCGGCGCAGAGCCAGGCGGCCAGTGCGGGCGGGGTGGGGCGGAGACGGGTGAATGCGGCGGTCCGCGAAACCATCACGGAAGCAGAATAGCCCGGCAGTGAAAGGCCTGAACCTCGTGGCCTCGATTTCTCCGGCCGCTTCGATAATCGATGTTTGGCTCAGTGATAAATGGGCATGACAATGCACGACGAGCACCCGGCGACGCCCAGGTGTGGGCGAGCGCCGCCGGGTGCGGGGCCCGCGACCGAGGGATGGCACGGCGGGCCCGCCGGGACGACGTGTGGCGTCGCCGACCCGGCCCCAGGGAGGTCCTTCCGGTGCAACACCGATGCAGATCGCCGGGCGAAGTTCGGTGATCACGCGGGTTTCCTGGTGTTCATCGGGTTCAAGTAGACAAGCTACACCACATGTGAAACGGTTGCGAATCGAATAGGCCGAGAGTGGGAGGGGCGCCGGATGACCGCGACCTTGACGACGGGGGTGGCCCGCGCGGGCGATGCGCCCGCCGAGCGGCTGGACGCACTGGGCCGTCGCTGCCTCGCCGCGGCGCACGGATTCGTGAGCGAGCGGGCGACGGAACATTTCGCCGGCCGCAGCGAGGGAGCGCTCGCGGAAACCGCGGTTCCGGAGTTCGTCGCGGGCGGGAAATGCCTCCGCCCGCTATTCGCCTACGTCGGGTGGCGGTGCGGGCAACCGGAATCCGACGCCGCCGTCCGCGCGGCCGCCGCGCTGGAACTGCTGCACTGCTTCGCCCTCGTCCAGGACGACGTGATGGACGGCTCCGCGCTGCGCCGCGGCCGCACCGCGCTGCACGTCCGGTTCGCCCGCTGGCACGAGGAACAGGGCTGGGCGGGCTCGGCGCCGCGGTTCGGCGAGTCCGCCGCGATCCTGTTCGGCGACCTGTTCCTGGTGTGGTCCGAGCAGATGCTGCGCGAGAGCGGGCTGACGCCGGAGCAGCTGGCGCGGGGCTGGACGCACTACGACGCGATGCGGGCCGAGCTGGCCGTCGGCCAGCTCGCCGACCTGGTGAACGACGCGCGGGCGCTGCCCAGCTGGGACACCCTGCTCGACGTCCTGCGCCGCAAGTCCGGCAACTACACGGTCCGGCGGCCGCTGGAGTTCGGGGCGGCGCTCGCCGGCTGCGGCCCGGAGCTGATGGCCGGGCTGGGCGAGTTCGGCGGCCTGGTGGGCGAGGCGTTCCAGCTCCGCGACGACCTGCTGGGCGTGTTCGGCGACCCGGCCGTCACGGGCAAGCCGGCCGGGCAGGACCTGCGCGAGCGCAAGGCGTCCAGCGTGGTGGTGCTCGCCGCGGCGATGGCCGACCGGCGCCGGCAGACCGAGTTCGCCGAGCTGCTGGAGCTGGAAACCGTGGATGACGAGGCGGTTTCGCGCTGGCGAGAGCTCATCGTGGCCACCGGCGCGCGGGAGCGCATGGGCGAGCTGATCCGCGAACGCGCCGACAAGGCGCTGGCGGCGATCGACCCGGCGGTGGTCCCCCGGCACGCCGGTGACCTGCTCGCCGCGCTCGCGGCCCGCTGCACGGAGCGGGAGCGATGATGGGCACGCCGATCCCCGCAACCGCCGACCCCGCACCACACTGGCGCCCTGCCCGCAGCGCTCGCGGTCCACTGCACGGAGCGGGAGCGATGACGGGCACGCCAAACCCCGCAACCGCCGACCCCACACCACGCCGGCGACCTGCCCACAGCACTCGCGGTCCACTGCACGGAGCGGGAGCGATGACGGGCACGCCAAACCCCGCAACCGCCCACCCCACACCACACTGGCGCCCTGCCCACAGCACTCGCGACCCACTGCACAGAGCGCGACCGACGCCAAGCCAGCCGAACCCCGCAACCGCCAACCCCGCACCACACCAGCGGCCCACTGGCCGCCCGCCGCACGGAGCGTGGCCGACGACAAGCCAGCCGATCCGAAGCCGAGCAGGCCAAGCACCCGCCGCGACCATCCCCGCCGCCTTCCCAGCCACGGAACGGAACCGATGAAAACCGTGCCCGGACCGGTCAACCGGGTCGTCGTCGTGGGCGCCGGGCTGGCCGGCCTCGCCGCCGCCCTGCACCTGGCCGGCCGGGGGCGGGAAGTCACCGTCCTCGAACGCGATCCCGGGCCCGGGGGCCGTGCGGGGCGCGTCGAACGGCACGGCTACCTGCTCGACACCGGCCCCACCGTGCTGACCATGCCGTCGATCCTCGCCGGCACCTTCGCCGCCGTCGGGGCCGAGCTCGGCACCGAACTACCGCTGACGCAGCTCGACCCGGCGTACGTCGCCCAATTCGCCGACGGCAGCACGCTGCCCGTGCACACCGACGCGGCCGCGATGGCCGACGCGGTCCGCGACTTCGCCGGCCCCGCCGAAGCCGCCGGCTACACCCGGCTGCGCGACTGGCTGACCCGGCTCTACCAAGCCGAATTCGGCCGGTTCATCGACGCGAACATCGACTCCCCGCTCGGCATGCTCCGGCCGGAACTGGCCCGGCTCGTGGCCCTGGGCGGGTTCCGGCGGCTCGACGGCCGGGTCGGCCGGTTCCTGCGCGACGAGCGGCTGAAGCGGGTCTTCACCTTCCAGGCGCTCTACGCGGGCGAATCCCCGATGCGGGCGCTGGCCCTGTACGCGGTGATCTCGTACATGGACACCGTCGGCGGGGTGTACTTCCCGCCCGGCGGCATCGCGGCCCTGCCGCAGGCGCTCGCCCGCGTCGCGGCCGACGCCGGGGTCAAGTTCGGCTACGGCGACGCCGTCGCCGAGCTCGAACGCGCCGGGTCCCGCGTGACCGCGGTCCGGACCGCTTCCGGAGCCCGCTACCCGTGCGACGCCGTCGTCCTCACCACCGAACTGCCCGAGAGCTACCGGTTGCTCGGCCGGAAGCCGCGGCGGCCGGTCCCGCTGCGGGCCGCGCCGTCCGCGCTCGTCGTGCACGCCGGCGGCCCCGCCACGCACCCCGAGGTCGCGCACCACACCATCTCCTTCGGGCACGGGTGGCGGTCGACCTTCGACGAGCTCATCACCCAGGGCCGGCGGATGAGCGACCCTTCGCTGCTGATCACCCGGCCGACCGCCACCGATCCCGGGCTCGCCCCGCCCGGGCGCCAGCTCTATTCCGTGCTCGCCCCGGTGCCCAACCTCGACCGCGGCCCCGCGGACTGGGCGGCCGAAACGGACTCCTACGCGGAAGAGGTCCTCGACGTGGCCCGGGCCCGGCTGCTCCCCGGCTTCACCCCGGACTTCACGCACGTCATCGGACCGGCCGAGTGGGCGGACCGGGGCCTGGTCGCCGGGACGCCGTTCAGCTACGCCCATTCCTTCGGTCAGACCGGGCCGTTCCGGCCGCGGAACCTCCCCCGCGGGACGGACAACGTCGTCCTGGCCGGCGGGGCCACGGTGCCCGGCGTGGGCGTGCCGACCGTGCTCATCTCCGGCAGACTGGCTGCCGACCGGATCACCGGAGGGACGCGATGACCCGACGTGAACTCGACGCCGCCGGCATCCGCGAGCCCGGGCTGCGCGCGGCCTACACGTGGTGCCGCGAGCTCAACGCCCGGCACGGCCGCACGTACTTCCTCGCGACGCGGCTGCTGACCCCGGCGCAGCGGCCGGCGATCCACGCGCTCTACGGCTTCGCCCGCTGGCTCGACGACATCGTCGACGAACCGGAGGACGACGCCACGCCCGAAGCCCTCGACGTCCGGCTGCAGGAGGTCGAGAAGCGGTTCCTCGCCGACCTCGACGCCGGCGCGAGCGACGACCCGCTGCTCACCGCGGTGATCGACACGGCGGCCCGGTACACCCTCGCCAAGGCGTACTTCGAAGCGTTCTTCACCTCGATGCGGATGGACCTCACCGTCACCGGCTACGCCACCCGGGAGGAGCTCGACACGTACGTGCACGGCTCCGCTGAGGTGATCGGCCTGCAGGTGCTGCCGGTGCTCGGCACCGTCGCCCCGCGCGAAGAGGCCGCGCCGAGGGCCGCCGCGCTCGGGAAAGCCTTCCAGCTCACCAACTTCCTGCGCGACGTCGCCGAGGACCTGGAACGCGGCCGCGTCTACCTGCCGGCCGACGAGCTGGCCGTGCACGGCGTCGACCGCGCCCGGCTGCACTGGTGCGCCGCCCGGGGGCGGGCCGATCAGCCGGTCCGGGCCGCGATCCGCAACCAGATCGCCGTCACCCGCGACATCTACGCCGAAGCCCGGCCGGGCATCGCCATGCTGCACCCGGTCTCCCGCCCGTGCGTGGCCACGGCGGCGAGGCTGTACGGGGGCATCCTCGACCGCATCGAGGACGCCGGCCACGACGTCTTCGCCGGACGCGCGGCGGTTTCGCGCGGGCAGCGGCTGGCGGTGGCGTGCGGGGCGGTCGCGCGGACGCAGTGGGCCCGGCGGCGCCACGCGGCGCCGGCGCTCCCGGTGGCGGTGGGCTGAAGTGGGCAAGGCCGAATACCTCGTCGTGCTGGCCGCCTGCGTCCTGGTCACGCTGCCGCTGGAGATCGCGGGCGCGCGGGTCTACCGGCAGCCCCGGCGGCTGGCGCGCGCGGTGCTGCCGGTCGCGCTGGTGTTCCTCGTCTGGGACGCGCTGGCGATCGCCGGCGGCGTCTGGGACTACGCGCCCGAGCACGTCACCGGCCTCCGCGCCCCCTTCGCCGTGCCGCTGGAGGAAATCCTGTTCTTCGTGGTGATCCCGATCTGCGGGGTGCTGACCTACGAGATCGTCCAGCTCACCCTCGCGGTGCTCCGGCGGTTCGGCAGGCAGGAGGCCCGCCGGTGATCCCGTGGGGCTACACCGTGCCCGCGGTCGCCGCCGTGGCCGCGGTCGTGCTGGCCGAGCTCTTCCTGCTGCGCACGGGATTGTTCCGCCGGCCCGCCTACTGGATCACGATCGTCATCGTGACCGCGTTCCAGATCCCGGTGGACGGCTGGCTGACCAAGCTTTCCGACCCGATCGTGCGCTACGCCCCGCAGCACATCACGAACTGGCGGGTGCCCTGGGACATCCCGGTCGAAGACTTCCTCTTCGGCTTCGCGCTCGTGACCGCCGTGCTGCTGGTGTGGGAACGAGCCGACCCCCGACGGGAGCGAGCATGAACGCGATGGCGAAGGACGGTCTCCCCCGCGGCGCGGTGCCGTCGGCCTTCGACACCGAAGCGCGGTGGTACGACCAGCTGGTCGGCGCCAATCCGGGCTACCACGAGCACCTCCGGCTCTCGGCCCAGCGGCTGGAGCTGCCGTCGGACGGGACGGGCCTGCGGCTGCTGGACGCCGGCTGCGGCACCGGCGCGTCGACGGCGGCGCTGGTGTCCGCCGCCCCGGGCGCCGAGGTCACCGCGTTCGACGCCTCCGGGGAGATGCTCGCACGCGCCCGGGCGAAGGCCTGGCCGGACGGCGTCACCTTCGTCCACACGCCGGTCGAGGACCTCGACGGCGTCTCCGGCCCGTTCGACGCGATCCTCGCGGCGTACCTGCTGCGCAACCTCAAGGAACCGACCCGGCAGCTGCGGCGGCTGCGCGGACTGCTGCGTCCCGGCGGCCGCATCGCGGTCCACGAGTACTCCGTCCACGACTCCCGGCGCGCCCGGTGGGTGTGGAACGCGGTCTGCGCGGGCGTGATCATCCCGCTCGGGAAGATCACCACCGGCGACGCGACCCTCTACCGCCACCTGCGCCGCAGCGTCCTCGAGTTCGACGGCATCGCCGCGCTCGCCCGCCGGCTCACCGACGCCGGCTTCACCGACGTCCGCACTGCCACGATGCCCGGCTGGCAGGACGGCATCGTCCACACCGTCCTCGGCACCAACCCGCAGGAGCACCCGTGACCCGCCCCCTCGGCACCGACCGCCGGATCGAGACGCGCCCGGCCCCGCCCGGCCTGGCCGACGCCGGGCTGCTCGGCCGGCGCCCCACGGCCGCGGTCGTCGGCGGCGGCATCGCGGGCCTCACCGCGGCCACCGGGCTGGCCGAGCGAGGCGTCACGGTGACGCTCTTCGAGCGCGACGGCCACCTCGGCGGGCGGGTCGGCGGCTGGGCCGACCGGCTGCCGGACGGCACCCCGGTGACGATGAGCCGGGGCTTCCACGCCTTCTTCCGCCAGTACTACAACCTGCGGTCGCTGCTCATGCGCACCGATCCCCGGCTCGACCGGCTGACCCCGCTGGCCGACTACCCGCTGCTGGACGCCCAGGGCCGCACCGACACCTTCGCGGGTCTCCCCCGGACGCCGCCGTGGAACGCGCTGGCGTTCGCCTGGCGCAGCCCGACGTTCACCCCGCGGGACCTCGTGCGCATCAACGGCCGCGGCGCCCTGCCGCTGGCGACGGTCAGCGTCCCGGAGACCTACCACCGGCTCGACGGCACCGACGCCGCGAGCTTCCTCGACGCGATCAACTTCCCCGAGGCGGCCAAGCACCTGGCGTTCGAGGTGTTCTCGCGCAGCTTCTTCGCCGATCCCCGAGAACTGTCCGCGGCGGAACTGGCGACCATGTTCCACCTGTACTTCCTGGGCTCCAGCGAAGGTCTCGTGTTCGACGTGCCCACCGAGCCGTTTCCGCAGGCACTGTGGGACCCCCTGGCCGGCTACCTGGCCGACCGCCGCGTGACCATCCGGACCGGCACCGCGGTGGCGTCGCTCGACCGCACGTCCGACGGGTTCGCGGTCACCACGGCGGAGGACACCACGCGGTTCGACGCCGTGGTGCTCGCCTGCGACGTGCGAGGACTGCGCGAGATCGTCGCCGCTTCACCGAGCCTCGCCACGCCGGAGTGGCGGGCGGCCGTGGCCGGACTGCGCACGGCACCGCCGTTCCTCGTCCGCCGGCTCTGGCTCGACCGGCCCGTCGAGGCCACCCGGCCGCCCTTCCTGGGCACCGGGAGCGTGCCGCCGCTGGACAACATCAGCCTGCTCGACCGCTACGAGGGCGAGGCACGGCGGTGGGCGGCCCGCACCGGCGGCTCGGTCGTGGAGCTGCACGCGTACGCGGCCACGACCGACGACCGCGAGACGCTGGCGAAGGCCGTGGACGACCGGCTGCACGCGATCTACCCCGAGACGCTCGGCGCGCGGGTGACGGCGTCGATTTCCTTGTGGCGCGAGGATTGCCCGCTGTTCGGGCTGGGCGACTTCGCACGGCGTCCGACGGTCGGGACCCCGGACCCGGCGCTGGCGCTGGCCGGCGACGGCGTGCGGATCGACCTCCCGGTCGCGCTGATGGAACGCGCGGCCACCACCGGCTGGGCCGCGGCCACCGCGCTCCTGGCGGGCTGGGGCCTCGCCGGGCACCCGCTGCGCTCGGTGCCCAACCGCGGCCGCATCGGCCTGCTGAACCGGCTCGCCGCGACGAAGTACTTCGGCGGGTGAGCGGGATGCCGGACCACGAAGTCGTCATCGTCGGCGCCGGGCTCGCCGGGCTGGCCGCCGCCATCACGCTGCACCGGGCCGGGGTTCCGTGCGCGGTGCTCGAGGCTTCGGACGACGTCGGCGGCCGCGTGCGCACCGACGTCGTCGACGGCTTCCGCCTCGACCGCGGGTTCCAGATCCTCAACCCGGCCTACCCGGCGATCCGGCGGCTGGTCGACGTCGGCGCTCTGCGCCTCGGCCGGTTCTGGCGCGCGGTCCGGGTGGCCGACGACGACCGCGTCTCGCTGCTCGGCCACCCGCTCGACACACCCAAGGCGATCCGGGACATCGCGGTCCGGCGTTACCTGTCGGCGAAGGACCTGGCCGCGCTCGGCACGCTGTCCGCCCGCGTCGCCGCGGGTCCGGCCCGGTCGATCATCGACCGCGACGACCGCACGACGCTCGACGAACTGCGCCGCGCCGGTGTGTCGGCACGGGCGGTGGACACCGTGTTCCGGCCGTTCCTGTCCGGGGTGTTCCTGGAGCGCGAACTGACCACATCGGCCCGGTTCTTCCAGCTGGTGTGGCGCAGTTTCCTGCGGTCGGCGCCGTCGTTGCCGGCGCTGGGCATGGGTGAGCTGCCGCGCCGGCTCGCCCGGGCGCTGCCGACGTCGGCGATCCACCTGGGCACGCCCGTCGAGGAGGTCCGGCCGGGCCGCGTCCGCACGGCGGGCGGCGAGGTGTGGACGGCCCGCGCGGTCGTCGTCGCAGCCGACGGTTCGACGGCCGCCCGGCTCGCCGGGGTCGCGGAGCCGCGGTGGAACAGCGGGACGACGTGGTACTTCGCGCCCCCGCGCTCGCCGTTGCGCGAGCCGGTCATCGTGATCGACGCGCGCGGCGGGCCGATCACCAACACCAGCGTGGTCAGCGAGGTGTGCCCCACCTACGCCCCGCCGGGGGCGGCGCTGGTGAGCGCCTCGGCGTTGACGACGCTGCCCGAACCCGAGGTGCGCCGGGCGCTGGGCCGGCTGTACCGCACGGACGCGACGCGCTGGCCGCTGGTCGCCCGGTACGAGATCGCCCACGGGCTCCCGGCGATGCCCCCACCGCACGAGCTCCGGCGGGACGTCCGCCTGGGCGAGGGCCGGTACGTGTGCGGCGACCACCGGGACACGAGTTCCCTTCAGGGCGCCTTGGCGTCGGGGACCCGGGCGGCCCGGGCGGTGCTCACCGACCTCGGCCGACCGGGCCGGACGGAAGACCGACCGAGACGGCCCGGGCTCGAAGGTCGCGAATGACTCATTGGGGACCTCGCACGTCGCGAATGAGTCATTCGCGACCTCCCGCCGGGCCGACCGGACCCGCGGCCGGCGCCCGATACGGCGCCGCGCGCTACGGCATCCGGGCGGAAATTCGCTCCCCGCACGGCGAAATCCGCCCGGATCCCGCCGATCGGCCGCCACCGATCGTGTGATTTTCCCGGGCCCCGTCGCTGGATGGAGTGAAAACCACTTCGTGATCTTCGGTGTTCCGGCCCAGTGCACCCGTGGTTTACGTAGGCCGGATCCGGTGTCGTGCCCCGTTGAGCCCCTTGACACAGGGCGCTCCGGGTGACGTCTTCCCGTTCTGCTAACGAAATCCGGCGTTTTCCGTCTTCCCGAGGCAACCCGCAGTAATCCGGCCTTCGGAAGGAAGTCCATGTCGCGGAGATCATTGTTCGTCGCGTTGACCACGGTCAGCGCCTTGCTCACCCCGGCCGCCGTGGCGGCCGCGGCGCCACCCGGGGTCGATCCGGCCACCGTCGACCTCACGCTCTCCGCCGGGCAGAGCACCACCGTCACCAAGCACGTCACGACCTCCGCCGTCCCCCCGAACCCCGACCTCGTCCTGCTCGCCGACACCACCGGCAGCATGAGCGGCGCCATCACCAACGTCCGCACCAACGCCGGTGCCATCACCGGGGACGTGCTCGCCGCGCAGCCGACCGCCCAGTTCGGCGTCGCCGAGTACAAGGACTTCAGCGACTCCGTGCCCTTCAAGGTCAACCAGGGCATCACCGGCGACACCGCCGCGGTGCAGGCCGGGATCAACCAGTGGGCCGCGTCCGGCGGCGGCGACCTCCCGGAAGCCGACCTCAACGCGCTCTACGAGCTGGCCTCCGGCGCGGTCACCTTCCGCCCGGACGGCACCCGCATCATCGCCTGGTTCGGCGACGCGCCGTCGCACGACCCCAGCGGCGGGCACACCCTGGCGCAGACCATCGACGCGCTCAAGGCGGCGAACATCCGGGTGGTCGCGGTCAACGTCGGCGCGCTGGACGCCGACGGCCAGGCGAGCGCGATCGCCACGGCCACCGGCGGCGTGCTGCTGAACAACGTGCCGTCGAACCAGGTGTCGCAGGCCATCCTCGCCGGCATCAAGTCCATCGAGGTCACGGTGACCCCGAAGGTGACCACCTGCGACCCGCAGCTGACGCTCGCCAACGCCCCGGCAAGCGTCAAGGTGGCCAGCGGGGACGTCGCCACGTTCACCGAGACCGTCACCGCCAAGGCCGACGCCGCGCCCGGCACCTACCACTGCACGGTCGACTACCTGGTCGACGGCATGTCCCGCGGGTACGTCGAGACGACGACCGTGCGCGTGCTCGGCTTGAGCATCAACGACGTCACGGTGACCGAGGGCTCCGGCGGCGCGCCGGTGCCGGCCACCTTCACCGTGTCACTGCTCGGCGGGGCCAGCCCGAACCCGGTGTCGGTGCACTACGCCACCGGGAACGGCACGGCGACCGCACCGGCCGACTACCAGGCGACGAGCGGTGACGTGACCTTCGCACCCGGCGAAACGACCAAGCTGGTGACCGTCCTGGTCAACCCGGACACCGTCGACGAGCCGGACGAGACGTTCACCGTCACCCTGTCGGCGCCGTCCGGCGCCGGGCTGGTCGACCCGACCGGCGTCGGCACGATCCTCGACGACGACCGCGACGGCGTCTTCTCCTGCACCGGCACCGCCGCGAACGTCATCGGCATCACCGCGGCCGTGGCGAACCCGGCGAACCTGCCCTGCGCCGACGACAGCAAGACCGTCCTCGACGCGACGCTCAACGCGGGCCTGATCAAGGTGCAGACCCACGCGCTGACGTCCTCGACCGACCTGGCCCCCGACAACCAGTCGGCGGCTCCGGCGGCCGGTGACCACGCGCAGGCGTCGGCCAAGATCGACAAGACGGTGATCAGCACGGTCGGGCTGACCATCGAGCTGGGCGTGATCCAGTCCCAGGCGGCGGCGACCTGCCAGCCGGCTCCGGGCGGCCTCGCCCCGGCGCTGACCGGCAGCTCGAGCGTCGCGTCACTGAAGATCAACGGCGTCTCGGTCACGGTGGGCACGGCCCCGGTGACCATCGCGCTGGTCATCGGCTCGCTGAAGCTGAACGGCCAGACCATCGCGAACGGCGTCGTGAAGCAGCAGGCCGTCGCGCTGGAAACCCCGCTGGCGAAGATCGTGCTGGCGGAGTCCCAGGCCGACGTGCACGGCACCGCCGCGCACCCCGCGGGCAACCCCTGCACGCGGTGATCCGGTGAACCCCCCGGGGCGGGCGGCTTCCGCCCGCCCCGGGGCTCACAGCTCGTGGGCCGTCGTTTCGCCGGTGGTCACCAGCAGGGCGCTCCAGGCCGCGGCCGGGCTGATGTTGAGCAGCACCGCGCGGCCGTCGAACTCCCCGGTTTCCCGGGCGCTCGACAGGTTGAAGAACACGTCGTTCGGCCCGAGGTGGCCGTAGCGGGCCAAGTTGCCGAAGCACGCCTTCGCGATCGGGACGCCGATCGCCTCCGACCAGTTCCGGAACGCCGCCGTAGACAGGTTCTGGGTGAGCCAGCACGGGACGTCGTCGAGGCTCAGGCCGTTGCGGCCGAGCAGGCGGGTCACCAGCGCCCGCAGGCGGTTGCGGGTCTCCACGGCCAGCCGGAAGGAATAGGCCGCCGGGTCGGTGCACTCTTCCCGCCACCGCGCGAACTCCTCGTCGCGGTACTCGACGCGGAACAGGTCCGCGTAAGCGCCGTTCGTCTCGAGCAGGATGTCCCGGATCCGGAGATTTCCCTGACGGCGCAGCAGAAGCGCGCCACCGCTGTCGCCGTTGACCGTGACGGGGTGGCGGTAGCGCCCGGGCGTCGCGGGCTTGCTCCCGTGCAGCACGAGCACGTTCGCCAGGTCCGGGTCGGCGCGCAGCAGCCCGCTTGCCGCGAGCAGGGCCGGGGTGAGCGACGCGCAGCCGAGCCCACCGACCGAAAACGCCATCGCCCGCCCGGCGCCGAGCATCGCCTGCAGCCGGGTGGCTTCCGAGCTGACCAGCGTCTCCGGGGCCCGCGGCTCCACCGTCAGGACGACGTCGACGTCATCCGCGTCGAGGCCCGCGGTGGCCAGCGCGCGCCGGCCCGCGCGGGCGGCCAGCTCGGCCGCGGTGAGCGTGTCGTCGGCGGGCACCCGGTCGATGCCCAGCGCGGCGCAGGTCGCGCGCTCGACGTCGGACAGCGTGGCCAGCTCCGGCAGCTCGGCGACGGCCAGCGCGGTGTCCGGCAGGTACCAGGCCGACGCGGCGAGCGCGATCACTTGAGTTCGGTGAAGGCGCCGAGGATTTCGTCGGCGAGCGCGTCCAGCCGCTCCTGGCCGACGCCGCCGGCCACGGCCAGCCGCAGCGCGCCGTCACGCACCGCGCTGGTGACCACCAGCGGGAACCAGGACGCGACCGCGCGCTTGAGGTTCACCGAGAGGTCCCAGCGGGTCCGCAGGAGCCGGACGCCGGAGTCGAACGCCGGAGTGTCGCTCGGCCCGTGCAGCACCAGGACCTCCGGTTCCGGCAGGGCGCGCAGCCGCGCGGTGCCCGGCGAGTCCGGGGAGAGGTGGCGCAGCATGCCGTAGCCGACGCCGTCGTTCGGCACCGACCGCGCGCGGTCGGTGATCTCCGGCAGGCAGTCGCGGGCCGCGGTGCCCGGCTCGACCGGCAGCACCAGCGGGTGCAGCGTGGTGAACCAGCCCACCGACGGGCCGCGCCCGGCGAGCCGGAACGGGTTGGGGGTGGCCTCCCCTTCGGTCATCACGAACGCGCTCGGCGCGTCCTGCCACCGGGCCAGGCCGCAGGACACCGCGCACAGCGCCGCCTCCCGGCCCTGCGCGCCCCCGGCGGACAGCAGCGTCGCGACGGCGGGGTCGTCCAGGGTGCGGGCGGTGATGCCGTCGCCGGGCGAGCCGCCGATCGTCCCGGCGGCGCCACCCGCCCGCAGTGTCGCCGTCCAGTAGGTCAATTCCGCCGAGAGGTCGTCCGAAGCGGCCATCGCCCGCAGGTGCTCGGCCCACTCCCGCCAGCGCGGCGGGCGGGGTGCCAACGCCGGGGCGCGGCCCGCCGCGAGGTCGGCGAGCAGCACGTCCAGGTCGTCGAGAACGACCACTGTGGACATGTTGTCGAAGACGAAGTGGTTGACCAGCAACACGAGCAGGCCGCCGCGGGCGCGGCCGCGGTCGTAGTGGCGGACGCGGAACAGCGGCCCGCGCGCGGGGTCCATCTCCGCCTTCATCGCCAGGCAGTCGTCGGCGACGATCCCGAGCTCTTCGTCGGTGGTCAGCGGCGGGAGCACCATGGTGTCGAACACGTCCGCCGCGGTGACGTCGGCGACCTCGAGCCGGGCGCCCAGTGCGTTGCGCCGCAACCGGTAGCGCAGCGGTTCGTGCAGGGTCAGGAGGTGCCCGATCGCCGTCCGGACCGCGGCCGCGCCGATCCCGGGCGTGGTTTCCACCGTGTGCACGTCGACGAAGTCCCCGACGTCGTCCGGCATCCGGTGCAGGAAGCTGAGCATGATCGGGGTGGGCGGGATCAGCTGGAGCGGCTCGGGCGTGGCGGCGGCGACCGGCGCCGCGGAGGGCACGGGGGCCGGGCCGTCGACGACGGCGGCGCGGGCCAGCTCGCCGAGCGTGCGGCACTGCAGCAGCTGCTGCGGGGTGAAGTGGACGCCGTCCTTCGCCGCCCGCGCGGCCACCCGGACGCCGAGGACCGAATCACCGCCCAGGTCGAAGAAGTTGTCCTTCGGGGAGACCGGACCGGCGGTCAGCAGGTCCGCGCAGATCGCGGCGAGGACCCGTTCGGCGTGGGTGACGGAGTCACTGTCCACGAAGGAAGGTGCGGCCATGGCGGGCTCCCGGTGGCTGGTGGCGGGGACCGGCTCGCCGTCGACGGCCGGCAATGCGTCGAGCGGGCAGCCGGGATCGCGCAGCACGGCGTCGAGCAGGCCGGGCAGCAGACGGGCGAGCGCGGCGGCCGTCTCGCGGTCGAACAGGGCGGTCGCGTACTCGAAGTAGCCGTCCATCGGCCCGTCCTGCTGGTCGATGACGCCGACCGTCAGGTCGAACTTCGCGGTGCCCGGCGCGATCCCGGCGACCGTGCCGCTGTCGGAGAAGCGCGAGCAGCCGAGGCCGCCCAGCTCGGCGGTGTCCTGCGGGACGTTCTGGTAGGTGTAGGCGACGTCGAACAGCGGCTGGCGGCCGGGTTCTCGCGGCCCGCACACCGCCGAGACGATCTTCTCGAGGGGGATCTCCTCGTGGTCGAGGACCTGCGCGACGGTGTCCGCGCAGCGCCGGACCAGATCGGTGAACGACAGCGCTCCCTCGACCCGGGTGCGGAACGGCGGCAGGTTG
Source organism: Amycolatopsis sp. NPDC051716 (assembly GCF_040681595.1). Classification (NCBI taxonomy): domain Bacteria; kingdom Bacillati; phylum Actinomycetota; class Actinomycetes; order Pseudonocardiales; family Pseudonocardiaceae; genus Amycolatopsis; species Amycolatopsis sp. NPDC051716. The sequence continues at coordinate 40,759 of NZ_JBFAZA010000003.1, read as the reverse complement.
TTGAAGTACCCCATGAGGTCGTGCGTCGCGGGGTGTGTCCGGCCGGAGGTGGCCACGCCGACGACGACGTCGGTGCACCCGGCCCAGCGGTGCAGCAGGGCGTCGACCAGCGCGAGCATCGTGACGAACGTCGTCACGCCGTGTTCGCGGCTGAACTTGCGGGCGGCCTCGGCCGCCGGTTCGGCCACGGTGAACTCCACGAGGTCGCCGTCGAAGGTCTGCGCCGCCGGGCGCGGCCGGTCCAGCGGCAGCTGCGCGGTGGGTGGCCCGGCCAGTGCGGTGCGCCAGAACCGCAGGCCGCGCTCGAGGGTCTCCCCCGTCAGCCGCTTCCGCTGCCAGGCCGCGAAGTCGGCGAACTGGAACGGCAAGTCGGGCAGGTCCGGCGTCCGGCCGGCCAGCCGTGCCTGGTACAGCTCGGTGAAGTCGCGGAAGAAGATCGTCGGCGACCAGCCGTCGAAGACGATGTGGTGGTAGGTCCACAGCAGGACGTGGTCGTCTTCGGCCAGGCGCACCAGGGTGATCCGGACCAGCGGGCCGGTGGCCAGGTCGAACGGGCGGACGGCTTCCGCCTCGGCCAGCTCGTGCGCCGCGGCGTCCCACTCCGCTTCGGGCAGCGTGCTCAGGTCGTGCACGACGAGCCGGGGCCCGGGTTCGGCGAGCCGGGCGAACGGCACGCCGTCGTCGTCGGGGATGCAGGTGCGCAGCACTTCGTGCCGGGCGAGCAAGTCGTCCACCGCACCGCCGAGCGCGGCTTCGTCGAGGGGACCGGACAACCGGAGGTCGTGCGGGATGTTGTAGAGCGCGCTGCCGGGGTTCAGCCGGTCGAGGTACCACAGCTGTTCCTGGCCCGCCGACAGCGGCAGCGGGCCGCCGCGCGGCAGGACGGTGATGGCGGGGAGGTCTTCGGACGGGCCGCGCTCGGCCCGCACGGCCTCGATGCGGGCGGCGAAGGCCCGCACGGTCGGGTGGCCGTACAGGTCGGCGAAGGTCAGCTCGACACCGAAGTCGTGTTCCATGGTCCGCAACGCGGTGATCGCCGCGATCGACGTCCCGCCGAGGGCGAAGTAGTCCGAGGTCCCGGTGAGCTCGTCCTCGCCCAGGGCCCGCGCCCAGATCTCGGCGACCCGGCGCTCGGTGTCCACATCGGACACCGGAGCCGGCGGAGGTTCCGGAGCGCGGTTTCGAACGGCCGGGGCGCCCGGCCGGCGGCACCAGCAGCGGACGCTTTCGAGCGGGTACGCCGGGGCTTCGATCCGCGGCACCACCGCACCGGCGTAGTGGCGGTCCCAGTCCAGCCGGACCCCGAGCCGGTAGAGCGACGCCAGCTGCCGCAGCACCGCCCGGCGGCCGGCGCCGGCGATCAGCTCGACGCAGCCGAGCTCGGGGGCCAGGCGGCGCATCGTCCGCGACAGCACGCCGCCGGCGCCCAGTTCGACCAGCACCGCGCCGTCGCGGACGAACCCGCGCACCGCCTCGGCCAGCCGGTCCGAGTCGAGCGTGGCCCCGACGGCCCGGTCCGCCGCGGCCGCCAGGCCGTCCTCGAGGGACAGTTCGCCGCGCGCGATCCGCACCGACAGGTTGCCCGCGCCCGAACCGACGAGGTGGGTGTCGGGGATGCCCAGCGACCGGGCCAGCCGGTGCAGCGCGTGGTGGACGGCGACCAGCCGGGGGCCCGGCTCGGCGGGCAGCGGGTCGTCGCCGAGGATCGGCCAGGCCGCACACAGGTCCGCCCAGAGCTCGGTCTCGACGCCGCCGTCGCCGGAGAACAGCAGCACCACCGGCGGGTCGTCCGCGGCGGGTGCGTCCGGGACGGCGGCCGACCGCAGCGCCGCCGCGAGGCCGGCGGGTTCGTCGGCGACCACGGCGAGCCGGAACGGGTGGTCGTCGCGGCCGCGGTTCATGGCGTGGCCGATGGGGAGCACGCCGTGCCCGCTCTCCCCGGCGAACGCGGCGAGGCGGTCGCGATAGGTGGCGAGGGCGGCCGCCGACTTCGCCGACACCGTGACCAGGTGGCTCGTCTCCGCCGGTTCGGCGGGCACCGCGGGCGGTGGGGGCTCCTCGACGATGGCGTGCACGTTGGTGCCGGTGAGCCCGAACGAGCTCAGGCCCGCACGCCGCGGGCGGCCTTCCTCCCACGGGCCGAAGGCCGGGTTGACCCGCACCGGGCCGCCGAAGTCGATCAGCGGGTTGGGCGTCTCGAAGTGCGCGGTCGGGTACCGGACGCCGCGCCGCACGCTGAGCAGCACCTTGACCAGCCCGGCGACCCCGGCGGCGTTGTCCAGGTGCCCGATGTTGCCCTTGATCGAGCCGATCGCGCAGGACGGGGTCGTCACCCCCGCGTCGAGGAACGCCTGGCGCAGGGCCTCGACCTCGACGACGTCGCCGAGCGGGGTCGCCGAGCCGTGGCACTCGACGTACCCGACGGTGGCCGGGTCGACACCGGCGTCGCGCCAGGCCGCGGTGATCACCTCGGTCTGGGCCGCCCGGCTCGGCGCGCTCATGCTGGCCATCCGGTAGCCGTTGTGGTTGACCGCGATGCCCTTCAGCACGGCGTGCACGTGGTCGCCGTCGGCGAGCGCGGCGGGCAGCGGCTTGAGCACGACGATGCCGCCGCCTTCGCCGCCGACCGCGCCGGTGGCCTTCTCGTCGAACGGGCGGCACCGGCCCTCGGGTGACTCGACGCCGCGGACCGGGACGTGCCCGGCCACCCGGATCGGCACCGGCCGCACGCTGACGCCGCCCGCCAGGGCCAGCTCCGCGGCCCCGCTGCGCAGCAGGGCGACGGCGTGGGCGATCGCGACCAGGCTGCCGCTGCACGCGGTGTCGAGGACGAGCGCGGGCCCGGTGAAGTCGTGGCGGTAGCTGATCCGCGCCGCGAGTGCCGCCCCGATGATACCGAGGATCTGCTGCGGGTCCTCCTCTTCGAAGAGGTCTTCGTAGTCACTGCGCGAGCTCCCGAGCACGACCGCGGTGCGCGATCCCCGCAGGGCCTGCGGTGCGTAACACGCGTTCTCGAGCGCTTCGTGGGCCAGCTGCAGGATCAGCCGCTGGTGCGGGTCCATCCACGCGGCCTCGGCCGGCGGGACGCCGAAGAACCGGTGGTCGAAGCGGTCGATCCGGTCGAGGTAGCCCATCGGCAGGTAACCGGGCCCGGCCGCGAAGCCGTTCTCCCGCAACCGTTCCGCGGTGGGCTGCCCGACCACGTCCCGGCCTTCGGCGAGCAGGTCGTGCACGGCGTCCGGCCCGTGGGCGCCCGGGAGCAGGGCGGCCACCCCGATGATCGCCACGTCGTCGTTGCGCACCGGCTCCGACCTCCTAGAGCTCGTAATCCTTGGGCGGGTTCAGGCCGCGGTCCACCGCCCGGCCCAGTGCGGCGAGCGTGGGGTGCTCCAGCATCAGGGCCAGCGCCCCGACCGTGGGGTTGTCGAACAGCGCCCGCGGCGGCAGCGCCGTGCCGAAGTCCGCGCGCAGGCGGGCGGTGACCCGCAGGCAGAGCAGCGAATCGCCGCCGAGGGCGAAGAAGTCGTCGTCGACGCCGACCTGCTCGACCGCGAGCACGTCGGCCCAGATCCGGCTCAGCGCCCGCTCGGTGGCGGTGCGGGGCGCGAGGTAGGCCGGGTCGTGGCCGGCCGGTCGGTCCGGCACCGGCCGCGCCGGCGGGCGATCGGGCGGCGGTGCGGTCTTCCCGGCCGGTTCGCGCAGGAAGTCCACGAGTTCGCCGGCGAGGGCTTCGGCCGTGGCGGTGTCGAACAACGCGGGGTCGTAGCCGAGCCGCAGGCTCAGCGGTTCGTCGTCGCGCGCGCTGCCGTGGGCGACGAGGACCAGGGGGTAGTTGGTAATCTCGACGGCGGTCAGCTCCGCCACGTGCAGCCCGCGTTCGGCCAGGGCTTCCCGGTCGAACGGGTAGTTCTCGAACACGACGATGCTGTCGAAGAGGGCCATCTGAGCGGGCAGCCCGCTCCAGCGGCGCAGCGCGGCCAGCGAGACGTGTCCGAACCGGCGCGCCTCGGCCTGGTCGGCCTGCAGGCGCCGGAACCAGCCCGGCCGGTCTTCCGCCTCCGCGACGGTGACGCGGACCGGCACGGTGTTGACGAACATCCCGACGATGGTGTCCACACCGGGCAGTTCGGGCGGGCGGCCGGACACGACCGCGCCGAAGCAGACGTCCGGCTCGCCGCCGTGCCGGGCGAGCAGCCGTGCCCACGAGCCCTGCACGACGGCGTTGACGGTCACCCGGTGGCGCCGCGCGAAGGCGGCCAGCCGCCCGGAGTCCACAGCGGACAGTTCGCGGTCCACTGTGGACGTCGAGCGGGCGCGGTGCGCCCGGCCGGGTGGCCGGTCGCAGGGCAGCCGGGTGGGCGTGAGTCCGGAAAGGACCTTCCGCCAATGGGTTTCGGCGGCGGCCGCGTCCTGCCGGGCCAGCCAGGCGAGGTGGTCGGCGAACGGGCGGCGCGGCTTGGCGGGCAGTCCCGAGAGGTGCGCGAGGACGTCGGTGAGCACCTCGAAGACGCTCCAGCCGTCGAGAAGGACGTGGTGGAAGGTCCAGAGCGTCCGGATCCGGGTGTCGTCCAGCCGGATCAGGGTGACCCGCATCAGTGGCGGCACGGCCGGGTCGAGCCCGGCTTCGCGATCGGCGGCGAGCAGCTCGGCTTCGCCGGGTGCGCTCCCGTCGTGCACGGTCACCGGCAGGGTCACGGCCCGGTGCACCACCTGGACCGGTTCGCGGACGCCGGTCCAGCGGATGGCGGTCCGCAGGGCGGGGATCTCGTCGACGGCCCGTCGCCAGGCGCGTTCCAGGGCGGCCGGGTCGCCGGCGCCGGTCAGGGTGAAGCAGATCTGTTCGAGGTAGGTGCCGGGTTCGGACAGGCTGTGGAACAGCATCCCGGCCTGCATCGGCGTGAGCGGGTAGACGTCCTCGACGTGGCGGCCGTCGCCGAGGAGCCGGTCGAGCTCCGGCTGGGTCGCGGCGGCGAGCGGGAAGTCGGAAGGGGTGCGCCCGCCGGCGCCCGGCTCGGCGCAGTGAGCAGCGATTTCCCGGAGGGCGGCGAGCACCTCGGCGGCAAGCCGGGTGACGGTGTTGGGGTCGTGCGCGCCCGGGGAGTAGGTCCATTCGAACTCGAGTTCGCCGCCGGCGGTGACGGCCGCGGTGACGTCGAGCCGGGCGGTGCCGGTCACGTGCGGTGCGCGGCTCAGCCCGATGGCGGAGGGAGCGCCCCGGAACAACTCGGTCCCGGCGGCACCATCCCGCCTGACCCCGCCGAGCCCCGCCCCGGCGTCTTCGGGCTGCTCGGCGTCGGCCAGGTCGAAGCGGCCGAGGTAGTTGAACGCCGCCACCGGCCGGGGGTCCGGCAGCTCCGCGTTCCCCAAGTACCGCAAGGCCCCGTAACCCACGCCGCGGTCCGGGGTCGCGCGCAGGCACTCCTTCACCGACTTCAGCACCGCGCCCCAGCCGCCCTCCCGCGGGATCTCCACCGGGCACGGGTACAAGCTCGTGAACCACCCCACGGTCCGGGACAGGTCCACGTCGCCGAAGATCTCCTCGCGGCCGTGGCCCTCCAGTTCCAGCAGCACCGCGTCCTGCCCCAGCCACCCGGCCAGGACGCGGCCGAGGGCGCTCACCAGCACGTCGTCGATCCGGGTGCGGTACGCGGCCGGGGTGTCGCGCAGCAACGCCGCCGTCTCCGCCGGGCCGAGCCGGACCGTCACCGCGCGGGGCGGCCGCGGGTCGCCGCCGGGCGATGCCCCCGGCGCCGGCCGCCGCCAGTGCGGGAGCTGGTCGTCGAAGCCGCCCGCCGCCACGTGCCCGGCCAGCCGCCGCGACCAGTCGCCGAACGACGTGGTGCGGGGCGGCAGCTCCGGCGGCCGTCCGGCGCGGGCCGCGCGGTAGGCCGTGCGCAGGTCGGCGAGGAGGATCCGCCACGAGACGCCGTCCACGATCAGGTGGTGGGCCGCCAGCAGCAGCCGCGAGCCGTCCAGCACCGCCGTGAACAACGCGCCGCCGTCGAGCTCGAAAAAGTCCATAGTGGACACCGGTCCGACGCGGAACACGTCGGCGGGAACGGTTTCCGCGTACTCCTGGCGCCAGGAGTCACCGACCCGGCGGAACCGCAGCCGGAGGGCGTCGTGGTGGCCGGCCAGCGCCGCGATCGCGGCGCACAGCGCCCGGTGGTCGACGTCCGCGGCGAGTTCGGCCGACACCCACTGGGTGAAGTGCCCGCGGTGCTCGGTGACCGTCTCGAAGAACCAGTGCTGGATGGGCGACAGCGGCACCGGGCCGGACGGCCGGGGCGCCTCGCGGGCCGCCGGTTCCTCCCACACCCCCGCCGCAGCCAGCTCGGCCGGGGTCTGCCGGAGGAAGACGTCCTTCGCGCTCAGGCGCAGCCCGAGCTGCCGGGCCCGGGCCACGACCTGGATGCCGAGGATCGAGTCCCCGCCCAGCTCGAAGAAGTTGTCCCGCGACCCGACGCGCTCGACGCCGAGCACCTCGGCCCACACGCGGGTCAGCAGCTCCTCGGCCGGGCCGCGGGGCGCGGTGCGGGTCCCCGCGGCCCGCGGCCGCGGGGCCGGCAGCGCCCGGCGGTCGAGCTTGCCCTGCGGCGTCAGCGGGAACCGGTCCAGCAGCACCAGCGCGCCGGGGACGAGGTGGCCCGGCAGGCTCTTCCCCAGGAACTCCCGCAGCGCACCGGGCTCCACCGGACGGCGGGGCACGACGTACCCGGCCAGCCGCTTGTGGCCGGGGGTGTCCTCCCGCGCCAGCACGGCGGCCTCGGCGACGTCCGGGTGCCGGCGCAGCGCCGCCTCGATCTCGCCCACCTCGATCCGGAAACCGCGGATCTTGACCTGGTCGTCGGACCGGCCGAGGAAGTCGAGCACCCACTCCGCGCCGGCGCGCCAGCGCACGACGTCCCCGGTGCGGTACAGCCGGGTGCCGTGGCCGAAGGGGTCGGCGACGAACCGGTCGGCGGTCAGCCCGGGCCGGTCCAGGTAGCCGCGGGCCAGGCCGCTCCCGCCGACGTACAGCTCGCCGGGCACCCCGGCCGGCACCGGGTCGAGGTGGCGGTCCAGCACCAGGCAGCGGGTGCCGGTGATCGGCCGCCCGATCGGCACCGGGCGGTCGCCGTCGCCGGCCCGGACCCGGTGGCAGGCGGTGAACGTGGTGTTCTCCGTGGGCCCGTACCCGTTGACCAGCTCCAGGGCCGGCCACCGGCGCAGGACCGCCGCGCACTGCCGCGGCGAAAGGACGTCGCCGCCGGAAACCAGCCGCCGCAGCCCCGCGAACACCCCGGGGTCGGCCGCAGCCACCTCGTGGAACATCCCCGCGGTCAGCCACAGCGCGGTGACGCCCTCGGCGCGGACGAAGGCGCCGAGCGCGTCGACCGACGGCACGTCGTCGGGGTCGATCGCCAGCCGCGCCCCGGACAGCAGCGCGCCCCAGATTTCCAACGTCGAGGCGTCGAACGACAGCGGCGCGTACTGCGTCGCGACGTCGTCCGGGGTGAGCCGCGCGTACGGATCGGCGCACAGCCGGGTGACCGACCGGTGCTCGATCAGCACGCCCTTCGGCCGGCCCGACGAACCCGAGGTGTAGAGGACGCAGGCCAGGTTCTCCGGCCGGGCCCGGCGCGGCGGGGCGCTGCCGGGCTTCCCTTCGCCGTCCGCGATCAGCACGCGGGCCCCGCGAGGGACCCGGTCGCGCACCGCGTGCGTGGTGACCACGGTCGTGGCCCCGGAATCCGCCAGCAGCAACGCCAGCCGCTCGTCCGGGTAGCGCGGGTCGAGCGGGACGTAGGCGCCGCCGGCCTTCAGGATGGCCAGCATGCCGACGACGGCGTCGATCCCCCGCGGCACGCACAGGCCGATCCGGACGTCCGGCCCGGCGCCGTGCGCGAGCAGGCCGGGCACGAGCCGGTTCGCCCGCGTGTCCAGCTCCCGGTAGGTCAACGCCGTGCCGGCGCAGGTCACCGCGAGGGCGTCCGGGCGCTCGCGGACGCGCTCGGCGAAGACGTCGGGCACGGTCAGCCCGGGCCCGTCCGCCGTCGGACGGCCCACCGCCAGCAGCTCCCGTCGTTGCGCGGGCGCCGGGAACGGCAGCCGGGACAACCGGCGGCCGGGATCGGCGGCGATGCCGGCGAGCAGGGTCAGCAGGTTTTCGGCCAGCCGCCGGATCGTGCCGGCGTCGAACAGCTCGGTGCTGTACTCGGCGGTGGCCCGCAGGCCCCCGTCCCGCGGCTCGAACTCCAGCGTGAGGTCGAACTGCGCGGAGCGCCGGGGCAGGTCGAGCTCCTCGACCGCCAGCCCGCCGAGCTCCGGGACCGCCGAGGGCGCGTTCTGCAGCACCACCATGGTGTTGATCAGCGGCGAGCGGCTCGCGTCGCGATCCGGGGCGAGCAGCTCGACCAGGCGGCCGAACGGGACGTCGTCGTGACCCATCGCGTCGAGCACCGTCGAGCGGACGCCGGTCAGGAAGTCGGCGAAGGACGGATCTCCAGCGCATCGGGAGCGGAGCACGACGGTGTTGACGAAGAAGCCGACGAGGCCGGCCAGCTCGTCCCAGGACCGCCCGGCGGTCACCGTGCCGATCGCGATGTCGCGCTGCCCGGTGTAGCGCGCGAAGAGGACCTGCGTCGCCGCGATCAGGGTCATGAAGAGCGTGGCACCGCGCTCCCGGCCGAGCTCGGCCAGCCGGGCCGTCACGGCCGTGGGCACGGTGAACCGGTGCGTCGCGCCCGCCGTTCCCCGCACGGCGGGCCGCGGCCGGTCGGTGGGCAGCTCGAGCGCCGGCACCCCGGCCAGCTGCCGTTCCCAGTAGGCGATCCGGTCGTCCAGCTCGGAACCGGCGAGCCGGTCGCGTTGCCAGGCGGCGAAGTCGGCGTAGCGCAACGGCAGGGCGGGCAGCTCGGCCGCCGGGTCCGAGTACAGCCGGCCGAGCTCGCCGGCGAGCACGCCCATCGACCAGCCGTCGGTGACGATGTGGTGCAGCACCAGCAGGAGCAGGTGGTCGTCGTCGCCCAGCTCGAACACCGTCGCCCGGAACAGCGGGCCGCGGGCGAGGTCGAACGGCCGCTGCACCTCGGCGAGCAGCTCCCGCTCGACGTCTCCGGCGGCACGGACGTCCGGCCGGAGCTCCGGTGGCGGCCCGACGACCTGGACACCTCGCCCCCGCACGGTGGGGAACGTCGTCCGCAGCGATTCGTGGCGTGCGGCCAGCGCGGTCAGCGCCCTGGCCAGCGCGCCGACCGAGAGCGGCCCGCGCAGCCGGAACCCCGCGGCGGTGTTGTATTCGGCGCCGCCCGGGGCGAGCTGGTCGAGGAACCAGAGCCGCTCCTGCCCCGACGACAGCGGCAGCGCGGTGCCCGGCGCCGCCGGCACCGGCGCGTGGCCGGCGTGCGCGGCCGGCAGGGCCGCCGCGAGCCCGGCGACCGTCCGGTGCCCGAACACGGCCTGGGCGGGCAGCGCCGTGCCCAGGCGCCGGTTGAGCGTGCCGGCCACCCGCATGGCGAGGATCGAATCCCCGCCCAGCTCGACGAAGTCGTCGTCCGCTCCGACGCGGTCCAGGCCCAGTGCCTCGCGCCAGACGCCGGCGACCAGCTCTTCCGCCGGGTTCCGGGGCGCGGCGCCGTCGCCGCCGGGGCGGCCGGGCTCGGGCAGGGCGCGGCGGTCGACCTTGCCGCTGCCGGTCAGCGGCAAGGCGGCGAGCTCGATGAACCGGGCAGGCACCAGGTGCTCCGGGACGCGGCCGCGCAGGTAGGCCCGCAGCCCGGTCACGGACGCGGACTTCGGCACGACGTAGGCGACGAGGTGGTCGGCGTCGCGGCCGTCCCGCCTCGCCACGACGGCCGCGGCGGCCAGCCCGGGGTGGCCCAGCAGGGCCGCTTCGGCGTCGGCGGGGTCGACGCGGATGCCGCGGATCTTGACCTGCCCGTCGGCGCGGCCGAGGAAGTCCAGCAGGCCGTCGTCCCGGCGGCGCACGCGGTCGCCGGTGCGGTACATCCGCGAGCCGGGCGGCCCGGCCGGGTCGGCGACGAAGGCGGCGGCGGTCGCGCCGGGCCGGCCGAGGTAGCCGCGCGTCAGGCCGGGCCCGGCCAGGTGGAGCTCCCCCTCCGCAGCCGGCCGCAGCCCGGCGTCCAGCACCTGGGCGCGGGTGCCCGCGACGGGCCGGCCGAGCACCGCGCGGCCTTCGGGAACCGTGTCGCAGACCAGACTGTCCACTGTGGTCTCGGTGGTGCCGTAGGCGTTCCGGATCACCACCCCGGCGGCCGCCAGTGCGGCACCGAGGTCCGGGCCGACGGGCTCGCCCCCGGTGACGACCACCCGCGGCCTCGCGGGACCGTCCAGCAGGCCGGCGAGCAAGAGCATCCGGAGGTGGGAGGGGGTCACGTCGAGCACGTCCACCCGCGCGGCGGCCAGCGCGGCGACGGTCGCCCGCGGGTCGGCCCGCTCCAGCACGTGCAGCTCGTGCCCGGCGAGCATCCACAGGAGCGGAACCCAGGAGGCGTCGAAGGACAGGGCGGCGGTGTGGGCCACCCGCAGCCGCTCGCCCGCGGTGGCGGTCGCGAAGATCCCGGCGTGGTGGGCGGCGAAGAGGGCGAGGAGCCCGCGGTGGGTGCCGAGCACGCCCCGGGGCCGCCCGGTCGAGCCGGAGGTGTAGAGGACGTAGGCGAGGTTGTCGGGCCGGATCCGCGGGACGGCGACGGCCGGGTGCTGGCCGCCGCCCGCCACGAACACCGGCACGCACCCGGGTGGCAGGCTTCCGGCCAGCTCGGGCTCGGTCAGCACCAGCGCGGCCCCGGCGTCGGCCAGCAGGGCGGCCCGGTGCCGGGCCGGGTGCGCCGGGTCCAGCGGGACGCAGGCCGCCCCCGCCTTCAGCACGCCGAACACCGCCACCACCATGTCCACGCCGCGCTCGGTCAAGAGCCCGACCCGGGTCTCCGGGCCGGCCCCGTGCGCGGTCAGCCGCGCGGCCACTTCGTCGCTGCGGGCGGCCAGTTCCGCGTAGCTCAGCCGGGTGCGGCCGCACACCACCGCGATGTCCGCGGGGGTGCGGGCCACCCGGTGGGCCAGCAGGTCGCCCACGCTGTTCAATGGTCCGGTCGTGGTAGTCATCCCCAGAATTCCCATGCACGGTGCCGGAATCCCGGCGGTGCCGAACTCCGGATACTTCCAGCGGCTTCGCGCCCCCGGCAAGCCGCCGATCGAGGGATCGGCCGTCACTGTCCATAATTGCCGCCGACCACAAGGGAAATTGATCGTCCAAGATGGACACTCGAAATTCCGGTCGGCCGATTAGGCCGTTCGGCGCCGCCGGTGCGCCGCGGACCGTGTTAGCTTCGGACGGGGGAATTCGTCGAGGGAGGGCGCGTGGCAGGCCATCAGCCGGTGCACACCGGCGTCACCGCCGAGGAGATCCTGGCCGAACTGACCGGCTTCTTCGCGACCGCGACAGCCGGGAACACCCCCGGCCCCGACGAGGACTACTTCGCGCTGGGGCTGGTGAATTCCCTGCTGGCGCTCGAGCTCGTGGCGTACGTCGAACGCCGGTTCGGCATCGAAGTCGCGGTGGCGGACCTCGACCTCGACAATTTCCGGACCATGAACCGGGTCACTGCTTTCGTGCTCCGCAAAAGATCGGCCGGAATTCCGTGACCACAATGGACTCCGCCGCGTTCGCGGCCGCACTGCGCCCGGAAGCCGCGGAGTGGGACGTCCGCGGCGCCCTGCCCGCCGAAGTCGTCAAAGCCGTGGCGCACGCCGGTTTCCTGGCCGCCGACCTGCCCGCCGCCGCCGGCGGCGCCGGGTGCACGCAGCCCGAGCTCGGCGCGCTCTGCGCCGACTTCGGCGGGGTGTGCAGTGCCTTGCGAGCTCTGCTCACGGTGCAGGGCATGGTTGCCGCGGCCATCCTGCGCTGGGGCACCGCCGAACAACGTGCCCGCTGGCTGCCCACCCTCGCGCGCGGCGACGTCCTCGCCGGGTTCGCGGCCACCGAAGCCGGCGCCGGCACCGAGCTGTCCGCGGTGAGGACGTCCGCCGAGCGCGCGGGCGGGCAGGTGCGCCTGCGGGGCCACAAGCGGTGGGTCACCTTCGGGCAGCTCGCCGACGTCTTCCTGGTGCTCGCCACCTGCGCGGGCCGTCTCGTCACCGTGCTCGTCGAGGCCGACCGGCCGGGGATCACCGCCGAACCGGTGCGCGGCCAGCTGGGGATGCGCGCGGCGCAGCTCGCCCACCTCGGGTTCGACGGCGTGCTCGTGCCCGCCGAAAACCTGCTCGCCCCACCGGGATTCGGCCTGTCCCACGTCACGGCGACGGCGTTGGACCACGGCCGGTTCACCGTCGCCTGGGGCTGCGTCGGCATGGCGGAAGCCTGCCTGCGCGCCGCCGCGGCCCACGCCGCCGGCCGCGTGCAGGGCGACGTCCCGCTGGCCGGGCACCAGACCGTGCGCGCACTGCTCGGCCGCAGCCTGGCCGACACGAGTGCCGCGCGCGAGCTGTGCGCCCGCGCCGCGGCCCTGCGGCAGAACGGCGATCCGGACGCCGTCGCCGGGACCGTGCTGGCCAAGTACGCCGCCGCCCGGTCGGCCGCCGCGGTCGCCGACCGGGCCGGTCAGGTGCTCGGGGCGGCCGGCTGCGCGGAAGACAGCCTGGTGGGCCGGTTCTTCCGCGACGCCAAGATCATGCGGATCATCGAAGGCTCCGACGAAGTCGCCGAACAGCAGCTCGGCGAGTACGCCTTGCGGTGGCGGCCGTGAGCACCGTCAAGTGCCTGGTCTGGGACCTCGACGACACCCTCTGGGACGGCGTCGTGCTCGAAGGCGACCGGCCGCGGCCGTTCCCCGCCGCGATCGAGGCGCTGCACACGCTGGACCGGCGCGGCATCCTGCACGCCGTGGCGGGCCGCGGCGAGCTGGCCCGCGCCACCGGCCACCTGGCCGAACACGGCCTGGCGGAGCTGTTCTGCGCCGTCGAAGTCAGCTGGGGCGAGAAGTCGGCGGCGATCCGCCGCATCGCCGCGGAGCTGAACATCGGCCTGGACACCATCGCCTTCGCCGACAACGACCCGGCCGAGCGCGCCGAGGTCGCCGCCGCGCTGCCGATGGTGCGCTGCTACGCCGCCGAGCGCGTCGGGGAGCTGCCCGGCCTGACGGAGTTCCGGCCGGCGCTGGTGACCGGCGAGTCGCGCCGGCGGCGCCACCGGTACCTCGCCGAACGCTCGCGGGCCGCGGCCGAGCGCGCGTTCCCCGGGTCCCCACCCGAATTCCTCGCCTCGCTGGACCTCAGGATGACCGTGCGCGCCGCCACCGAAGCGGACTTCGGCCGCGCGCACGAGCTCACCCTCCGGACCCACCAGCTCAACACCACCGGCCGCACCCTCGACTCGGCCGAGCTGCGCGCCCTGTGCGCGACCGCCGACCACGAGGTGCTCGTCGCGGACGTGACCGACCGGTTCGGCGCGCACGGCACCGTCGGGCTCGCCGTGCTCCGCCACGACGGCGCCGACGTCGTCCTCGAGCTGCTCCTGACGTCGTGCCGGGTGCTCAACCGCGGGATCGGCACCGTCCTGCTCGGCCACCTCGTGCGGGACGTCCTCGCGCGCGGACGGCGTCCGGTCGCCCGCTTCGTCCCCACCGCGGCCAACCGGATCATGCTGGTGACGCTGCGGTTCGCCGGGTTCGAGCCGGCCGGCCCCGACGTACTGGCCTTCGACCCGCGGCGGCCGCCACCGCCGCGGCCCGGGCACGTCCGCATCCTCGACGGGAGGGACCGATGAAGATCGGGATCGTGGGAGCCGGGGTGATGGGCACCGGGGTCGCGCAGTGCTTCGCCGCGGCCGGGCACGACGTCGTCGTCGCCGACGCCGACCCGCGGGCGCTGGACCGGGGCCCGGAGCGGATCCGGGCCGGCCTGCGGATGGCGGCGCTGCTCGGCGACCGCCCGCCGGCCACGGTCGCGGACCGCATCCGCTGGACCGGCCGGCTCGAAGAGCTGAGCGGCAGCGCATTCGTCGTCGAATGCGCGGCGGAACGGCTGGCCGTGAAGGAAACGCTGTTCGCCGAACTGGACCGGCTCTGTCCCGCCGCGACGATCCTCGCCTCGTGCACGTCCGCCGTCCCGATCGGCCGCCTCGCCGCGGCCACCGCCCGCGCGGACCGCGTCATCGGCACCCACTTCATGAACCCGGCCCCGCTGAAGGACACCGTCGAGGTGGTCCGCGCGGCGGCGACCGGTGAGGAAACCCTGCGCGTCACCACGGATCTGCTGGCCGGCCTCGGCAAACGCGCAATCGTTGTCGCCGACGGCCCCGGTTTCGTCGCCAACCGCGTGCTGATGGCCACCATCAACGAGGCGATCGCGACGGTCGGGGACGGCATCGCCGACGCCGGCACGGTCGACCAGGTCTTCGAGAAGTGCTTCGGCCACGCCATGGGCCCGCTGCGCACCGCCGACCTCATCGGGCTCGACGTCATCCTGGACACCTTGGTGGTGCTGCTCGAGTGCACCGGACAACCGATGTACCGCCCGTGTCCGCTGCTGACCGAGCTCGTCGGCACGGGCCGGCTCGGCCGCAAGACCGGCCGGGGCCTGCACGTCTACCCCGGGGGCTGAGCCGCGGCCGGCACCAGTTCGAGCGTCTCGTCCGCCAGCCGGTCCGCGCCCTCGCGGAAGTCTTCGTCGAGCTTCCGGAACAGCGTCTCGGCCTGGAAGGCGGGCCAGTCGCGGGGCAGGTGCCCGGCCGGCAGGTGCGGATCCCGGCGGACGACGTGCAGCCAGTCCGAGTGCAGCACCAACCGGCGCGTCAGGTCGTCCGGGAACGCCGGCTTCCCGCCGTCCCACTTCTCCATGAAGTCGTGGTAGCGCGCGGCGATCGTCGCCGTGTCGAAGGCTTTGCGGACGAGCTCGGCCGCTTCCGTCGGCTTCGCCGGGTGGGCCGTGAAGACGGTGACGTGCCCGTCGAGGCCGAGCTGTTCGACGATGGCCGTGACGTCCCGGACGCCGGGGGCGACCCACAAACCGTTCTGCAGCAGGCCGAAGCCGGCCCAGGTCAGCTGCCGGCGCAGGTCGTGCCGGTCGCCGCGGCGGGTGTCGGGCAGCGAGAAGCCGACCAGGGTCCAGCCGCCGTCCTCGGCCCGGTTGACCGCGCCCGTCTCCCAGATCCGCCGCCTGCCGTCCTCGAGGACGGCGGCGAGGCGCTCGCTGAGACCGAAGTAGGCCTTCCGCCCGTGCCGGTGGCGGGTCAGCAACCCGCTGCCCGCCATGCGGGTCAGCGTCGAGCGGACCGCTTCCTCCGAGACGCCGACGCGGCCGAACACGTCGATCACGCTGCCCGAGTAGATCGCGCTCGCCCGGCCGAGCAGGTGGATGCCCAGGAACGTGAGCATGACGGACTTCGGGCGGGGCCCGGAGCCGGTCTCGGCGGGAAGCGTCACGACCGTCAGCGTAACCCGACCAATTGATGTTGGGCAGATTGTTGACGGCCGTCATGCCTCTGACTAACGTTGGGGCCCGCTCCCCCGTCGTCCGCACCCGGACGAACCCGCCCCTCCGCAGTGCCCAGCCCCCAAAGACGAGGGTGTCCTCCCCATGAGCACTCAGCTCCGCAGAGCGGTCGCGTCCAGCTTCCTCGGCAGTCTCATCGAGTACTACGACTTCCTCCTCTACGCCACGGCGAGCGCGGTGGTCTTCGGCAAGGTCTTCTTCGCCGACCTCGATCCGGCACTGGCCACGGTCGCCAGCTTCGGGACGTTCACCACCGGCTACCTCGCCCGCCCGCTCGGCGGCCTGATCTTCGGCCACTTCGGCGACCGCCTGGGCCGCAAGCGGATGCTCGTGCTGACCATGACCCTGATGGGCGTCGCGAGCTTCCTCATCGGCCTGCTGCCCGGCTACGACCAGATCGGCGCGGTCGCCCCGCTCGGCCTGGTCCTGCTCCGCGTCGTCCAGGGCATCGCGGTCGGCGGCGAATGGGGCGGCGCCGTGCTGATGTCGGCCGAACACGCGCGGTCCCGCCGCGGCCTGTGGGCCGGCTTCACCAACGCCGGCGCACCGAGCGGCATGGTCGTTTCGACGCTCGTCATGTCCGCCACCGCCGGGCTCACCTCCGAAGCGGACTTCCTCGCCTGGGGCTGGCGGATCCCGTTCCTGTTCAGCATCGTCCTGCTCGCCGTCGGCCTGTTCGTGCGCTCCCGCGTCGACGAGACGCCCGCGTTCCTGGCCGCCCGCAAGGAAGAACGCCGCCGGCTCCCGGTCGTCGCCGTGCTGCGGGACCACCCGCGCGTGCTGCTGCTGAGCGTCGGCGTCGGGCTCGCCGCGTTCGTCGTCCAGGCCACGCTCACCACGTTCGTGCTCGCCTACGGCGTCCAGCACGGGCACCCGCGCCAAGAGGTGCTCAACGCGCTCACCCTGTCGTCGGCCTGCGCGGTGGCCGGGATCCTGCTGTGGTCGGCGCTGTCCGACCGGATCGGCCGCCGCCCGGTCGTGCTGGCCGGCGTGGCCGCCATGGCGGTCTTCGGGTTCCTGCTGTTCCCGATGGTCCGCAGCGGCAGCGGCCTGCTGCTGGTGCTGGCGCTGGTGATCGGCCAGGGCGTGATCCACCCGATGATGTACGGCCCGCTGGCCGCGCTCTACTCGGAACTCTTCGCCACCGAAAACCGGTACACCGGCGCGTCGCTGGGGTACCAGCTCGCCGGGCTCGGCGCCGGGTTCGCCCCGCTGATCTTCGCCGAGCTCCAGCGCGCCAACGGCGGCGGTTCGACCACTCCGGTGTCGTGGACCATCGCCGCGTTCTGCGTCCTGTCCGCCGGCTGCGTGCTGGCGCTGCGGGAAACCCACCACCGCGACCTCACGCCGGAGCCGGCCGTCCCCGCGGCCGTCCAGCGGGAAGGAAACCGACGATGAGCAAGTGGCTCCGCCGGATCGGCGCCCTCGCCGTGACGACGCTGACCGCGTTCGGCCTCACCACGGGAAGCGCGGCGCAGGCCGCCACCCCCGCGCACTACACCGGCGCGCTGCCGGACGGCGCGAGCTGGGTGGCGGACGTGCCGGGCGCCTGGAACGGGACCGTCATCCTCTACAGCCACGGCTTCGGCCCCCTGCAAGCGCGCGACGCCCCGGACGAGCCGACCGGGCAGGCCCTGCTCGCGGCCGGCTACGCGCTCGTCGGCTCGTCCTACAGCGGACCGTCGCTCTGGGCGCTCGCCTCCGCGCCGCGGGACCAGTTCGCCTCGCTCGACGCGCTCGTGCGGAAGATCGGCGAGCCCCGGCGCACCATCGCGTGGGGCACGTCGATGGGCGGGCTGGTCAGCGCGCTGGAAGCCGAGTCCGGCGACCGGCGGCTCGACGGCGCGCTGACCACGTGCGGCCTGGTCGCCGGCGCGCTGAACCTGAACGACTACCAGCTCGACGGCGAATACGCGCTGTCCCGCCTGCTCGCGCCGGCGCAGCCGGTGAAGCTCGTCCGCTACGCGAGCGCCGACGAAGCGAGCGCGGCGGGCGCGGCGCTGACGAAGATCGTCACCGACGGCCAGGGCACCGCGGCCGGCCGGGCGCGGATCGCCCTCGGCGCCGCGCTGATGAACACGCCGCCGTGGCTGACCGGTGACGCGCCGCCCGGGCCCGCCGACTACGCGGGTCAGGAGCAGCAACAGCAGCAGGCCCTGGCGCAGTTCGTGCTCGGGTTCGTGGTGCCCGGGCGGTACCAGATCGAACTGGCGGCCGGCGGGAACAGCGCGTCCAACGTCGGCGTCGACTACCGCGCGCTGCTGTCCGGCAGCCCGCTGGCGCGGCAGGTCCGGGCGCTGTACCGCACCGCGGGCCTCGACCTCGACGCCGACCTGGCCGAGCTGACCCGCCACGCGGACGTCACGCCCGACCGGCAAGCCGTCGGCACCCTGGCCCGCACGTCCACGGCGACCGGGCGGCTCCGCGTTCCGGAGCTCACCATCCACACCACCGCGGACCACCTGGTCCCGGTCGAGCAGGAAAACTGGTACGCCCACCGGGTCCGCGCGGCCGGGCGGGAACCGCTGCTGCGCCAGGCCTACGTCGGCGCGGCCGGGCACTGCGCGTTCCGGCCGTCGGAGACCCTGGCGGCCCTGCACGCCCTGGAATCCCGCATCGGCACCGGGCACTGGCCCGACCTCCGCCCGGAACGCCTCAACGCGGCCGCGGCCGCACTCGGCGACCCGGGCCGCTACCTCCGCTACACGCCGGCGCCGCTCACCGGCAGCTTCGACCGCCGCTGAGGCAAGGGGCGGCCGTCCTCGCGGCCGCCCCTTGCGTCACGGTAAATCATTGCTTTCCTAACTTGCATTTGATGTTAAGTCGCCGGGTCCCTAGCGTGGTCGGCATGAACCTCACCGTCCTCGCGGCGTCCGGCCGGACCGGCCTCGCGCTCACCCGGGAAGCCCTCCGGCGCGGCCACACCGTCACCGCGATCGCCCGGGATCCCGATCGGATCGCCGTTCCCGGATCACCGCACCTGCACAAGGTGGCGGGCGACGTCGACGACCCGGCGAGCCTCGCCGTCGCCGCCGGTTCGACCGTCCTTTCCGGACTCGGCACGGACCGGGCCGGCGTCCTGCTGGCGGGGGCCAAGGCGGTGGTCGCCGCCGGGCCGCGGCGGATCATCTGGCTCGGCGCGTACGGCACGGGGAAGTCGGCCGAGGTGGCCGGCGAAGCCGCCGGTCAGCTCGGGACGATGCTGGGCGACCGGCTCGGCGACAAGGTCGACGCCGACGGCACGATCCTCGCCGCGGGCGGCACGGTGTTCCACGCCGGGTTGCTCACCGACGGGCCGGAAAGCCCCGGGCGGCGGACGGTCGGGCTGGACGCCGGGCCGCCGCTCGACTTCGCCGCGGTGATCAGCCGGGCGACCGTCGCCGCGGCGATGCTCGACGAAGCCGAAAACCCGCGGTTCGCGGGCACGATCGCGCTGCCACTGCCCGAGTAGCAACCGCCCCGAGGTGGCTTCGGGTGCGGTGAACGCGAGGACACCTCGGGAGACGCGGGGCTCAGCCGTCGCCGGTGAGGTGTCCGAGGACCGCCCGCACCTCGGTGCGGAGCCAGAGGTGGGCCGGGTCCGAGTCGTAGCGCTGGTGCCAGGTGCAGCAGATCTCCGCGGCCGGGGATTCGGCCGGCAACGGGCGGGTGATCAGCCCGAAGGCGTCGATCAGCGAGCGGCCGAGCAGATCCGTGCAGCTGACCAGCGCGTCGCTGTGCACCGCCAGCTGCAACGCCGTCGCGAGGGTGGCCACCGAAGCGATCACCCGGCGGCGGAGGCCTTCCGCGGCCAGCACGTCGTCGATCGGGGCGGTCAGCCGGCCGCGGCGGGAGACCAGGACGTGCGGGTGTGCCGCGAATTCGCGCAGGTCGAGACCTCCGGCCGCCGGGTGGCCCGGGCGCATCGCCACGACCAGGTGGTCGTGGCCGACCACCTCGGACCGGAACTCCGGCAGGTACGGCCGGCCCCCGCCGATCTCCAGGTCGACGCGGCCGTGCCGGAGGTCGTCCGTGTCCGCGGAGTGCTCGGCCAGCACCCGCAGCTGCACGCCGGGCGCCTGCTCCTGGAGCTGCCCGGCCAGCACCGGGACCACCGACATCGCGAGCGCGTCGTGGCACTGGATCGTGAACGTGCGGTCCAGTTCGGACAGGTTCAGCTCGCGGGCCGGCAGGAGCACCTCGCGGGCCCGCCGGACCAGCTGGTGCACGTCCTCGCGGATCGCCATCGCGTACGGCGTGGGCACCATCGTGTGGCCGGCGCGGACCAGGATGTCGTCACCGGTCACCGCCCGCAGCCGGCCGAGGGTGCGGCTGACCGCGGGCGAGGACAGGTGCAGCCGCTCGGCCGCGCCCATCACGCTGCTCTCTTCGAGCAGCGCGTCGAGCACCGTGAGCAAGTTCAAGTCGAGTTGCACGAACCCAAGACAACCACAGGAGATGGGACGAACCATGAGCCAGGACCTGCTCACCGCCACCGCCGCCGCCGTCCGCGAGGCGGGCGCCCGGATACTGGCGCGCTACTCCCCCGCGTCCCGCCCGTCCGGGCTGACCGAACTGCTGGCGGGCCTGCACGCCAACGACACCGCCGTCACCGACGTGCTGCGGCCGGCGTTGACCGCGATCCGGCCGGAGGCGCGGTGGCTCGACGACGAACACGGCTCCGGGCCGATGCCCGCGGGCGAGTGGTGGCTGATCGACCCCATGGGCGGCAACATGAACGCCGTGCAGGGCATGCCCGACTGGAACATCGGCGTGAGCCTCGTCCGCGACGGGCGTCCCGTGCTGGCCGCGCTCTTCTTCCCGGTGCTCGACGAACTCTTCACCGCCCGCGAAGGCGGCGGGGCACACCTCAACGGCGAGCCGCTGCGGGTCTCCGCCAAGACGTCGCTGGACGGCGCGCTGACGGGCACCGGCCAGGCCCAGGCCGGCCAGGACGCCGAGCTCCTCGCCCGGATGGGCGCCTCGTTCACCGCGATGTCGGAAGCGGCGCTGTACGTGCGGATCTCCGTCCCCGTGACCCACCAGCTCGCCCAGGTCGCCGCGGGCCGGATGGACCTGCACTGGCAGTTCGACAACGTCCGCTCCCACGCCGCCGGCGTGCTGCTGGTCCAGGAAGCCGGCGGGGTCGTCACCGGCCTCGACGGCGGCCCGTGGGACCTGACGAGCCGGGCGTACCTGGCCGCCGCGCCCGGGGTGCACGCCGCCGCGCTGAAGATCTTCACCGCCTGACGGCGCGAAGGTCACGCGGTGATGAGGTCGCGCGCCTTCTTCACGACCGGTGGGGGCCCGCCGTCGTAGTCGTAGTTGCTCAGGATCACCGTCACCCAGTCGGTGTCCGGGTACATCTGGAAGTCGGTCGACGTGCCAGGGGCACCGCCACCGTGGCCGGTCACCCACTGGTCGCCGACGAGCAGCGTCACCGGGCCATAACACTGGAAGGCGACGTGCGGAGCCCCGGGCGTCCCGCCGGGCGGCGGACCGGGCTGCGGCGGAGGTGGCACCTTGCCGCTCAGCGTGATGCCGGTGAAGGCGCGGTCGAGCAGCTTCGAACCCTGCAATGCGGCTGCGAAACGCGCCAGGTCGGCGCACGTCGTGAAGGCGTCGCCGGCGGGAGTGCCGATGTACAGCCGCTGGTCGATCGTGTCGGCGCGGCCGCCGGACGGTTGTTTCGCGTAGGGGTGCGCGATGCGGGGGTCCGTGTGCCACTGCGGCCTGGTGTAGAAGTCCGTGGTGGTCATCCCGGCCGGGCGGAACACGTGTGCACGCACGTAGTCGTAGTAGGACTTCCCGGACACCTGGGCCACGATCGCGCCGAGCAGGTGGTAGGCCGCGTTGCTGTAGCGGGACCCCGCCCCGGGCGCGAACTCCAGTGCGGTGCGCCGGATGTAGTCCGTCGTGCCGGTCATCACCTGGCCGGCGTCGGTCCAGGTGAGTGCTTCCTCCAGGTACCCGGGCATCGTGAAGGTGTCGCCGAGCCCGGACGTGTGAGTGAGAAGGTGGTGGACTCGCACCGTGTCGGCGATCTCGGCCGGGAAACCGCTGAGGAACGTGCCCAGCGTGCTGGTGTACGCGATCCTGCCGGCCTGCGCGAGCTGGGCGATGGCCACCGCCGTGAAGAGCTTCGTCACCGAGGCCATGGCGAACAGGGTGTCCGGGCCGTTGGGCGCGGCGTCGTTGGCCCGGCCGTAGGACCTGGCCAGCACGGGACGTCCCCGGTGGACCAGCAACAGGCTGCCGGAAAACGCGTCCATGGCCGCCTGTTCCCCGACGAACCGGTCGAACGCGCGCACGTCGACGGAGGTGGGGCCGAGGGTGGTGCCGGAGGCCGCTCCGGCGAGAGCACCGGTGGCGAGCATCGCCCCGGAGGCGCCGAGCACGCCCAGGACGGATCGTCGTGTCGTGGTCATGGCCGAAGGTCTACCGGGCCCGGCCGATCGGGGACCGATGGCCGGCCCATACGTGAGCCATATGCCGCGCGCGGGACACTGGCCGGGTGCGGGTGCTGCTGGTCGAGGACGAGCAACCATTGGCCAAGTACGTCGCGGCCGGCCTGCGCAAGCACGGGTTCGCCGTCGACGTGGCCTTCGACGGGCGCACGGCGCTCGACAAGTGCGGGGTCACGCCCTACGACGTCGTCGTCCTGGACCGGGACCTGCCCGTGGTCCACGGGGACACGGTGTGCCGCGAGCTCGCCGGGCACGGCGCGGCGCGGATCCTGATGCTCACCGCGTCCGGCACGGTCGAGGACCGGGTCGAGGGGCTCACGCTGGGCGCCGACGACTACCTCGGCAAGCCGTTCGCCTTCTCCGAGCTCGTCGCCCGGGTGCGGGCCCTGTCCCGCCGCAGCGCGCCCGCGATGCCGCCGGTCCTGCGGGCCGGCGACGTGGTGCTCGATCCCGCGCGGCGCACCGCGGAGCGCGCGGGCCGGCTCCTGCACCTGACGCCCAAGGAGTTCGGCGTGCTCGAGCACCTGCTCGCCGCCGGCGGCGCGGTGCTGAGCGCGGAAACGTTGCTGGACAAGGTGTGGGACGAACACGCCGACCCGTTCACCAACGCGGTCCGGATCACCGTCGGCACGTTGCGGCGCAAGCTCGGCGACCCGCCGCCCATCGAGACGGTGCCGAGTGCGGGCTACCGGATCGTCCCGTGAACGCGCGCGCCCGGCTCACGATCCTTTACGCCGCACTGGTCTTCGCCGCCGGCACCCTCTTGACCACGCTCACCTACCTGCTGATGCGCGGGAACGGCGGCCATCGGATCTCGGTCATCACGCTCGGCCCGGCGCCGGACGCGATGCCGCCGTTGCCGCCCTCGATCCAGGCGGTCACCCTCACCGATTTCATCACCCAGGCCGCGCTCGCGCTCGCGGTGGTGACGGCGCTCGCCGCGGTCGCCGGGTGGCTGGTGGCCGGGCGGGTCCTGCGGCCCATCCGCACGATTTCCGCCACCGCACAACGCCTTTCGGCGGAAAACTTGTCCGAGCGGGTGCCGGTCACCCGGCCCCTCGACGAGCTCGCCACCCTGGCCGGCACCGTCAACGGGATGCTGGACCGCATTTCGGACGGCGTCGCCGAACGCGACCGGGTGCTCGCGAGCCAGCGCATGTTCACCGCCAACGCCGCCCACGAGCTGCGCACCCCGCTGACCACCATGCGCACCGCCATCGACGTCACCCTCGACAGCCGGCCCGGTACCGAAGAGCTGCTGGCCATGACCGCCGACGTCCGGACCGCCGTCGAGCAGAGCCGGCGCACCCTCGACGCGCTGCTGGCGCTGGCCCACAGCCAGGCCGGCCCCGGCGTCCGGCACCGCGTCGACCTCGCCGAGGTCGTGGCGCACAGCCTCGGCGGCGTGGACCTCACGGTGCGAGCCGACCTGCGGCCCGCGCCGGTCCGCGGTGACCCGGTCCTGCTGGAACGCCTGTGCGGCAACCTGGTCGACAACGCTGTTCGCCACAACTGTCCCGGAGGCCGGGTCGAGGTCGCCACCGGCGGCGCCGGCGGGCGGGCGTTCCTGCGCATCGGGAACACCGGCGCGCCGATCGCGTCGGAGGCCGTCGACCGGCTCCGGGAGCCGTTCGTCCGCGGCGACGGCCCCCGGATCCACACCGGCCGCGGCACCGGCCTCGGACTGTCCATCGTGGACGCGATCGTCGCCGCGCACCGGGGTGAGCTCACCATCGCCGCTCGCCCGGCCGGCGGGCTGGACGTCGTCGTCCACCTCCCGGCCGGCGAACACTCCGGCTGAACCGGCGCGCTTGCTTGCGAGAGCAGTCAGCCGCCGAGCCCGAAGAAGGCGCCGGCGACCGCAGCCATTCCGCCCGCAGGCAAACTGCGCCCGGCACCCTGGACGACGTAGTCCTCCACGCGAACCGTGCCGGAACTGTCGGCGTAGCGGCGGCGGTTCCAGCCGGCCTGCGGGATGTCGGCGGATGTCGGCGCCGGCGGGGTGCGACCCCCGCCGGCGCGCTTGCCCACGAAAGCGTCAACCACCGAGCCCGAAGAAAGCGACGGCAACCGCGGCCATCCCACCCGCGGGCAGGCTGTGCCCGGCACCCTGGACGCTGTAGGCCTCCACCCGGACCGCGCCGGAACTGTCGGCGTAGCGGCAGCGGTTCCAGCCGGCCTGCGGGGTGTCGGCGGACGTCGGCGTCTGGCTCAGGCCGAACACGTTGGTCCACTGCTCGATTTCCTCCTGCAGCAACGCATACGGCACGAGCGTGTCGGCGGTGCCGTGCCACAGCTGGACGCGCGGGCGCGGACCGGTGTAGCCGGGGTAAGCCTGCCGCACCGCGTCACCCCACTGCTGAGGCGTGCGGTTCGCCCCGCCGTTTCCGGTGCACTTGCTGCTCCACGGCGGGAAGTCCGCGGCGTTCGCGAAACAGTTGAAGGGGACGCCCATGAACGCCGCGCCCGCCTTGAACACGTCCGGGTAGAGGGCGAGCATCTCGTTGGTCATCATGCCGCCGGACGACGAGCCGGTGGCGAAGACGCGGTTCGGGTCGCCGCCGTAGTGCTGCTCGGCGTAGGTCACCATCGAGACGATCGAAACCGGGTCGCTGCCGCCGCCCCGCCGCTTCGCCGCGTCCGACCAGGTGTCGAAGCAGTTCCCGAAGCCCGCCTGCTGCTGGGCACTGGGGTAGATGACGAGGAACCCGTAGCGGTTGGCCAGCGAGGCGAATTCGCTGCCGGAGTAGAACCCCGGCCCCGAACCGCCGCAGCCGTGCATGGCGACCACGATCGCGGGGTTGGCCGGCCGGGCGTCCGGCACGTAGACGTGCATGCGCATCCCGCCCGGGTTGTTCCCGAAGCCGGTCACTTCCACCAAGGAAGCGGCCGACGCCGGGGCCGGCACCACAGCGGTGACGGCCAGCAGCAGGGCACTGGCGATGGTCACGAACGCCGTTCTGAATCCACTCATCGGTGACCTCCGGTCGGCGATCCCCCTCGCGACTGAGGTTAGGCAGATCGACGGCGACCGTCAACAATTCATCAACCATTTCGAAGAACCGAAACTTTCGAACTCGGCAATGGCCGCTGAATGCCGGATAAATCATTGATGATCGTCGCGGAAACAGCGAACAATCCGGCGCGGTAGGTTGGACGCCGGAGGTGGCGCATGCTCGAAGCGGCCGGCTGGGCGGAGGACGAGGGCGTGCCGGGCGTGCGGCCCGAGGCCCTGCTGCTGACGCTGTTCGGCGACCACGTGCTCGACCGCGGGATCGCCGTGTCGACCGGCGGGGTCATCGCCGCCCTCGACCGCCTCGGCGTCGGCGAACACGCGACGCGGGCGACGCTGAGCCGGATGAGCCGTCGCGAGCTGCTCCGCACCGTCCGCCGGGGGCGGCGGGCGTTCCTCGGCCTGACCGCGCACGGCACCGCGGTACTGCGCGATGGCCAGCGCAAGCTCGACGGCGACGTCGTCGA
Organism: Amycolatopsis sp. NPDC051716; assembly: GCF_040681595.1. Taxonomy (NCBI): domain Bacteria; kingdom Bacillati; phylum Actinomycetota; class Actinomycetes; order Pseudonocardiales; family Pseudonocardiaceae; genus Amycolatopsis; species Amycolatopsis sp. NPDC051716. Next base: position 15,344 of record NZ_JBFAZA010000003.1, on the reverse strand, counting down.
CCGGCACTGGGACGGCCGGTGGACGCTGCTGACGTTCTCGGTGCCGGAAACCCGGCGCGCGGACCGGTACGCCCTGCGCACCCGGCTGGGCTGGTTCGGGTTCGGCCCGCTGCGCAGCGGGCTGTGGGTCTCGGCGTCGGCCGCCGACATCGCGCCGGCGCTGGCCGAGCTCGACCTCCTCGACCACGCCGAGGTGTTCCGCGCGGAGCCGTTCATGTGGACCGACCCGGTGCGCATCGCCCGTGAAGCCTGGGACCTGCCCCGGATCGCGGCCGGCTACGAGCAGTTCCTCCGCCGCTGGAGCGGCAGCGCACCCGGCGAGCTCGGCGACGAGCTGTCCCGCCGCATCCGGCTGGGCGCGGAATGGCTCCTGCTGATCCGCCGCGACCCGGTCCTGCCGCCGGCGCTACTGCCCCCGGACTGGCCGGGCACGCGCGCCGCGGCGCTGTTCCGCACCCTGCGTCACGAATGGACGCGCCCGGCCGAGGAGCTGGCGGGCGGCCTCCTCGAGTCCCTCGTCGAGGAATGAGGCCCGTCGGCGGTTGCCACGTTGCATGCCACGTTGCAAACTGAGGGCCCCGTTCCCCATCACGGAGGTCAAAGGTGACCGGCTTCGATCGACGCGACGTGCTGCGTGCCCTCACCGCGCTGGGGGTCACCGGCGTGACCGCGAGCCTCTTCGGCGGCACCGCCGAGGCCGCTGTGCCGCCCGGAGCTCCGCCCCGGGCCGGGGGCTTCGCCACCGGGACCCCCGAAAAGATGGCCACCGGCACCGGCCCGCTGGACCTGAAGTTCGCCGTCACCGAGCAGTTCCGGCCGTTCGACCTGATCGCGCCGAAGTTCGTCCAGCTCGACTCCCCCGCCCGGCCCGGCGCGCTCGTCAAGACCGGCATCCGGCCGAGGGCGCCGTACGGGACGGTGACCGTGCAGGTGCTCGACGACCGCGCGCCGGTCGTCGCCGGGCTGGCCGGGGCCGGGATTTCGGTGCTCGGCACCTACGACGCCACCGCGGGCCAGGCGGCCATCGAGATCACCACGGCCGGCGGCACCACCGTGGTCAAGTCCGCACCGGCGGACCTGCGGGCGCCGTTCGGCTTCGCCGTGGTGGTCAACGAAAACGCGGTCACGGTGCTGGCCGACCGGGGCACCGGCTGGCGGCCGCTGCTGACCGAGCGCGACCAGGTCCGCGCGCGCGTCGACCTGCGCGACCCGGCCGTGCTGGGCCGGCTGGGCTACGCCTACGGCACCCGCGGGCCGGCGCGGCTGGGCCGGGTGCGGGCCGGGTACTACGGCCAGGCCGGCGTCCGCGACCCCCACGTCGTGCAGTACGCCGACGGCCGCCCCTACATCCGCCACGGCAAGCTCTACCTGACGATGACCAACGCCGGCCTGGGGTTCTTCCAGCAGGCGCACTGGGCCGTGTGGACGCTCGACCTGGCCGACCCGACGAAGCTGGAGCAGGTGGCGACCCTGTTCTTCGCGCGCGACGGCGTCGTGCTCGGCGACCACGCGGGCCAGATCGTCCTCGACGGCGACCGCTTCATCCTGCTGATGAGTTCCTGGGGCGACTTCTCGTTCAACGGCGTCCACGTGCGCCACGCGGTCACCCGTGCCGACGTGCTTTCGGGGGTGCACGTCCTGCCCACCGAGCGGCTGCCGCTGCCCACGACGGTCAGTTCGTGGGACCCGGCGCTGACGAAGATCGACGGCCGCTGGCACATCGCGTTCGTCGAAAGTCCCGCCCAGCAGCCGGCTTTCGTGTTCCACCCGGCCCTGGCGGCGGCCCCGCGCGGCGCGGACTACGACCACGGGCTGACACTGCTGGGCGCCGACGTGTCGGTCGGCCAGACCGAAGGCACGATCCTGCAGCGGGTGGGCGGCCGCTGGTACCTGTTCGCCAGCGACGGCGACGCCCGCGAATACCCGGTGTACGACCTGAGCCTGCGCAAGCTCGGCACGCTGAACGCACCGTACGGCACCAACATCCCCCACCCGATGCTGGTCCGGATCGGCGACCGCTGGTGGCTGCCCACGTTCGACGGGACGCAGTACGCCGAAGACGTCCTCGGCTACGGCGGCCACGGGGACTTCATCCTGATGCGGTCGAGCTAGTGTCGCGCGTCGCAAGTTGTTTGACGTCCGGGAAGAGCGCCCCAATGTGGCCTTCGGTGCGTTCAACGCAACCAAGGCCACATTGGGGCGCTCGGGGACCGGGCCGCTGTCACTGAACTTCGGACGCGCGACACTAGCAGCCCGCCAGGGCGAACTCGGCGACCGTGCGCCACGAACCGGGGGCCGTGCTCCCGGCGATCAAGCGCACCCGGTCGATCCCGGCCCGGATCGGAAGCGTCGCCCGGACCTCGGCGGCCGCCCGGTCCAGCGCGGCCGTGCCGGCCCGGCGGGTGCTCCCGATCGTCAGGTGCGGCACCACCTCGGCGTGGGCGCCGCCGTACGGGGGGCACTCGGGGAACCGGCGCCACACCCGCTCGGTCAGCGCGCGGAACGGCCCGGCCGGTTCGGGAGCCAGCCAGACCACCTCCCGCCCGAACCACGCGACCCGGGAGAACACGCACTCGAACGCACCGGTCCGGGTCAGTACCTCACCCAGGCCGTCGACGACCGCGGCGGTGATCCGCTCCGGCGGGAGGAACGGGTAGAGGACCGTGACATGGGCCGGGACGCCCCACAGCGCCGAGTGGTCCAGCTCCTGGCGGTAGCTGTCCACCACCGCGTCGGCCGCCGGGACCGGCACGATCACTGCCGTTTCGGTCGTGCCCGCCAGGTTTTCCACCACTGGATGCTCGCACCTCCTTCCACGGACTTTCCCGGCCGGGCAGACGCGCTCGCCCCTGCCACCGGAATGGCCCGGCTCGCTTCGGTCAAGCTGTGCACCGGACCGAAGATCTCCTCGCGCAGCACGGGATCGCCGGGCGCACCCGGTCCGGACGGACCGCCGCCCGCGCGCCGGCCGAGGGCCGGGCGCGGGCGGTGGTATTTCACCGGTTGGACGCGATGAAATACACCACGATCCCGATCAACGCGAGCACTTCGCTCAGCACGAACGTCGAGTAGCCCAGCGTCTGCAGTTTCCCGCGCGCTTCCGGCTGCCGTGCGGTACCATTGATGACGGCGGCGAAGATCAGGCCGACACCGATTCCCGGGCCGATCGCCCCCAATCCGTATCCGATGGCGGCGAGGCCGGGGTTGATGTTGGCGGCCTGGGCCAGAACTGTGTCACTCATGGGCATTCCCCTTCACATCGGTCCACGCGCACGCTCGCGTGGAACAGCGGGTTCGTGCGTCACACCGGACGGAATCAGAGCTGGGGCGAAGGGCCGGAACCGGAGACGGTCGTCGAATCGAGGCAGATCTCGCTGGGCGGGCGGGATTGTCGGTAATCGAGTGGTCCGATCACCATCAGGATATCACGGGAAATCGGAACTCGCCGCCGCTGAAAGCGGGCCGGCTGATCCACACCGGGGTGGCAGTGTCCATTGTGGTCGGTCGAACGCGACGCGGCTCGGGAGCGACCAGACCGGGAGTGGGGCTGTCCGGCGGTCCGCCATGAACGCACTCGGCCGGGTCGGCTGAACCGGCGAGAGGGGACCGCCCCAAACACACTCGACCCTGGGCCGGCCAGACCGGCGAGAGAGACCGCCCGGCAGTCCACCCGAACGCACCCAGCCCTGGTCGGCCAGACCGGCGAGAAGGACCGTCCAGCGGTCCGCCCTGCACCCACTCGACCCGAGTCGGCCAGACCGAGCTGAGAGACCACGCGGCGGTCCACCCCGAACCCACCCAGCCCGGCGCAGGCCGCCGTCCGGCGAAGGGGACACTCAGCGTGACCGAACCGTCATCCCTCCGGCCCGGCCGCCCGGTGACCGACGCCCGGCTTGGCCGTCACCCACGACAAGCCGCCGACGCGAGGACACCCACCCGGCACACGTCCGCGAGCCCCGGAGACTCGCCTCGGCAGGACACCATCCCGTCGAAGCCTTCGAATCCCGGCGGCCGATCGGGTGAGGCCGGGGACCACCTTCGGAGGACAGTTCGCGAAGCCGGTGCCGGGGCCTTTGCCGGGTCAGTCCGAGCTACGCTTCCGAGCCCGGCTTTGTTTCGAAACTCGGTGTACACCGTTCACTGACGCAAAAGCCCGGACAAACCCGGACGCCGCCCGAAACCCGCCCACCGAGGGCGCCGATTTTATTAGCCGGGCCGAAAGCCCGAATGATGTTTGCGCTCCCATTGCGGTCGCCTCGGCCACCCGCCTGCCCGGCGTCCCCGGCGCACCCCCCACGCCCCGGGCCCCGACGGGTCCGGACCACCGCCGCCCGGCCGACGACCGCCCGGTCAGCGGGGGTTTCTCGACGTAATGACCCTCGTGCCGTCCGTGCAAGGAGCCGAGCCGCCGGCACCGCTCACGAGGACCCTACCAGCGAAGATCGGCCGCGGCCCCTGGAGTGCTGACACCACCATTAATGGTGGTGCTAACACCACCACCCAGGGGTATGTCCGAATACATCCCGAGCCAAACTGTCCACCAGGTGATACTACTGACGAGTTGGGCGTTTCACTCGTCCGAACGGAGGTACCTAAGCTACCGGCCCTCTGCCACTATCTTGCGCAAAATACATCTTCGGGTGGTCCGGCCGCTGAGTATCGGGCTGCCCGAATCTGGGGGTCGATCGAAGTGGAAATCGAACTACTAGGCAGCATGGAAATAAGATCGAATGGGAGAATTTACTCGATACGCGCGAAGAAAGTGCGGACCCTGCTGGCCATGATGGCTCTGTCGCCTGGCCGCCCGGTGTCCTACGAGCAGCTGGCGGACGAGCTCTGGGGCCCGCGGTCACTCGCCAACTCCCGTAACGCACTGCAAGCAAATATCGCACGACTGCGGCGGCTTTTCAAGCCGATCACCGACGCGAGCGGGGAGGAGATCGTCCGGACCACCTACAGCGGCTACCAGCTGGAAGTGTCCGCCGAATCGATCGACTCGCACCGGTTCCTCGAACTCGCGCGGCGCGGCACGTCGCTGGTCGCCTCCGCACCGCAGGAAGCCACCGGCATCCTGCGGGAAGCCCTGGTCCAGTGGCGGGGGCCGGCGCTGATGGACGTGCAGGAGGGCGTGCGCTGCCGGGCCGCGGCCACGCACCTGAACGAGCGGCGGCTGGCCGTCCAGGAAGACCTGATCGCCGCCCGGCTCGCGGTGGGACAGCACCACGACATCGTGCACGAACTGCGGCAGCTGGCCACCGAGAACCCGGGCCGGGAACGGCTCAGTGAACTGCTGATGCTCGCCCTCTACCGCACCGGCCAGCAAAGCGAGGCGCTGTCGGTGTTCCACCGCACCAGCAAGTGGCTCGGCAACGAACTCGGTCTCTCACCCGGCCGGGCGCTGCGGCAGCTGTATCAGGCGATCCTGGTGCAGGACTGCATGCTCGACTGAACACCACGGCACCACCGGCAGCAGGGACGGCGCGACCACCGGCCGTCCCTGTTGTCGTTTCCGGAGAAATTTCCGAAGGAATTTCACGAATACCTTCCGGGCTCATCCACTCTCCTTCCGTGAGCACGACCATGATCGTGGCGCACGCGGATGACCGACGGCTGACGGCTCACCGACGCCTGCCTTCGTCAGCGTTCGGTCAGAGTGCGGTCATCTGCGCTGGCTAGTTTCCCGGCGAGGCCGAAGTTCGTCCGAAACCGGTACAGGAGTCGTCATGACAGCGGCAGTGTCCGAGCGCAGGGAACAAATCCGCGCGATCGTTTGCGAGCACCTCGAGCTCGAGGACAACGAGCTCTCCCCGACGAGCAACTTCATCGAGGACCACGAAGCCGACTCGCTCACGCTGATGGACGTCCTCGCGGCGCTGGAGAAGGAGTTCGGCGTCACGATCGACCAGGCGCAGTTCCGGCGGATGGTCGACCTGGACAGCGCCTACGAGGTCGTCGCGGAATCCGCCGGCTGGTAAGGGAAATCCGATGAGCGAACAGTCCACCGCACCCGGCAGGCGGGTGGTGATCACCGGTTGCGGGGTGGTTTCCAGCCTCGGCACGGGCATCGAGGAGTTCACGGCCGCGCTCCGCGCCGGGCGCAGCAACGTCCGGCCGATCAGTGTCTTCGACACGACCGGCTTCGAGCACAACAACGGCTGCGAGGTCATCGGGTTCGAGCCGGAACGCTGGATCCACAACGTCGAAATCGACTCGCTCGGCCGAGCCAGCCGGTTCTCGACCGCGGCCGCCCGGCTCGCGGTGGCGGACTCCGGCATCGACCTCGACGTGCTCCGGGACGCGCGCTGCCTGCTCTCGGTCGGCACGACCGACGGCGAGTCGCACGAAATCGACAGCATGGTTTCCCTGGAGATCGCGGACGGACCGGAAGCGATGAGCTCGCGGCTGGCCCGGCGGACCTCGGCCGGCCGGCTCGCCACCTCGATCGCCCACGAGCTGCGCCTGTCCAATGTGGAGGTCGGCAGCATCGCGACGGCCTGCTCGGCGGGCAACTACGCGATCGGCCACTCGTTCGACGCGATCCGGCTCGGGGAAGCGGACTTCGCGTTGTGCGGTGGCGCGGACGCCGTCTGCCGCAAGACGTTCACCTCCTTCTACCGGCTGCGCAGCATCGCGCCGGACTTCTGCCGCCCGTTCGACAAGAACCGGCTGGGCATCCTGACCGGCGAGGGCGCCGGCATCCTGATGCTGGAGAGCCTGGAGTCGGCCACCGCCCGCGGTGCCCGGATCTACGGCGAAGTGCTCGGCTACGGCCTGTCCTGCGACGCCCACCACCCGGTGGCCCCGCACCAGGGCGGCATCGCCCGGTGCATGGAGCTGGCGCTGGCGAACGCCGGCGTCAAGCCCGCCGAGGTCGACCTGATCTCCGCGCACGGCACCGGGACCCACGCCAACGACAAGACCGAAGCCGCGGCGATCCGCGAGCTGTTCGGCGACGACACGCCCCGCGTGGTGTCGATGAAGTCGATGCTCGGCCACTCGATGGGCGCGGCGAGCGCGCTGGCCGCGATCGGCTGCTCGGTCGCCATCACCGAGGGGTTCATCCCGCCGACGATCAACCACGTCGAGACCGATCCCGAGTGCGCCGTCGACTGCGTGCCCAACGTGGCGGTCGAGGCGGACCTGCGGATCGTGCAGAACAACGGCTGGGCCTTCGGCGGCAACAACTCGGTCGTGCTGATCGGCCGCTACGACGGCCCGCGGGAGGCAGTGGCATGAGTACCGCAACCCCGGCCGCGCCGGTCATCTCGGCCTGGACGGCGATCTCGCCGTTCGGCCACGACCGCGCTTCCTTCGCCGACGGCGTCCGCACCCGGACCTCACCGGTGTCCACACTCGACACACAACGCTGGGCGCGGGGACCCGCCGCCACGGCGGCCACCGTCCCGGGCTTCGAGCCGCGGGAGTTCCTCGGCACGAAGGGCACCCGGGCCATGAACCGGGTCAGCGGGCTCGCCGTCGCCGCGGCGAAGCACCTGCTCGCCGACATCGGCGTCGAACCGGGCGACGAGCGCGACGACATCGGGTTCGTGCTGGGCACCACGACCGGCAGCGTGCAGAGCATGATGGACCTGACCCGCGCCTCGCTCACCGGCGACAAGCCCGACCACGTCGAACCGGCCGCGGTGCCCGGCTGCGTGATGAACTGCGCGGCCGGCCAGGCGGCGATCTGGCACGGGCTCAAGGGCCCGAACGCGACGATCGCCGCGGGCCGGACCACCGGCCCGCACGCGCTGAACTACGCGCGGCGGCTGCTGCGGACCGGCCGGGCGACCCGGGTGCTCTGCGGCGCCGCCGAGGAGTACTCCCCCGCCCGCGCCTGGGTCGAACACCACCGCCGCGGCGGGCCCGACCCGGTTGTCATCGGCGAAGGCTGCGCCATGTTCCTCCTCGAACCCGCGGAGCTGCGGCCGCCCGGCCGCCGGGTGCTGGGCACCCTGGAGGGGTTCGAATCCCGCGTCTGCCTCGACGGCGACCTCGCCGGGACGGTGGCCGTCGCGGTGCGCGCGCTGCTCGCCTCCGCCGGGGTCGCTCCCGAGCAGGTGTGGGCGGCCACCGGCAGCGGCTTCACCGACTCCCGCGGCGAACCGGCCGAGACGGTGGCGCTGCGGGAGCTGTTCGGCGACGCGCCCGTCGACCGGGTGCCGTCCGCGGACTTGCTCGGCGACACGGCTTCGGCGAGCGCGATGTTCCAGCTCGCCGCCGTCCTCAGCGTCGCGGAATCCGCCGAGCGGGCCGGCGCCGACCACACGGTCGTCACCACCTGCGACGACGACGGTTCGGTGGCGTGCACGCTGCTGCGGCTCGGCGAGCCGGTCGCATGAGCGCGCCGAAGGTCGCGCTGATCAGCGGCGGTTCGCGCGGCATCGGCCGCGCGGTCGTGCTGAACCTCGCCGCGAGCGGCCACGACATCGCGTTCTGCTACCGCTCGGACGAACAGTCCGCCGACGTGCTCACCAAGGAGGTGCACGACCTCGGCCGGCGGGCGGTCGCGACGAAGGTCGACGTCACCGACCGGGAAGCGGCCGGTGACTGGGTCGCGAAGACGGCCGCCGACCTCGGCGTCCCGGACGCCGTGGTGACGTCGGCGGGCATCACCCGCGACGGTGCGTTCGTGACGATGACCGAGGACCGCTGGACGGACGTGCTGCGGACCAACCTCGACGGCGTCTACAACGTCTGCCAGCCGGCCGTGTTCCTGATGCTGAAGCAACGCCGCGGCAGCGTCGTGACGCTGTCTTCGGTGTCCGGCGTGTACGGCAACCCGACCCAGGTCAACTACTCGGCGTCCAAGAGCGGGGTGATCGGCTTCGCCAAGGCGCTGGCCAAGGAGGTCGGCCGGTTCGGCATCCGGGTCAACGCGGTCGCGCCGGGCCTGATCGAGACCGACATGACCGCGCAGATGACGGACAAGGCCCGCGAGAAGCTGCGCGCGGCCATCCCGCTGGGCCGGTTCGGCACCGCCGAGGAGGTCGCCGACCTGGTGGCCTACCTGGCGTCCGACCGCGCCGCCTACATCACCGGAAGCGTATTCGAGATCGACGGCGGCCTGGTCGTCTGAGGGGAAGGTCCGCCAATGGACTCCGATAGCCCGAACTTCATCGCGCGGCTGAAGACCGCCGCGCTCGGCTCGGCCGAGCACCCGCTGGTCTTCCTCGGCAACTTCGAGGTCGAGGAACTGTGGGCCGCCGACGAGCTCGGCCTGCCGCGGGTGTCCGCCGCGGGCAGCACGGCGGTGGTCAACAGCATGGACGAGTTCGCGCTGCTGCTGGGCGGCAAGGGCGACCACGTCGTGCTGAAGCACGCGCCCGACCCGGACTACCACCGCTACCTGCTCGACCTCGGTTTCGAGCTGCCGGAAGTCCACGTCGTGGCGGCACCGGACCCGGCGCGCAACGTCAGCCAGGACGCGCTCGCCGATCCCGCGCTCGTCGCCACGCTCGCCGAGCTGGCGACCGACGGCGCGCACCTGCTCCCGCATGGCGCCTCGGCCGTCGAGGAGGAACTGGCGGCCCGCACGGGCGTGCCGCTGGCCACCCCGTCCGCCGCGCTCTGCAAGTCCGTCAACAGCAAGGTCTACAGCAGGCAGCTGGCCGACGAACTCGGGCTGCGGCAGCCGCCCGGCTGGGTCTGCGACACGCCCGCCCAGCTGGCCGAGGCCGTCCCGGAGGCCGCCAAGGTGCTCGCCGAGGGCGGCACGGTGGTGGTGAAGGAGGCCTACGGCGTGTCGGGGAAGGGCATCGCCGTCGTCACGAGCGAGCAGCGGCTGCTGCGCCTGCAGCGGATGATCGAACGCACCGCGCAGAAGGCAGGCCGCGACCGCATCGCGCTGGTGACCGAGACCTGGGTCGACAAGCTCGCCGACCTGAACTACCAGTTCACCGTGGGCCGGGACGGCTCGGTGCGGTTCGACTTCGTCAAGGAGGCGATCACCGAGAACGGCGTCCACAAGGGACACCGGATGCCGGCCCGCCTCGACGAGGGCCAGCACCAGGTGATCCGGGACGCGGCGGACGCGCTGGGCGCCCGGCTGGCGAAGGACGGCTACTACGGCGTCGTCGGCGTCGACGCGCTGGTCGAGCCGGACGGCGGGATCTTCCCGGTGCTGGAGATCAACGCCCGCAACAACATGTCGACCTACCAGGTGCCGCTGCAGGAGCGGTTCGTGCCCGCCGGCGCCGTCGCGATGGCGCGGCACTACCCGGTGCGCCTCGCCGCTCCCCTGTCCTTCGCCCGGCTGCGCGAGACGCTCGGCGAGCTGCTGTTCGCCGGCTCGGGCAGCGGGCTGCTCGTCAACAACTTCGCCACGGTCAACGCCGGAGCCGGCGTCGCCGCCGCGGGCGACGCCTTCGCCGGCCGCCTTTACGGCGTGCTCATCGGGCCCTCGGCCGAGCCGCTCGACGAGCTGGACCGCCGGATCACCGAGCGCCTCGCCACCCTCGCCGCGGCGTGACCGCGCACCGACCGCCTCAGGAGGCTGCCAGCATGAGCACCAGCACGTCCGTCCCGGAGTTCGCCGTGATCTCCGGGGCGCAGGTCCACGACATCCTCGGCGGACAGGAAAAGCTCGTCATCGACCTGATCGAGTCGGCCTACCGCCTGCACGGCGACGGCGACACGGTCAACCCGCCGTCCTACTTCCTGCGCTTCCCCGACCGGCCGTCCTCGCGGATCATCGCCCTGCCGGCGTCGGTCGGCGGCGACATCGCGGTCGACGGGCTCAAGTGGATCTCGAGCTTCCCGGAGAACGTCGCGAGCGGGCTGCCGCGGGCCTCGGCGATCCTCGTCCTCAACGACCGGCAGACCGGCTATCCGCTGGCCTGCCTGGAAAGCTCCATCATCAGCGCCACCCGCACCGCCGCCTCGGCCGCGCTCGCCGCCGACTGGCTGACCCGGGACCGGGCCCGGCCCGCCCGCCTCGGCATCGTCGGCACCGGCCTGATCGCGCGGTACGTCCACGCGTACCTGGCCGCCGCCGGCTGGAGCTTCGACGACGTCGGCGTGTTCGACCTGAACCCGGCGCACGCCGACGGGTTCAGCGGCTACCTCAGCGCGGCGGGGCAGCCGTCGGTCACCGTGCACGACAGCGCCGAAGACCTGATCCGCGGGAGCGACCTGGTCGTGTTCGCGACGGTCGCCGGCGAGCCGCACGTCCACGACCCGGCGTGGTTCGAGCACAACCCGCTGGTCCTGCACGTCTCGCTGCGCGACCTGTCGCCGGAGGTGATCCTGGCCTCGACCAACGTCGTCGACGACGTCGAGCACTGCCTCAAGGCGAACACGTCGGTGCACCTGGCCGAGCAGCGGACCGGGGACCGGGACTTCCTGTCCGGGACGCTGCACGACGTGATGACCGGAAAGGCGTCCCTGCCGAAGGACCGGCCGCTGGTGTTCTCGCCGTTCGGGCTCGGGGTGCTCGACCTGGCGGTCGGCAAGCACGTCTACGACCAGCTGCGTGCTTCCGGCGAACTGCGGACCGTGCCCGAGTTCTTCTTCGAACTCGACCGGTACGGCAAGCGGTGAGCGGGAGCTTCACGTGCCGATAATCAGCGCCCCGCAGGACTTCAACACCGACGACCTGTTCGTCGACCTCCGCCGGTTCGCCGGCCACCCGCTGTTCCTCAAGTGCGAGGGCTTCAACTTCGCCGGGTCGATCAAGGTCAAGGCCGCCCGGTCGATGGTCGCCGCGGCCGAGCGCCGCGGCGACCTGCGGCCCGGCTCCACGCTCGTGGAGAGCTCCTCCGGCAACCTCGGCGTGGCGCTGAGCCTCGTCGCCGCCAGCTCCGGCTACCGGTTCGTCTGCGTCACCGACTCGCGGTGCACGCTCGGCGCCCGGCAGCTGATGGAGACGATGGGGGCCGAGGTGCGCATCGTCACCGAACCGCACCCGGAGCACGGGCTGCTGGGCGCGCGCATCGCGCTCGTGCGGCAGCTGTGCGCCGAGCGCGGGTTCGTCTGGCTCAACCAATACGAAAACGCCGGGAACTGGCGCGCCCACTACGAAACGACCGGCCCGCAGATCGCCGAAGCCTTCCCCGACGCGGAGGTCGTCTTCATCGGGGCGGGCACCACCGGGACGCTCATGGGGTGCGCCCGGTACCTGCGCGAGCACCGGCCCGGCACCCGGGTGGTCGCCGTCGACACGGTCGGCTCGGTCACCTTCGGCACGCCACCGGCCCGCCGGATGATCCCCGGGCTGGGCACCGGGATCCGGCCGCCGATGCTCGATGCCTCCTACGTCGACGACGTCCTCCACGTCGAAGAAGCCGATACCGTGCGCACCTGCCGGGCGCTCACCCAGGAAGGGTTCTGCTTCGGCGGCTCCACCGGAACCGTCGTAAGCGGCGCCCTGAGCTGGCTGGAGCGGCACCCGGACATCGGCACGGCGGTCGCGATCGCGCCCGATCTCGGCGACCGCTACCTCGACACGGTCTACCACGACCAGTGGGTGGCGGACCTCTACGGCGAAGACCTGCTCGAGCACGACCCGGCGATCCGGCCCGCCGGGCTCGGCCGATGACCGGGCCCGGTGCTGTGATCCACCACACACGGCCTAGCACCACCGCGAATCCGGGTCTCACACCCCGTGAACGAACGGTCACGGCCCCCTAGACTCGAACACACGCGCGGACGGAATCGCACCGCGAACGCCGCCTTGCCCATCGGGTCGAACGGGGACGATCGTGAAGGCTTCGCTCGCCGTCCGCACCTCCTGCTGGTGTGCCGAGCACCCCAGCGCGGTCATCGCGCTGTGGCTCGTCTTCGTCGCCCTGGCGGAGCTGCCGGGCCTCACCGGCACCGCCCGGCTGGGTGACGGCTCGCTGTCCGACCCCGACGTGGCGGCGAACTGGTGGCCGGTGGTCGCCGCGCCGATCGCGGTCGTCGTGAGCGCGCCCTTCTCCCGGCTGCTGCTGCTCGTGTCCGCGCTGTTCATCAGCATCGTCACGGCGACCTCGGCGGCCGTGCTGGACGCGGTGTCCGAATCCGCCGCGATGTCGCCGCTCGCCGGCAACGCGGCCCTGCTCGTCGTCATCACGGTGGCGGTCCAGCACATGCTGTTCGCCCTCTGCCGGAGCCGGGAAGCGGTGGCGAGCGGGAACGACGCGTCGCGGGCCGCCCGGATCGTCGCGAGCACGGCCGGCAACGCCGCCCTCGTCTCGGGCGGGGCCCTCGCCGTCTCGCTGACCGCGGTGGCCCTCGTCGCCGCTCCGGAGCTGGCGCCGCTGGCCACCGCCGTCCTCGTGGTGGTGCTGGTCGCGACCGTGGCCTCGCTCAGCCTGCTGCCGGCCCTGAACGACCGGGTGCTCGCCTCGTCCAGGCCGCTGCCGCCGCTGCCCTCGGCCCTGAAAGTCGGCCTCCTGCCCCGGTTCGTGCGGCCGACGGCCATCGCGGCCGGCGTGCTCACGCTGGCCGTCGCCGCGGTCTACGGGTCGATGCGGGTGTTCTCCCCCGCCTGCGCGGGCTGCCGGCCGCTGGCCGCCGACCTGGACGTCTGCGGGGTGACCACGATGCTGGTCGTCCTCGGCCTGGCCACGCTCGTCGCCTACCGGCGTCCGGTGGTGGCCGTGGCGACGTTCCTGCTGAACGGCGTCGCCGTGCTCGCCGGGCTGGGGATGCTGGCCCTGCTCGTCGACCCGCTGCCCGGCTGGGCGCCCATGGTGCTGGTGGTCGCGCTGCTCGTGCCGGCGAACCACCTGCAGATCTACCTGCTGCACCGGCTGCGGAGCGAAACCCTGGCCGGGATGTCCCGGCGCAACACCGTGGCACACGCGTGCCGCCGGGCCTGGTCGGCATCCGGCGGCGCGCTGCTGGTGACGGTGGTGATGTGGCTGGTCTGGGGACTGACCGAGCGCGGGGACGTCCGGGAGTTCGCCCTGGCCACCGCGCTGGTCCTCGTCGTCGACACGACGATCGTCCGGTTCCTGCTGCTGCCCCGGCTCGCCGTCCTGGGTGGACGGACGAGCTGGTGGCGGCCGGTCAAGTGACCGAAGGACGTCCCGTGAGGTCGAGGAACACCTCGTCGAGCGTCGGGCGGCGCAGGGCGAAGTCGGTGTACTCGACGCCGGCGTCGCGCAGGGCGGCCGCCGCGGCGGCGATGCCCCCGGCGGTGTCGGGCAGTTCGACCGCGATGCTCCGCTTGCGTTCGTCGACGGTCACCGCCGAGGCCGAAACGCCGGACAGGGCCGAAACCGCGGGCTGGAGCCACTTCTCCTCGGCGACGGCGATCTCGAGCCGCTCCGCGCCGATCTTGCGCTTCAGCTCGTCGGCGGTGCCCTCGGCGATCACGCGGCCGTGGTCGATCACGACGATGTGGTCGGCGAGGTAGTCGGCCTCCTCGAGGTACTGCGTGGTGAGCAGGACCGTGACGCCTTCGTCGACCAGGCCCCGCACGATTCCCCACAGCGTGCTGCGGCTCGCCGGGTCGAGGCCGGTGGTCGGCTCGTCGAGGAACAGCACCGACGGGCGGCCGATGAGGCAGGTCGCCAGGTCGAGTCGCCGCCGCATGCCACCGGAGTACGTGCCGACCGCGCGGTCGGCGGCGGCGGTCAGGTCGAAGCGCTCCAGCAGCTCTTTGGCCCGTTCCCGGGCGCCACGCCGGCCGAGGTGCAGCAGCGTGCCGAGCAGCTGGAGGTTCTGACGCCCGGTGAGCAGCTCGTCGACCGCGGCGTACTGGCCGACGAGACCGATCCGCCGCTGCACTTCCTTCGCCTGCGTGGCCACGTCGAAGCCGGCGACCCGGGCGGTGCCGCCGTCCGGGCGCAGCAGCGTCGCGAGCACCCGGACGGTCGTGGTCTTGCCCGCGCCGTTGGGGCCGAGCAGGCCCAGCACCGAGCCCGCGGGCACCCGCAGGTCGATGCCGGCGAGGGCTTGGTGGTCGCCGAAGCCCTTGCGCAGCCCGGTGACTTCGATGGCCGCTTCGCGGTCGAGCGCCTCGCTCGCCATCAGCCCGCGTCCCGCAGGCTCTTCGGGCGCAGGTCGGTCCAGGTGGCCTCGACGTGGGCGACCGCGTCCGCGCGCGAACTCTCCCCCAGCGAGACCTCCCACCCCGGCGGCACCGCGGCGAACACCGGCCAGATGCTGCGTTCTTCCTCGGCGTTGACCAGGACGAGGAACCGGCCGTTCTCGTCGTCGAAAGGACTCGTCACTTCACATCTCCGTCTGTTTCGGGCCTGGTGGCTTGCTGTCATGGTGTTCGGACCGGCTGACGGCACGCTGACCGCCACCTGACCCGCTAGTGTCGCGCGTCGCAAGTTGTTTGACGTCCGGGAAGAGCGCCCCAATGTGGCCTTCGGTGCGTTGAACGCACCGAAGGCGGCCTTCGGTGC